>PLKU01000358.1 GCA_003140705.1 Acidobacteriaceae bacterium
TTCCAGCAGGAACGTATCTTTGTTTCTCGATTCGTCTGAAGAGCATGGTCCACCTTCACCTGGAGCAGGGAAGCGCGATCATTGCGGCCGACTCACCACTCCCCGGCCAGGAGACTGGCTATCACGGCGGTGTTTACGATGCCGCCGAGCCGAACACCGCATGGGATGCTTATCAGGATTACGGCCATAACCATTGGCATAACTCCTTGATCTGGGGAGAAGATCTCAATGACGTGAGCATTACTGGTCCAGGTTTGATATGGGGGAAGGGTCTCAGCTTCGGCGCTGGGCGCGCAGCTCGTGGCGACTATCCCATCTACAGGGCTGAACAGCCAGGGGTGGGCAACAAAGCAATTGCGCTCAAGAATTGCCGAAATGTTCTATTGCGAGATTTCTCAATGCTCAAGGGCGGCCACTTCTGCCTTCTCCTTACTGGCGTTGACAACCTGACAATCGACAACCTCCGAATCGATACCGATCGGGATGGCATGGACATCGATTGCTGCCAGAACGTGCGCGTGTCGAACTGCACGGTCAATTCACCGTGGGATGACGGCATTTGCCCCAAGTCGAGTTATGCGTTGGGTTACCCGCGACCTACCAGGAACGTGACCATTACAAATTGCTGGGTCACTGGCTACTACGAGCTTGGCTCAGTTCTTGCCGGAACCTTCAAGAAGTTTGCGCCTGACTTTCACGTGCCTCGTACGGGCCGCATCAAATGCGGGACGGAGGCCAATGGCGGCTTTATAAACTTCACAATCTCCAACTGTGTATTCGAAGGCTGCCAGGGCTACGCTCTCGAATCGGTGGACGGCGCATTGCTTGAAGACTTTACCATTACCAACACCACCATGCGCGATCTGGTTTCCGGGCCGCTGTTTATGCGGCTGGGAGCGCGGTTGCGCGGCCCAGCGGAGAGCACTAAGGTGGGGACCCTCAAGCGGATACTCGTGAGTAACCTGGTCTGCTACAACGCACCACTGAAGGTTAGCTCCGTTTTGAGCGGAATTCCTGGTTTTCCCATCGAGGACGTCAAGCTCTCAAACATTTACATCGAGACTGTTGGTGGAGGAACGGCTGACGATGCCAAGATTCAGCCACCGGAGTTTGAGAACAAGTACCCCGAGCCGGGGATGTTTGGCGCCATGCCTGCTTCAGGCTTCTTCATGCGACACATGCGCAACGTCGAGATGAGCCATGTGGAGATTGCGAATACCATGACTGACGCTCGGCCTGCGTTCTATTTGACCGGGATCGAACGGGCAGACTTCTTTGCGGTGACAGCTCCCCGCGGGATAGACGGTGCCTTCTCCTTGCATGATGTTAAGGATCTACGTATCGGCTGGAGCCGCGCGGCTGCAGACACTAGTCTGAGCAGCATCGACAATAAACTGCTTTAAGCAGAAAGGGTCATGCGTCGGTCATGACTTCCTGGATCATGCGTTGCTCATCGAACGACGATGACGCTTGTCGCGTACGGCGGAAGGCTCAACTTTATTGAGATGCCGGTAACGGAACGGGTTGACGCGAACGGCAGCACGGCTCCGGTCTGTGGATCCCAGATTTCAGCAGAACGACCTGTGCTCGAAAGAGTGACAGTATGTTTTCTGATTTCGGGACCCTCATTGAAGATGAGATAAACATCAGCATCCTTCCATCTCCGCTTCATCGCGCGCACCGCCGTATCTGCGGTATCTAACTGGAGAACCGGCGCAATGATTGCAGTATTCAGTGCTGCGAGAATCTCACTGGGGACAGTCTGAGGAAGCGGCGGCGAAGTGGGCGGGTTGGCGGGCGGCGTTGGAGTGGGCGGCAACTGGGCCGCGACTACCGTCGCCCATGAGAAGTCCTCAATCGTCGCCGGAACAGCATCTTTGATGGTCCGATTTGAAATCCAGGTTGGTGTGCCACCAAGAAAGAGCACTTTGCCGCCACTGTGAGCGAATACTTTGAGCCGAGTCAGGGCGTCGGCGGAAATGACCATTGGCTCGGGCAAGATCACTGTTCGGTAGCGGTTCCCGCTTAATGATTCAAATCTGCCTGGACGGGCCTTCAGATCTTGTTCCAGCGCGTCTTCATCGATGATATCGAAATCAATCTGGTGCTCGCCCAAGAGCCGCTCAGTAGACACGAACTGCGTATCCGAGGCATCGTTCCCGAGCCACATAGATGCGGAAGGCAAGTAAAGAGCCACGGTTGCATCGGGCCGGCCCATCGACATCAGGTAACTCATGCGGCGGACATAGGCGAGCAATTCCGGAAAGCCGGGCTGCCCCATATACCCTGAGGGCGGCTTGGGTCCAGCAGAGGTAGCTGGGAAATACATCGTCTCGACCTGGTTGACGCCGCGAACGAATTGCTCATTCAGGATGTATCGAGCCATCTCAACATCAGGGGCAGGACGGTATGCAGCAAAGCTCTCGGTGAACGCTCGGGGCTTGCCATAGACATGGGCAGCTGAACTAGCGAGACGAGGGTAATCCGAGATTGTGTCTTTCCAGATTTGATGCCAGATGGCGTCTATCCCAGGAACCTCAACCGAGCGCATGTCGCGAAAAAATGATCCCTCGCTCTTCACGAGTTCCATCTCCATTTCTTCGTGATTCAAATGCATCTGGTATTCAAGATGGTTGGTAGCGCACCAGTCCCCCTGCGGCTTGAAGAAGCCGGCAGCAAACATCTGAGAGAAGACGTCATAGTAGTCACCTTTGATGCGAACTTGCTCAGCAGTGAGATGAATAGGAATGCCCGGGTCGCGACGGGAAGGTGTTTGTGCAAACAGCGCAACAAACGGTTGGACGTCGTATCCCTTGATTTCGCGAAACCGTTGAAAGAAAGTCGGTGTCCACGGCAGGCCGGCAATCGAATAGTCGGGCTCGTCACCGCGGAAGCCCATGATCGTCTTGCCGAATTCGTCGCCGACGGCTTGTTTGTATTGCTCGTGTGTGTAGCTCAAGTACTGTTCTGTTGCGGCGGGATTGAGATAATCCTCAAGCGACTGCGAGGTGTCTTTCACGCGTTGCGTGTTGGTGTCGGAGCGCGTGGGCGAGGTGCGGAATTCGCGATCCGCTATCANNCTGGGCGCAGTCCAATCCAGAATGTTGCCTTTCAGTTGGAGTGGAATCGCTACGCCGTCCAGATCCACCGCAGCCGCGCTTACTACTTCAGGGGAAACAATCAGATGGAGCGGAGCTCCATCGACGGCGGGAATCTTCTTCGATATCTCAATTGCCTGCATGCGCAGTTCTGGCTTTTCCGTGGCGAACTTCCCGCCGGCAAAGCCGCTTGGGTACCCTGCATCATCGACGATCCAGACGCGCATGTTGCGCTTCTTTGCTTCGGCGACAAAACTACGAAAGAAGGCAAAGTACTCCGGCGACAGGTAGGCGAAGGGCATGTTATAGCCCGCCTGAACGGTTACGGCCTGGAAGCCGAGACTCTGCAGCGTGTCCAGGTCGCGCTCCACCTGGGGGATAGTAACGGGCCCGTTCAAGCCGTAATAAGGCTCCGGCCCGTACTCCGGCGGAGGAACATTCCACCGCGCAGCTACCTGAGCCGCCGAAGGGCTCTGCATCTGCTGCCACGGCTGCTGCGACCCTGCTAGAGAAATGTGTGCAAAAAGGATTGCTGTCGCAATTGGGATGCTTACCAGCTTCATCATCAAGAGGAACTCCTTGTCCGATTGAGATCGCTCATTAGCTGATCTCCACGCTTGCATTCGCATGGTACACTTTTTCGATATTGAAATGCGATCATTGCAAGCGGCAGGAAGAAGGTTGCAGAAAATGGTAAGAATTACGCCGATTACCAGCTTCAAGTTGCGTTGGCTGCCCAAGCCATTTTCAAAGAACTTTGCCTGCCTGCTCGAGGCAACTCTTTTGATGAGCATCGGTCTCGCGGCTAGGTTACAGGCACCGGCGTCGACGCCTGCGCCAACTCCGGAGCTTGCAGGAATTGCACATGCTGCAATTCGTGTGTCGGACTTAGAAAGGGTCCGTGCCTTCTACGAAAAGCTTGGATTTGAAGAAGCATTCTCGATGAGCCAGGGTGGAGCAACGACTCAATCCTTCGTAAAGGTCAATGACCGGCAGTTTATCGAACTCTATCCACAACACCAGCCTTCGGACCCCGTTGGCTTCATGCACGTCTGTTTTGAGTCGGAAGACATCGAGGTGCTCAAAAGTGCCTACCAGGCACGGGGCCTCTCTCCCACTGTTGTCCGCAAGGCCGGAGCCGGCAATTTGCTGTTTACCATGGTTGGTCCTGAAAACCAGAACCTTGAATATACGCAATATATACCGGGGTCAAAACATACCAACGACCGTGGATTGCACCTCGGAGCAAGTCGCGTGGCGCAGCAGATTGTCGCCGTGGGCATCGAGATGCAGGACACGGTAGCGGCGCGCAAGTTCTACCAAGAGAAGCTAGCTTTTGTTTCAGCTCCAGCCCTGGAGCCAGGGCAAGCATGGCTCGGACTTCCCGGCCCAACGAACCAGCAAGTCGAGATTGTGGAACACGGACCGGGTTCCGCTTTTCAGCTTTACCTTGGCGTCTCTGATCTTCGGCGCGCGGCGGCTCAGCTCAAGGCGCTGCAAATACCGGTTGAACAGCACAAATCCATGATCTTCATTCGAGACCCAGACGGCAATCGGATCGTATTTGTGAAGTCGAAAACAGCCTGAGGCGAATTCACATTGCCTCGAAGCGGCGAAAGCCAAAATAGTCTCTGACAGATGTGAATTTATCTGGTTGAGTGAGGTCGTCGTGAAGCTTGCAACTGCAATTGCGTTAGCGGTTCTTTCCACATCGTTGTGGGCACAGTCACCGGTGAAGGCTCAGGTCTTCCAAGCCGCGGAGGTACACGAGCAGCTGCTCAATTGGCCGATCAAGCCAGGACGAAGGGCAGCTCGACCGCAACCCTTGCGGATTTTGGGGGCCATGCAATGCGCCTCAACGCCAGAACGACGAGTGGGGGTGGGGAAATCCACACTCACTTCGATGACGTGATGATCGTGACCGAGGGGAAGGCTACACTGATCACCGGTTGAACCGTCATTGACCCGCACACTGGAAGTGATGGGGAAATCAGGGGCAGCCGCATTCAGAACGGTGTCGTTCAAACCATTTCGGTCGGCGATATTGTCCACATCCCTGAAGGGACACCGCATCAACTTATTATTGCTCCGGGAACGACTTACAGCTATTTGGTCATCAAGGTCAGGGAATAGCCGCAGGCAGTCTGGCATAATTCTCCACGGGCGTGTATTCTTTTAGTGGTCTGACCTCTCACCGGTGGGCCTAAGGAAGGTCTGGAATCAAATATGGCGATACTCGGGAAATTCTCAATTGGCGTTGGAGATCGGTTTGCCCACCAAGCTAAAGCTCAACTCGAGGCATGCATCCTCGGCGCCAAGGCAGGCGTAGACATAATTCCTGTTTGGAACAAGTCCAACCGGGAGCACCTGATTATCGGTTCGGAACCCACGTCAGTTCGCTCTGCTGCCGATTCCGCGGTGGAGGAACTTGGCTGGAAACTCCCCTACTTTTGCGATGCGGACCATATCAACCTTTCCACCGTGGATCGCTTTCTGACTCCCTGTGACTTCTACACCATGGATGTTGCCGACTACATCGGCAAGCCCGCCGAGAGGGCGTCGATCGATATCTTTGTAAAGAAGCATTCTGAACTCCTTGGGACGACTCAGATGGAAGGCTCAGGCGAGAGCATCCTAATCACGTCTGAGATGCTGGGCCAGACGGCGGCGAAGTTTCTCTTTGCGATTCAGGAGGCGGGCAAAATTTACCGCAGGATCGAGACGGCAAAAGGAAAGGGTACCTTCATCTCTGAAGTCTCGATGGATGAGACGGATTTTGCGCAAACCCCGGCCGAGTTGCTGATTATCCTCGCGGCCATTGCCGATGAAGGGATTCCCATCCAGACCATCGCGCCCAAGTTTAGCGGACGCTTTAACAAGGGTGTGGATTACGTGGGAGATGCGAGCCAGTTTGCTCGCGAGATGGCTCTCGACATGGCCGCCATTCGTCATGCCGTTGCCCGCTACGGCTTGCCTGATAATCTCAAGCTAAGCGTCCACTCCGGCAGCGACAAATTCTCAATTTATCCGGCCATCTACGAATCGATGAAGGAATTCTCAACTGGTGTGCATTTGAAGACTGCCGGCACCAACTGGCTTGAAGAACTCATCGGTCTTGCCGAGGCCGGAGGCGACGGCCTGGCGCTGGCAAAGGAGATCTATGCTGAAGCCTATGCTCACTCCGCTGAGCTGTGCGCACCGTATGCAACGGTAATCGACATCGATCCAGCCAAACTTCCTCTGCCAGGGGAAGTGAATCAGTGGACCTCCGTTCAATTTACCTCCGCACTGCGCCACGACCGCCTCTCACCCGTTTACAACTCAAGTCTTCGCCAGCTCCTGCATGTAGGTTTCAAGGTTGCAGCAAAGCTGGGATCCCGTTATCTCGACCTCCTTGAAGCCAACGAGGGCGTGATTGCAAAGAACGTAAGGGAGAATCTCTACGTGAGGCACATATGCCCGGTCTTTCTTGGGAAGGCGCCAACCACTTAGGTCGGCGGCGCAAGCGCCCGGACGTTGCCCCACTTGTCCTCAGAAGATGCGTTTAGACTGGTCTAGGACTGTTCTGCAGGTGACACTATGAAGGTTTTGCAAATGGCGGATGAAGTCCGCTATTCGCGCATGTCTACGGCGGAGTTGCGCTCCACATTTCTGCTCGAGGATCTTTTCGCTCCCAATCAGGTTCAGCTTGTCTATGTCGACCTGGATCGAACCGTGATTGGTTCCGCGGTGCCCGTGGGCTCGCCTTTAGCGCTGCCTTGCCCAAAGGAGCTGCGCGCGTCCACATTCACTGAGAGGCGTGAACTGGGTGTCTTCAACATTGGAGACGAAGGATCAGTTGATGTAGATGGCAAGGCGCATTCGTTGGGGAATAAAGATGCGCTCTACATTGGCAAGGGCGAACACAGCATTTCATTTTCAAGCGTCAGCGCACTTGAGCCTGCGGAATTTTATCTCCTCAGCTATCCTGCTCACGCTATCTATCCCACTTCAGTTGTGCGCGCTGCGGATCGAATGCCGCTCACGCTTGGAGACAGCGCTACGGCCAATCACCGTACCATCAACAAGCTGATCCACCTGGAAGGCGCCAAAAGCTGCCAACTGGTGATGGGCTTCACCGAACTGGCGACTGGCAGCGTCTGGAACACAATGCCTCCGCATACACATATGCGCCGGTCTGAGGTCTATATGTACTTCGATCTACCTGAGGATCACCGGGTTGTGCACATGATGGGACCGGCAAAGGAGACTCGGCATCTGATTGTGGCTAACAAGCAAGTAGCCGTCTCCCCGGGTTGGTCGATTCATGCGGGCGTTGGAACCGCCAGCTACTCCTTCTGCTGGGGGATGGGCGGAGAGAACCAGGTCTATACAGACATGGACGCGCTCAAGGTAGTAGAGCTCTTGTAGTATTTTCAGGCGCTGTGGTGACCGGCCTCGGCACAGATTCAAACAAGCGCGCAAATTGGGAGCCAAGGGAGCAATTCGTTGATCCTCGACTCATTTCGACTTACCGGCAAGAATGCGCTGGTTACAGGTTCATCTCGCGGGTTGGGCGCGGAGATTGCCCTTGCACTGGCCGAAGCGGGCGCGAACGTGGCGCTGCATGGTTCGCAATCGGTTCCCTCTGCCGTCGTTGAGCGCGTGGCGGCAACAACGGTCAGACATGTCGAGTTGGTGGCCGACCTCCGCTACCCTGACCGCTGCCCGGAACTCGTTGAATCAACTGTGGCGGCGCTTGGCTCCATCGACATTCTGGTCAATAACGCAGGAATCATTCGTCGTGCGCCCGCCGTGGACTTTAGCGAGCTTGATTGGGATGAGGTGATGGCGGCCGATCTTACGAGCGTTTTTCGGCTGAGCCAGAGCGCGGGCAGGCACATGCTGGCACAGGGTTCCGGAAAAATCATCAACATCGCCTCATTGCTCAGCTTTCAAGGTGGCGTGAGAGTGCCTGCATACGCGGCTGCCAAAGGTGGAGTGGCGCAAGTGACCAAGGCACTGGCGAACGAATGGGCCGAAAAAGGCGTGCAGGTAAACGCGATCGCGCCAGGCTACATGGAGACCGACAACACAGAGGCGCTGCGCGCCGATCCGGTTCGCTCACGGCAGATTCTTGAGCGCATCCCAGCAGGCCGCTGGGGCTCGCCGCAAGATGTCGCCGGTGCGGTTGTCTTTCTTGCTTCTTCGGCCAGCGACTATATCAATGGCCATGTTCTTGCGGTGGATGGTGGTTGGCTCGGCAGGTAAGGGCTTCAAACCCCCTCAAGCCCACTTTTGCGCCCAGCGCCACCCACACTTTGACCTGTGAGCCGCATGTTACTTGCGGTTGAGGGGTATCCCATTTGGCAATACATTGAGGGTGAAATGCGGTGGTCATTCTGCGACAATCGCAGGAACGTTTTTTGAAGTGGAGCGAAATGGAAGGACTTTGGAACTTGGCAATGCTGATTTGTGCGTCGGTGGGCTCGTTGGCATTTGGCATTCTGGCAGCCTACGGAATTCTCCGTATGGGATTTGCGCTGATGCGCTCGCAGGCTGATCCAGTGCCGGTAAAGGTGCAGCCTGAGGCGGTAAGATTGCAGTAAAGATGCGCTATCGCTGATCATTCTGCATAGATGTCGCTTTTTTCAAGCTTAGTTGCGAATTATCTAATTCCATCAATCCACAGAGTTGCAGGCCGGTGCGGACAGCCGCCGGCAATACGTCCCCATCTGTCACTGCAGATGGCCAATCGACCCAAGGCCCTAGTTTTGCGGGTTGTTTTGCTGCTGCTGCTGCTGTTGCTGCTGCATCTGTTGCTGGCGCTGCTGCATCTCCTGCATGATTTGCTGAGGAGTGCGGGGCGGGCCGCCGGGCGTAAAGCCAGGGCGAATCTGTGGCGACGGAGGTTGCTGAGGCGGAGGAGGTTCTTCGGCATCGGAATCGTCGTCGTTGCTGTGGGACTGTGTGCCACTCACGGCAGGTGCTGAGTCGCCTGAATGGCGAATGCTGAGCAGGATCTGGCGTGGGGTTCCTTGGCCCTGGTCCCCAATCATCATCACGTTGTAGCCGGACCCTTGCAAAACCTCTGAAAGGACGTCGCGTGTCTGCCCAGGGCCATAAACGCCAAAAATCCGTTGATCGATGGTGAATCCCTCAACCTTGGCACCGGTAGCGGTGGAAACATCCTTCAATATTTGCTGAAGGCTCGAGTTCGCGGCGTTTATGCGGAGACCCTGGCTGTCCCACACGATGGATGCCTCAGTTGGATGATCATTAGCAGGCCAATTGGGGACCTCGGGAGCGGCAGGAACTTCAGGCGCCGTGGGGGCTGGAGCCGGAGTCGGCGTTCCGGTGGGATGAGTTGCGCTGGGATGCGTCCGATGGTGAACAGGCTTTTCCGCTGTCCCGGGAGGCGGGGCTTGGGCAGGTGCCTGGGCTATTACTTGCTTCTGGCCACCCAGAATCAGAGCAGCGGCCAAAGCCACAAGTGGAGTGAGGACGCAAAGCAAACTAGGGTTACGAGCATTCTTGCAGGCTGCGATCTGAGATTCCAGCTCGTTTGTGGTTCGCATGGAAATCGCCTCCCGGCACGGTCCGGCGCCCGGACTGAGTAGCGGGTCCAGGCGCCGCTCATCATTGCCGCTCCACTGTACTAGACTAACAGTGGCTCGGGGACGCTCAAAGAAGAGTTTCGCTGGGCAGGGAGGATTCCTTAGGATGCCTGGAGAGATGCGCCTCAGCTCGACGATTTTGGTTGGCACAATTCTGCTGGCCATTCCGTTGGCGTGCAGAGCCACAAGTTGCGTCACGCAGGCGGAGTTGTCCACTCAGGATCGAGCCGCACTCTCGGCGACTGGTGGCCAACTCTCTCAAGCGGTGGTCCAGCAGGCCTATGCAGCATTGCAGGCAGCATTATTGCCGGCTGAGGCAGCCGAGTGGGACGGCATTCGCGGAGCTGTGGAGGCGGCCGCGCCGCTCATGAAGGGTGGCCAGGTGCAGTTGCGAAATGTTTACGTGCTGGATGCAACCAGCCTGACAGCCCCTGCCGATACGCAGTTCTTCTGCTCGAACACCAGCGGATCGCTCACGGTGACTGTCACCATGCGGGCGCTTCCTCCGGGCCGTTATGCTGTGGTCCTTGCAGATGCCAATGGAGCAGCATTGGGTGGACAGCTGGGCTTGATCCTGGCGTGGGAACTAACTGCCGCCAATCCAGCATGGAAGCTGGCCGGATTGTCGGTGCGCCAAGGCATTTTCGATGGTCATGATGGAGTGTGGTATTGGTCGCACGCTCGTGAACTGGTGCGATCGGATCAACCGTGGAGCGCGTGGTTCAGCTATGAGGCCGCGCGATCATTGTTGTTGCCCGTGGACTTCATCTCCTCGCCGAATCTTGAAAAACTTACCGCGGAGCAGACGGCGATCAAAGGCTCTCCCCAGGAGGCCTTTCCATACAGCATCCCCGATGGACCGCGTACCTGGAAAATCGACGCGGTGCGCCTTGACGCTTCGCTCCACCAGGCGGATCTCGGAGTCACCTACGAATCGACGGGTGTGACGGACCCGGCGGCAACGCGGACCGAAGCGGTTGCCGTGCTCAGCGCGCTGCTGAAGGCACAGCCCGGGCTGCGGGAAAACTTCCACGGGCTTTGGGCCTACACCATGAAGGATGGCAAGCGGACTCCGGTGATCGAGCTGCCTATGGCACAGATACCTTAGGAGCGCTGAACAGGGTATTCCCTTGGGGAATCCGCGTGGTTAGGATGTGTGGCGCGGCTGATGCGGCGTTATAAATTCGGCTGGCTTGCAGGTCGACGCGTCATCGAGTCGTTTTGTTTTATTGATTGGATCCGCACCTTGACCTGGCTCACAATCCATTTCGAAACGAATTAAAGTTCAGGAAGGAAGGGAAATTGGCGGCCATTATCGACCTTCGTTCGGATACTGTTACGCGGCCCACGCTTGAGATGCGGGCTGCGATGGCAGCTGCAGAGGTGGGGGACGACGTCTACGGCGAGGATCCCACAGTCAACTTGCTCGAAAAGCGCGCGGCCGAGATGTTTGGCCGTGAAGCAGCGTTATTTGTGCCTACGGGCACCATGGGCAATCAGATTGCGATTCGATTGCACACTCAACCGGGACAGGAAGTGATCGCAGAATCGCGAGCGCACATTCTGGACTGGGAGATGGCTACCACGGCAGTCTTTTCGGGTTGCCTGGTGCGGGCCGTTGCGGCGGAACACGGCATCCTGACCTGGAACCACATTGAACCGTTGATCACGAGCCGTGGTGCGTTCCGAGCGGCCACCGGGCTTATCGAGATCGAGAATACGGCGAATCTTGCCGGGGGAACAGTGACGCCGCTGGCTGTTATGGAAGAGATATGGGCGGGAGCGAGGGAGCGGAAGCTCCCTGTTCACCTCGATGGAGCTCGCATTTTTAACGCTGCGGTGGTCTTGGGCGTGGATGTAAAGACTCTTACCAGGGGATTCGACACGGTGATGTTTTGCCTTTCAAAGGGGCTGGGCGCGCCAGTGGGATCGATGCTTACCGGATCATCTGAGCAGATGGAGCGGGCGAGAATCTTTCGCAAGGCCCTGGGCGGCGGCATGCGACAGGCGGGTGTGCTGGCCGCGGCGGGGCTCGTTGCACTTGAAAAGGGGCCTGCGCGGCTCCATGAGGATCATGCAAATGCGCGCTTGCTGGCTGAGTCTCTTTCGAACATGGAGGGCGTGGAGATTGAATTGGACGCAGTGGAGACCAACATCGTTATATTCCGGTTGACCGGAGGGCGGAGCGCAGCCGAGTTGGTGAAACGGCTCAAGGCAAGGGGTGTGCTTATGAGCGCCGTCGGCAATGATAATATTCGACTCGTGACGCATCTCGATATTGACCGCGCCGCTTGTATTACAGCTGCAGAGGTTCTGGCCGAAGAGATTGAAGCGGGTGTGCAATTCAGCACACCGCCGATTAAACCACAGATGTTACAACGAGTTGTGAGGAAAAGCTGAGATTGACGGACAACTAATTCCGCGGCTTTGCGTTCATATCATCAACATGCCGGAACGCACGCAGGTGTCCGGATATGATCAGTCCCAAGGAGGAATCAAAGCACCATGAAGAAAATTTCACTGGCAGTTTTGCTTGCTCTCACTTTGCTCCCCGCGGCTTCATTTGCGCAGGTTGTCATCCGCATTGGGCCACCGCCGCCAATTGTTGAACGCCGGCCACCGCCGCCAGATCGTGGCTACGTTTGGATCGACGGCTATCACCGCTACGAAGGTGACCGCTACGTTTGGACCCCTGGCCGCTGGGATCGTGCGCCTCATCCCGGCGCTCACTGGGTGGCGCACCACTGGGTCCACCGTCATGGAGAGTGGATCCTTATTGAAGGCCACTGGCGTTAAACTGCATCCATGCAGAGAGAGAGCGGGGCGCAAGCCCCGCTCTCTCTCCGTTTGCAAGTGAAGGCGTTCTAGCAACGCGGCCCCGCTTAGAGCATTTCTCCTGATG
>PLKU01000369.1 GCA_003140705.1 Acidobacteriaceae bacterium
AATGGCCTCGGAAAGCACGCAGGGAGTGCCTACGCAGATCACGGTGAACGCGCAGACCCGCGACCTGAGCGGACGTACGCGAGCCACAATTGCGGTCAATGTCATCGGCGAGGATGGGCTGCCGGCAACCGGCGGCGTCGCCATCAGCGACCACGGAATTCCACTGGTCGGCGCGGCTCTGAATGCACTTGGCCAAGCCAGCATTGCGGTTGACCTGCTTCCCGGCAACCATTCTCTGCTGGCGACATATTCGGGCGACGCCACTCATAAGCCATCGGTTTCCCCAGTGGCCGAAGTGCAGGCCCAGGTCAGCAGCACTCCCAACTTCACGGTCGCTGCGGCGCCTGCAACGCTGACTCTCACCGCCGGTCAATCAGGAACAGCTACGGCCTCAGTAACTCCAGTGAACAGCGCCGCGCTCACGGCCCCGATGTTCATCACGATGTCCTGTTCCGGCCTTCCCGATCAGTCCTCCTGCAGCTTTACACCGGAGAACCTTGAAATCCTGCCGGCAGCCACAGCTCCGCTCACCAGCACGTTGGTCATTCTCACCCAGGCGCAGTCCACAGCCTCGGTAACCCATTCCCGCTCCAATTCAGTGGCCTTGGCAATTCTGCTGCCCGGTGCGCTCTGCTTTGGCGGACTAGCCTGGGGTGCACGTCGCCGCCCGTGGTTGCAAAGGCTTTCGCTCCTCACCTTGCTTGCACTCGTTACCGTGATGGGTACAACAGGCTGCAATCCTCGCTACGACTACTTCCACCACGGGCCGCCCATCAATCCCGCCACGCCTTCTGGAACTTACACGGTCATCGTCACTGCCCAATCCAGCAACGGCGTCACGGCAATCACGAATTCCACCACCTTGGCACTCACTGTCAAGTAATCTGGGCTGCATGAACCGCTGGCATCCCCTTCCCGCGGAACTCTACGCGCTGGTCGAGCACACGCCGGCAACCGTCCTGCTTGAGGGCGCACAGCCTGTTGCAGCCGAGTCTTGCGCAATCGATCTTGGCAAAGCTGGGCCGCACCCCATCTCCGGTTCGCGCCTTTTTACGGCTCCCCTCCGCATCCTCATCGCCAACCAATTGGCCGATCTCCCCGCTCTGTTTGCAGAGATTGAGGGCGCAGTTGCTCTTGGCCACCATGCCGCCGGATATTTCAGCTACGAATGCGGTCATTTCTTTGAGCCCACGGCAGCCCTGCGGCCAATTCGCCCCGGCCAGCCGCTAGCCTGGCTCGGCATCTACGACCGGTGTTATCTCTTCGACCACCATGCTGGGACATTCGCCGACGGCAATCCTCCCGGCCTTGAGAAATTCCGTTCTGCAATGATTGGCCTGCAGCAGGAACCCGCTCCGCAACTCGAAACCGCGCTGCCTATCACGGAACAGCAATACGCTGAACGCATCGCTACCATTCATGAGTGGATTCGCTCGGGCGACATCTATCAGCTCAACTTTACTGTGCCCGTACGGGTGCATTCCGCAGGCAGCTCTGCCGCACTTTACCAAAGCCTGCGCAGCCGCCAGCCGGTCCCCTACGGCGCTTTCCTCCATACCCAGCAGGACCGCCGCATCCAATCCTTTTCGCCGGAACTGTTCTTCCGCCTGGAAGACAATGCAATCACGCGCAGCATCACCACTCGCCCCATGAAGGGAACCGCCCCGCGCGGCCGAACGACGCGCGAAGATCGAGATATTGCGGAGTGGCTCAGCAGCGACCCCAAGAACCGCAGCGAGAACGTGATGATCGTCGACCTGCTGCGCAACGACCTCGGCCGTCTCTGCAACTACGGCAGCGTGCGCGCAGAAAACCTGTTTGCCGTGGAGCGCTATCCGACACTCATGCAAATGACGTCGACTGTGACCGGCGAACTGCGACCCGATGTCAACTTCCAACAGATCTTCCGCGCACTCTTTCCCTGCGGGTCCGTCACAGGCGCTCCCAAGGTCCGCGCTATGCAATTGCTGGCCGCGGTCGAGGGCCAGCCAAGGGGTGTCTACACCGGCGCGATCGGATTTTTTTCAAAACAGGAGACCGTCTTCAACGTCGCCATTCGCACACTGGAACTCGATGGCGACCTCGGCTCCATGGGCGTCGGGAGCGGCATCGTCATCGACTCTGTTCCAGCCGCCGAGTTTCGCGAGTGCCTGTTGAAGGTGGAGTTTCTCACCCGTCCCGCGCATCGCGTCCCAGATTCGAGTCCAGGCCGCTTCTCGCTCATTGAGACCATGCTCTGGCACGGTGAATATCCGCTCATCGAGTTGCATCTCGATCGCCTCGAAGATTCAGCGCACTACTTCGATTTCCGATGCGAGCGCGCGGAAATCAAGGCCGCACTGCAGGCCCACGCCGCAAACTTCGAGCGAATGTGGGGGACTCAGAAATCGGAAGGCCTCGAACGTCCCCGCAGAGTCCGCCTGCTTCTCGATCACGATGGCAACCTGCAAATTGAAGACGAACTCCTGCACGATCCCGCAACCGCAGGGACTGGAAGACTCGGCCGTGTCTGCATCGCCTCTGAGCGCACCGATCCCCAGGACCCCATGTTCTTTCATAAGACAACCCGCAGGCCCCTCTACGCGGGAGCCTTCAAAGCCGCTTCTGCAGCGGGCTTCGACGATGTCCTGTTCATGAACTCGCGCGGCGAAATCACTGAATGCGCCATGAACAACATCTTCATTGAGAAAGACGGTTGCCTATTCACGCCGCCGGTCGAGTGCGGCTTGCTGCCCGGCGTCCATCGCCGCCATCTTCTTGAAACACGTCCATTCACAATGGAGCGCATGCTTTCTCTCGACGATCTGCGCCACGCCGATGCCATCTATCTATCGAATGCAGTTCGCGGTCTGCGGAGAGTCGCCATCACGTGGGAAGACTAGCCCCCCGACTCGGTTGCATCCATCCTTTGCAGGCCTGTTTTGCGAACGCTGAGATCCTGCATGCGCCTCCCGATCTTCAGGCCTTATCCTCGATGCAGACCCTCTCGTGATTGACTTCGCCCAAACCGTCAAGCAGCAGGCAGACATCGTCAAGGTGATCGAGGGCTACATTCGCCTGCGCAAGGCGGGTGCGCAGAACTACTCCGGCCTGTGCCCGTTTCATAAGGAAAAGTCGCCGTCGTTTTCGGTCCACGCAGTGCGCCAGTTCTATCACTGCTTCGGTTGCCAGGCTTCAGGAGACGTCTTCAGCTTCGTAGGCAAAATTGAGAACGTCACCTTCCCCGAGGCGGTGCGCATCGTTGCGCAAAAGTGCGGCATCCCGCTGCCCAAGCGCGAGTTCTCCTCACCCGAAGAAGCAGCCGGTGCACGCCAGCGAGCCAAACTTCTCGAGTTGCACGAAACCGCGACCGCGTGGTTTGAAGAGCAGTTGCAACGGCCTGAAGGCGCGGTCGCCCGCGAGTATCTCGCCGGCCGCGGACTCACACCCGAAGGCATCAAGACCTTTCGCATTGGTTATGCTCCTGACAGCTTCAACGCTCTGCGCGACCGCCTGAGCGGCATGGCCGACGGTGAGACTCTCCGCGCCTGTGGCCTGTTCAGTTCAAAAGAGCAAGGGGATGGAAGCCAAGGCCCGATCTACGACCGCTTCCGCAGGCGCGTCATGTTTCCCATCGCCAATGAAAGCGGCCGCGTCATCGCTTTCACAGCGCGCACTCTCGACACCGGCGACAAGGCTGGAGCAAAGTACATCAACTCGCCGGAGACGCCGCTCTACTCCAAGAGCCTGGTGCTGTTCAATCTCGACAAAGCCCGCACCTCCATTCGCCAACACGATTTCGCGCTGCTGGTCGAAGGCCAGATGGACTGCATCTCCGTCTTTCTGCGTGGCATTCAAAACGTCATCGCTACCAGTGGAACGGCCTTTACCGAGCAGCAGGTGGCCCTGTTGCGCCGTCACACTTCGCAGGTCATCGTCAACTTCGATCCCGACGCCGCCGGCAGCAATGCCGCGGAGAAGTCGATTGCTTTGCTCACCGAGGAGGGCTTCAACATCAAGATTGTCACCCTCGACGGCGGCCTCGATCCTGACCGCTACATTCGTGAGCGTGGTCTTGAGGCCTACACTGCCGCCCTCCGCGGTGCGCGCCGCCAGTCCGACTACCTCATCGAACGCGCCCGTCAAATGTTTCCCGGGGCCAGCTCGGAGCAGAAGGTCAAGGCAATGAATTACTTGCTGCCCCACATTCGGCGCATGCCTGAGAAGCTAGCACGCGACCAATTTGCAGGCGACGCCGCGCAAAAGCTGGGCATCGACTCGGCCGTCCTCCGCGAGGAGCTCCGCCAGGCCGCCCTGAAGCGCCGCGACCACGTTGAGGTGCGAGCCTCCGCCTTCACTGAGGTGGAGCGGGTCCTCCTGCGTGCTCTGGCCATCACTGACCCTGATCACCTGGGATCCCGGCGGATTGCGGCCCAGGCCATCGCTGAACAACCACAATGGTTTGAGCGGCTTACCACTTTCTCGGCCCTCGAGGCTCTCGCCATCCGCCAGGCCATTGACCCGATGGACGTTGTCGAGGACCCGGCTCAGAGAGCTTTGCTGGCCCAGGTGCTCCTCGCGGAGACCAAGTCCCCCGAAGAAACTGAAGTGCAGAGTGCCGTCCAGGAGATTCAGGAGCGGGCCATGGAAACCCGTCTGCGCGACCTCCGTACGCAAATCGCTGAATCCGAACGCCGCGGCGACTTCACTGAACTGGCCCTGCTTACCCAGCAAAAACTTGAACTGGACCGCGCTCTCCGCCAACTGCACCATCAAAAACCGCCGGAGCGCTAGCTGCCTCTCACGGTGGTCTCCGGTGGCCAAAATCGTGCGTCCATTTCGCAGTTCATGCGTCTAATTTCTTGGGAACAGAAGCGGGGGAGAAGCAAATCTGCCCGACCGCAGTGATCCGGCAGCCAAACAGTTGCCTATTTGATCCTTGGTTCGCGTTGGCGTCTCCAGGGTGGACTGTGGTATTCTGTTGATCTCTGTGAGGATGCGCGCCCCTCTGCCCCAACCATGAGCTTCGGCTCGCGGGCGAACCAGGAAAAACCTGAAGCGCTTGTCATCCTGCTCCGAGCAAACCCCTGAAACCGCATTTTTTTGCGGAAGAACGCAGGTCTGCGTCCGTGTGCGCCTGGATTTCCTCAGATCTCCAATGGAGATCTTTTCTTCGCGCTCGGAGCCGGGCCCCGCACCGTCGCGCAAAACGGTGCTGCATCTGCCATGCGCATGATAGTAGAGAGTAGGGAAATTTTGGCGATTGACGACAAGTTCGAACATGAAATTGAAGGCCTGATCGAGGTTGGCAAGGAGAAGGGCTATCTCACCTACGGCGACGTGAACGACATGTTGCCTGAAGAGATTGGCTCTGCCGACGATCTCGACGACCTGATCACTACCATTGGTACCCAAGGCATCGATCTGCTGGACACGCCCAAGTTTGCAGCCGACAAAGACTTCGAACTCGAGGAAGGCGAAGATGTCGAGCTCGACCTGACCCCCGGAGCTCTGGAAAAAACCAACGATCCCGTCCGCATGTACTTGCGCGAGATGGGCACGGTGCCCTTGCTTACGCGCGAGGGCGAAGTGGCCATCGCGAAGCGCATCGAGCGCGGACAACTGCTCGTCCTCAAGACCATCTCTCGCTCGCCGATCATTCTGAAAGAATTGCTTGGTGTCGGCGAGGATCTGCGCCGCGGCTCGCGCTC
>PLKU01000234.1 GCA_003140705.1 Acidobacteriaceae bacterium
AATCACGATGTGGCTCCCGCCGCCGGTGGGAATATACCCGCCATCGTACTCAAATTTCTCAGCAGTCAACCGATTGTGACGCGCCTCCTCGTCAAGTACGGTGTAAATCTGCTCGAGTTCATCCCAATTGCTTGCAGGCGGCAGGTTGATCTCAAGTACACCCGGGTCCGGCGTCACACTGAAAGACTTCAACCTGGGGTCGGAAGCGGGCCCATACCCTTCCACCCAAACCGGCATGTTCACGCGCCCGCATGTGTCTTCCACCGCGAGCACCAAATCCAGATAATCCGCGAGGATCGGCACAAATGGCAGGAACACATGCATGCGTCCTTGTCTTGCCTGCACACACAGCGAAGGCCGTATAAGTACTTCTGCTGTTTCCGGGTCCCTCAAGACCGCAGGCAGCGGATCCACCGCTGGTTCAACGTCGAAGAGTGCTGTCCGGTCCGCAACTCGCGTTGGGAGCCTCGCCCGATCTGCGAATGGGTCAGCGTCAAACTCGTATTCGAGCTCATCTGGCGCAACCCATGGCATGCGCTCGGTGGGTATCCGGTAACCAATCGGCGAATCGCCCTCCGAAAGAATCAGCATCTCCGGGTGAGGGAACCACAGCTGACTCGACCAGCGTAGTTGGCCCTCCGGCTGACGTCGGCGTATTGGCAGAATGTAGCCAACCGGCTCCGTCCCTTTGGCGCCCGGGTCATACCCTGGCAATATGTTGTCGGAGCTCACTTCGAGGCGGCGCGTCAACGCCTCCACAAACTTGAGAGCCTCGGTCGGGCCAAAATCATAATCACGGCCTTCCCGCGCAATGAGGCTTGCATCGTCCCAGACGGGAACCCCGTCGGCCCGCCAATAGCAACTCAGAGCCCAACGGGGCAGTGGTTCACTTGGATACCACTTACCCTGCCCATAGTGCAGGAGCGCGCCCGGCGCCATTCTCTCGCGCAGCCCTTCGATCAGTGACAGTCCGCGGCTTCGCTTCATTGAGCCAAGGGCCTCAATGTTCCACTGCGGACTTTCAGGATCGTCGATCCCTACATATGTCGGCTCACCGCCCATGGTCAGCCGAACTTCCTGGGCCTTCAGCTCTGCGTCAACGTTGTGGGCAAGCTCCCTTACCCGCAGCCAATCCGCATCTGTAAATGGCTTCGATGGCCGTCGAGGATCATTTAAGCGGCGAACAGACATGGAGTAGCTGAATTCAACGCCTGCTGGCTCCACAGTGCCGCCGATCGGTGCAGCCTGCGCAGCATTCGGTGTGCAGACCAGTGGGATGTGCCCCTCGCTGGCGAACAGGCCTGAAGTCGGATCCATCCCAATCCAACCCGCCCCCGGCAGGTACGCCTCTGCCCATGCATGCAATTCCGCGGAGTCTTCTTGTGGGCCGCTAGCTTCGCCCGCCGGCGCTCTTTCGTCTGCCCTGAGTTGAATCAAGTAGCCAGACACGAATCGCGCTGCGATCCCAAGGTTGCGGAGGGTCTGTACCAGCAGCCACGCAGAATCACGGCACGACCCCGTCCGCTTCTCAAGGGTCTCTTCGCATGTCTGAACGCCCGCCTCAAGCCTTGTCACATAGCCAACATGGTCGCGTACCTTGCGATTCAAGTCCAGCAACAGGCTGATCATTCCGTTCTTCTGCTCCTTGAATCCCTTCACGAACGCCTCAAGCAGTGGCCCCGCCGGATCCATCGACCGGTAAGGCTCAAGATCCGTCGCCAGCTGCGGCGCGTAGGCGAACGGATACTCCTCAACGCCCGGTTCCAGGAAAAAGTCGAACGGATTGATCGGCGACAGCTCCGCGACCAGGTTCACCTCAACCACGAACTCGCGTGTCGGTGCCAGAAAAATAAGCCGCGCCAGGCGATTGTTGTGTGGGTCCAGTTGCCAGTTCAGCAGGTGTTCTGAGGGAGTGATGTCCAGGGAATAGTTGAGAATCGGCGTTCTACAGTGCAGTGCGGGGCGCAATTGGATGATCTGTGGACCGAGGGAGATCGCTCTTTCATACCGGTACTGTGTCCGGTGGCTTAGCGCAACTTTTATTCCCATCCGTCCTCTTGCGGTCCACGCTTGGGGATTAGGTTCCCGCCATAATTTGGCAACACAGCGCGCAAACTCGCCATAGGTCTCTTTTAGCTGAGCTGTATGGACACGTTAACATATCGCTTGTGATATCGAAATCGTTTCCGGCTGAGCGCCTCTCGTGAAGGCTCCATCGCTTCATAAGCTGTTGATTCCAAGAGCCGCCAAATCGGTTTGCGCCACCCGCAACAGCTCCGCAAGCAGTTCCGGAACCCGTTTCTTCAACCAATGGAAAGCTTCGATTCCATCAATGAATCCTTACTTTTCTTCACCACCTAAGTGATCCCTGTCGTCTTCATCCTGTAAGTTTCCATGGCGGTTACCTTCGGCGCGGGTCATTCAACTTATAGGTCACGGCTCTGCTGTCCGGTTAGATGTTGAATAGATTCAGTTGGTTATCGAAATCCGGTTGGTCGGTTCTGTGGAGATAGGGCTGAAGGGCGCATGAAATCTCGGTTTTCTCGAAGATCGAGACCGACTGAATCTGTAGACAAGTGTAGAGCGAGGCGTCCAGTTTCAGTTCCTTTTTGACAATAGCGATCAGCACATAGGTGGCGACGGCACACCAGATTTGGCTTCTCACGGCGTTCTCGCTGGTGGCCAGGAAACGTTTGATGCGCAGGTGCTGCTTG
>PLKU01000006.1 GCA_003140705.1 Acidobacteriaceae bacterium
ATGACGCCGGCGTCGGACCTGGCCGAGGGAATGCTGAACAATTCGGACCGGCCACCTGTGTTTGCGGAAGGGACAAGAGACGAGCTCTACCCGAATGGGCCGGTGGTGCATTTCAATGAAGTGGATGAATGCGCCGGTGTGGACGCGCTGATCACGAATCGGTGCTGGAAGGCGCTCGAACTGGATCCGTCGACAACGCTGCANNACGATGTTCGCTGGGGCGAGCATTACAAGGGGCAGGGGATCGACGCATTTGTGTGGTTGCTGCAGATTTCGGGGGCCGCACCGGCGAATCATTTTGTGGATGGTTATGCGGGGGCAAGGAGCGAACGGCAGCCAGCCATGTATTTCCCACTTGGCGGCGGATCGCTGAAGGGGATCGGGAAGCCGGGTGAGATTGTTTGGAGCCGCGTATTTGTGGAGGGCGGAGCGTTGCATGCGGATCTGGGCAGAGGTACGGTGGTGAGCCTGCCTGCCGCGGAGACGGAGCGGCGATGGCGTGAGACTACGCCGCCGTGGCCAATTGTCCATGCTGTCTTGCATGGCGTGAGCCAGAATCAGATGATGGCTCGGCACCGGGCCAACCACGTGAACGTGGCGTATGCATCTTCAGCTGAGACGGCGGACAAGGCGCTAGCAACGAAGGCGGCCACGCTGGCCGCGTTGGGGATCACTGTTCATCTCTGCGGCACTACGTCGACGGCTTGAGACCGCCGAGTTGCCGGATCTAGGGCTGCAAGGCAGCGATGACCTGGTCTGTGGTGCGAACACGGCCGATGCGGGGAAAGATGCGCTCGATGGCGTTGGTGTGACTGTCTGGATGCATGCCGGTCATCGCATCGGAGGCAAACACGAGCTGGTAGCCGAGCTCAAAGGCGTTGCGGGCCGTGCTTTCGACGCCAAACTCGGTGGCGACCCCGCAAAGGACCACGTTGGTCAAGGCTCGGCGACGCAGTTGAAGTTCGAGATCCGTGCCGTAAAAAGCACCCCACTGGCGTTTAAGGATCACAATGTCGCCCGGCTGGTAGCCGAGTTCGGGAATCAGATCGCTCCAATCAGGGGGCATGGGGCCGGCTGTCCGCTGCGCCTGGTCTGCCACGGGATTCAGCCGGTCCGCTCCGTCGGGCGAGAGACTGACATGAACGAGGACGGGCTGCGCACCGGCCTGGCGGGCAGCGGTGAGCAGACGGGCGGTGTTGGCAATGACTGTCGACATGGCCAGCGGCGCTCCGGGCAATTGAGCGATGCCTTTTTGAAGATCGATAACGACGATGGCTGTATGCGTTGGATCAAGCGTGAATCCGAGCTTCGAATCGCTCATTGTTGTATTCCTTCCTTTGCTGGTACGATTCCCATCTCCTGATAGATGGGTCGAATCTGGCGGCGCAGGCTGGGTAACCGGGTGGTGAACCATGCAGCGCCCAGCAGGAGCGCGAATCCGTTGACGATCACCGTCCAAGGAGCGCCTACGCCGTGCGCGATGGCTCCGGCAGCAAACCGCCACCAGGTTGGCGATGCGGGGCCGGCCATATTCGCGCCTACGCCGTTCGCCATGGTTCCGGCGAGCAGGCTGCCGAAGGGCGCCATACCCATAAAGGCCATGGTGTAGTAGCTCATNNGGTGTTGCTGGCGGCCATGCCCATCATCATGCCCATGCCTGCAACCATCACCATGGCCATAGAGAGCCAGAAGTTGCGGGAGAATCCAAAGCCGATAAGGCCGAGGCCAAAGACGGCGGCGGCGACGGGGATCATTCGCACCAATCCGCGGACACTTCTGCGCGCGGCGAGCGAGAGCGCCGAAATGAGCGCGCCAATGCCCATTGCGGCCATGAGGAAGCCGAGCGTGTGCGGACCACCGCGAAGCACGCGTGCCGCGAAGATGGGCATGAGCACGACGTAGGGCATTCCCATGAGGCTGACAAGGGCGAAGAGGGTGAGGATGGTGCGGATAGGGAGGAACTCTGAAACGTATGTCCAACCGACTTTGAGATCGGTGAAGGTGGATGTGCCCTGGCGCTTGATGAGAGCGATGTGGACACGCATCATCAGCAGCGAGGCGATGACGGCGAGGTAACTGATGCCGTCGATGAGAAAGCNNCCTCGACCATCTGCACCATGAAGGACTGGCGACCGGGCATGTCAAAGGCATTGATGATGCCTTGCATGACGCTTAGACCGAGCAGCCAGTGAATGGTGATGTTGTGGGACAGGGTGAGGGCGGCTAGGGCTAGAGACTGAACCATGGAGAGGGTTTGGGTCCAGACGAGGACCTGGCGCCGGTCGAGGCGATCGACCCATACGCCGGCGAAGGGGGCGAAGATGAATGTCGGAATCTGGCCGGCAAAGCTGATGGTGCCGAGGAGCAGGGCGGAGCCGGTTAGGCGGTAGACCAGCCAACTGGTGGNNCATGGGAGGCGCCGGTGGGGGCGGGCGGTTGGTTTTGGGTGCTCACAAGTACCTTTATCCCGAAAAACTCATTGTTGTGCGGTGGTCTTGAAAAGGGTACCGCAGGGGCTGAGGTCCACGTCAGTTTTCAGCCTTATGCGGCACGACTGAAGTCATTCCCTGTTACAGAACTCTCCGGACAACTTACTTGAGCGACCTTCT
>PLKU01000076.1:0-10588 GCA_003140705.1 Acidobacteriaceae bacterium
CTGCTGAAGATGGACTTCCTGGGGCTGACGACGCTGACCGTGATCGACGACACACTGAAGCTGATCCGGGCGACGAAGGGGATTGAGCTCGACCTTGCAACGATTCCGCTGGACGATGCGAAGACGTTTGAGCAGGTCTTTCATCGCGCGCTGACCTCGGGCGTGTTTCAGTTTGAGTCGAGCGGGATGCGGGACATTTTGCGGAGATACAAGCCTGACAGCGTGGAGGAACTCACGGCGCTGAACGCACTTTACCGCCCAGGCCCGATGGCCATGATCGATGACTTCATCGAGCGCAAGTGGGGACGTCGCAAGGTGGAATACATGCTGCCGGAGCTTGAAGGGCTGCTAAAGGATTCGCTGGGGGTGATCGTGTACCAGGAGCAGGTCATGCAGATTGCGCAGTTGCTGGCGAGCTATTCACTGGGCGAGGCAGACCTGCTGCGGCGAGCGATGGGGAAGAAGAGCAAGGAGGGAATGGAGAAGCAAAAGGACCGCTTCCTGAGCGGTGCCGCGGCGCTGGGGCATAACAAGAACGCAGTTGGCGAGATCTTCGAGCAGATGGCGAAGTTCTCAGAGTATGGATTCAACAAGTCGCACTCGGCGGCGTATGCGCTGGTGGCATACCAGACGGCCTACCTCAAGACGCATTATCCGGTGGAGTTCATGGCGGCGCTGCTCACGTCAGAGACATCGAAGCCGGAAAACGTGGTCAAGTACATCGGCGAGTGCAAAGAGATGGGCATTCTTGTGGAACCGCCTGACGTGCAGTCCTCTGGCGCGCAATTTACGCCTCGTGCGGAAGCAATCCGGTTTGGGCTTGCGGCGGTGAAGAACGTGGGCGGGAACGCGATTGAGTCGATTCTGAAGGCACGGGCGGAGGTGGGCGGGCGGTTCAAGAGCTTGTGGGAGTTTTGCGAAAAGGTTGACCTGCGCGTGATGAACTCGCGTGTGATTCAATCGCTGATCAAAGCCGGTGCGCTGGATTCACTGGGCGGCCGTGCGTCGCTGATGAAGGCAGTCGATAAGGCGATGGAGCAGGCGCAAAAGGCGCAGAAAGACGCCGCCCAAGGACAGACCGGGCTGTTTGGGCTGTTCGATGAAGGACCGAAGGCTGGACGGAATGGCGATGAGTTGCCCAAGGTAGCGGAATGGGAGGAAGGCGAGCGCCTGGCGAATGAGAAAGAGGTGCTGGGGTTCTTTGTTTCCGGGCACCCGCTGGATAAATACGCAGAGAAGCTGCGGAATTTGACGGGAGTGATTTCGACGGCGGATGCGCTGGAAAAGAAGCCGCCAGAAAAACGCTGGGGCGCGCAGTCCGATCCGGCAGATGAGATTCAAGTAGCTGGAATGATTCTTGGATTGCGCGTGCAAAAGAGCAAGCGCGACCAGAAGCTCTACGCGCAGGCGACGCTTGAGGATGCAACGGGCAAGATCGATCTGATCTGTTTCTCGCGCGATTATGAAAAGCTGCAAGGGCAATTAAAGATGGAAGCGCCGGTGCTGGTTCGCGGCGTTCTGATGGGCGATGAGGACGCGGCGCCAAAGATTGCGGTCAGCTCGATCGTGTCTCTGGAAGAAGTGCAGGTTAAGCTGCCGAACAGCATACGGATCCGGGTGAACCTGGAGCGTGCGACGGATGAGATGTTTGCGGGGTTGAAGAGCGCGGCGGATGCGTCGCCGGGGCCGGGAAAGGTGATGCTGCACTTGGAAAAGAAGGGCGAGTTTGCGGTGATCCTCGAACCGGAAGGGATGAACGTAGCAGCGGATCGCGGCTGGGTGGAGCGTGTGGAAGAACTTGTGGGCAAGGGGACTGTGCAGGCGCTGGGGTAGGTTATTCAGGGCTGCGCTAAGTCCCAGGCCTCGGAGCCGCAAGGCCTGGGACTCGATGCTTAGCGCGGAAATTTATTGCGTTGCGAAGGAATCGCCTTCCATTCCGCGGTCGCCAATTGGCGTGCTGGTCCACCCGGCGGGCCCGTTGTTGTTGTACGTGGCAACTACTGTTCCAATGTCCCTGGCCATGAAACAGAATCCCTTCAGGCCGGGCCTCTTCGGATTCGCGTGCGCCTCCCAGGCCATGCCGTTGGTCAGGAGGGTGTAGGTGTAGTTGGGATCTACCTTATTCGGGTCGTATTTCAGCCGTTCAATGTTAGTTCCCTTGGGGTATGCACCCGACAGAGTCTGTTCGAATGGGCAAACGTGCTGCAGCGTAAGCTGGCAATTATGCTCGATGATCTCAAAGGCGGAGAGAAACATCTAAGCAATCTGCTCTTCACGCTTCAGTTGGATAGGGCCTTTCGCGTCGTTGATCTCGACCTTGGCGGTGGTGGAGAATGGGCCGGTGGTCGGCGTGGATGAGCTCGCGACGCCTGGCGATACTCCTGCATCCTCCATTGGAGCGCCCGACGCTGAGGCAGCGGACTTTGATGCGGCGTAAAGTGCCGCAACGTCGGCCGCCTTCAGAGCGCGATTCCAGAGCGCAACTTCCTCGATGCCGCCATGGAAGAATCGACTGGTAAACACAGGACTCTCACCGATGGTGAAGACATTCTTCTTTCCCGCTTCGCCGTTCCCTTTGTCCGAAGCAACAGACTTGCCATCCCAAAAAATTTCCCTGGTGTGCGAAGTTGTGTCGAGAGTGACCACAATCATGTGCCACTGATTGAGAAGTGCGGCGGGCGGAGGAGTGAAGGAAATATGACCCCCTGACGCGGTAAAGAACCGGAGTGCGTTGTCGGTTTCGAATTGGACGTCGAGATCATTGCCCGACTCCGATTCACCTGCGACATAGAAGGTGCGGCTCTCGTTGGAGGGCAGCGAGGCCAGGTTGACCCAGGCCATGATGCTGACTGTCGTGCTGACCCCACCCATCTGCGTGGTCGTGATCTTTCCGCTACGGCCATCGAACTTGGCGAAGTGGTTATTGGGGATTCCGATTGGCGCTCCGGGCACAGCCCAGGTGACACCGTCAGTTGACTTCCACGCGGTTGTGCCGACCTGGCTCTTGCCAGTGATGTTGTCGAGGCGATAGTAGGCAATTGGATGGGTTGCGGTCACGGCGGTGACGAAATCAGTCTGAGCATGGGTCGGAAGAACCTGCAGACCAGCGAGGGCCGCGAAAACAGCAACAGCGGCCAGCATTCCATGGCGATGGACGAACATTTGGACGCACCTTTCTCTTTCGAGCAATCGATCGCCCGGAAGGGAATCACGGCTCGCGTCGATGCGCCCCTACGAGAGCTTCTTTTTCTCGCCAAGGCCTGCACAGTCTATTGCATTGAGTTCAGGACTTTCAATTTGAAACTGCTGCACAAATCAAAAAGGTAACAAAGTCTGCTGTCGGAGCCAATCCGGCTGGTTAATCATTCGCGAATCAATTTCAGTGCCAGGCGCTGCAAAGAGCCATTGCCCATTTGCGAACCGAGTCAGGGCTGATAGGTTGGCCATCGGCTTCGCTGGCGGCCAACTGGACGGCGAAGTTGCCGATGGTGGAGCTTTCCGGCTCGCCTATTTCGATGGGCAGGCCGGTTCGCTGCGCGGTTAGCTCGGTGAGGAGCTTGTTACGGCTGGCGCCACCAAGGATGTGGATTCTCTCCATTTTGCGGCCAAGCATCTCTTCGAGGCTTTGCAGTGCCAAGGCATAGCGGGCGGCAAGGCTCTCAAAGATGACGCGGGCAAAGACCGGCTCGTTTCCTTCAACATCAGGAATGGTGGCCCATTGGCGCCGCCACAACTGATGGTTGATGCGCTCCGGCATATCGGAGTCGAGAAGCAGGGGTTCCGCGTCCACGTTGATGACACCGGGAAACCCGGAAGTGGCTGCCCGGGAAATCAGGTCTTCAATGTGCCAGACGCGTCCGCCGGCATTCCACGACTCCATACATTGCTTCAGCAGCCACATGCCGTTGACAAGGGTGTGGAAGCAGAGATCACCAGTTGCGGCGCCGAGGTTGGTATAGCGGGCGTCGAATGCGCTTTGGGTTGTGACTGGCATGTCGCTAAGCGTGCCAACAAGTGACCACGTTCCGGAGCAGATGTAAGCAGTGGTGCTGAGGCTGGCGGGAATGCCGGCGATGGCGGAGGCGGTATCGTGGCAGGCGGGTGCGATGAGTAGGGTTTCGCGGAAAGCCTCGAGCGTAGCGAGTGGTCCCTGCAGGCGACCAACGATGGTTCCTGCTCTGACAATCGGCGGCGCGGCCTCGAGGGGAAGATCGAGCATCCGAAAGAGCTCGGAGTCCCAGTCGCCGGTCTTCAAATTGACGAGGCCGGTGTGGGTAGCGTGGGTGTACTCAGCTACTCGGCGTCCGCCCAGCCAATGGAGGACGAATTCTGGCATGGTGACCCACGGCGCGTGGGAATCAATGCCGTTTGCAGGGTCGGCCAGAAGCTGGTACACGGTGTTGATGCGTAGAGGGAGAGCCCCGGTTCGCTGGTAAAGCTCCAAAGGAGGAAGAACCAGGTCGGCCGCCTCTTTGGTAGTGATTGTGCGCTCATCGCGGTAGCAGAATGGCTCGCGGAGTGGCGTTCCGTCAGAAGCGAGACGAACATAGTCAACTCCCCAGCTATCGACGGCAATAGAGCCGATGCCCTCCGGCGCGGCTTGCGCGGCTTTGCGTAGGCCTTCTTCAATTCCGGCAAGGATGCTGTCGAGAGGCCAATGCAGCGAAGTGTCGCGATGGACGGGGCCGTTGGGAATCCGGTGAATGACATCAATCGAAGGATTGCCACCCAGCCAGCGAAGCAGGGAGACGCGGCAACTTTCGGCGCCTAAATCAATGGCAATCCTTGCTGGATCTTGCATAACAGGTCAGCCCAGGTTCGAGTCTATCGCAGAATAGCCTCTGTAAGGCCTCCGTCTACAGGTATCAGATGTCCAGTGGTACAGCGGGCGCGCGGGCTTCCCAAAAAGAGAATCGCTTCCGCGCAATCGGATGGATCGATGGGTTGCCGTGTGAGCGTGCGCTCGGCATAAAAGCCGGCCAGGAGAGTGCGCAACTGTTCGTCGGTGAGCGAGTCGTCAAAGGGAATGTTGTATTTGGTGAGCGAGGCGCGGACGCGGTCGCGGGGAAACATGGTGGAACCCTTCACGACCGTCGCGGGGCTGATGCCGTTGACGCGAACTCTGGGGGCCAGGGAGACAGCAAGCTCGCGCACCAGGTGCGAGAGAGCTGCCTTGCTCACGTCGTAGGCTTCGCTGCCACGCTTTGGAACCACTGCGTTTGCGGAACTGGTGAGGACGATGGAAGCATCAAGAGCCTGATCCGCAAAGAGCTTGGCCGCTTCATCAGCGAGCAGGTAGTTGGCGGTGACGTTGATGTCGAGCGTTGTGGCCCACATGGCGTCGGGGATCACACCGTCAGGCGAAGAAGGAAAGAGGGCCGCTGTGTTGATGAGAATGTCGACGCCCCCAAAAGCAGCCACGGTGGCCTGGAGCGCTTTGCCGATGGCTTCGCGGCTTCGAATGTCAACAGCAGTGCTGGCGACAAATTCTTTCGAGGTCACGGTCTGAAGTTCGGCGGCTACCCGGGCTGCGGCGGCCTCGTCTCGGTCGGCCAGCATCACATGCGCTCCGCGCACGGCAGCCAGCAGTGCGACTTCGCGGCCAATTCCACTGCCGCCGCCGACCACCAGGGCAATACGACGGCTGAGCTCCTTTTCGGGAGGCTGGCGACGAATCTTGGCTTCTTCCATCGCCCAATACTCGATGCGAAAGGCCTCGATCGCTGGAAGTGCGACATAGTTGGAGAAGACTTTGAAGCTCGCAGGGTCCATACCCTCGCCACAGTGCGGCAGGGTTCCCTTCACTTCACCTTCGGCAAGGAGTGTAGCGCCTTCCATCACGTGAATGGCGTTGGTATAAAACTCGCCAACGATGCGGGCTTCCGTCTTGTTTTTGCCAAAACTGAACATGCCGAGGCCGGGAATCAGGACTACGGTTGGGCTGGCGTCGCGCAGAGCCGGCGAGTCAGGACTGGCAAATGAGTTGTAATAGGCACGGTACTGCTCGCGGTAATCGGCGATCGAAGAGGCAATGTGCATCTTGAGCGCAGCAAAGTCTTCGCCGGCTCCCCACGGGACAAACAGGGGACGGATTTTCGTGCGGATAAAGTGGTCGGGGCAGCTGGTGCCGAGAAAAGCAAGGTTCCGGGCGTGGGTGGAGTTGACAAACTGCAGGACGTCGGGCGCGTCAGTGAAACTGGAGATCCATCGATTCTGAGTGCTGACCTGGCCGCGGAGATAGGGTGCGATTTGGGTGGAAAGTTGGGCGCGCTCAGTACGGGCTGGAACGAGCTCGCCGCCGAAGAGGGTCGGGCCTTTTTTGATTCCGTGGCGATGAATGAACTGGCCGATCTGATCAATGACAGTGAGCGTATTCAGGTAGCACTCGCGCTGGGACTGTCCCCAGGTGAAGAGCCCATGGCCCCCAAGAACGATGCCATCGCATCCGGGATTCTTAGCGACGGCGTCGCGCATCATGAGTCCCAACTCAAAGCCAGGCCGCTGCCAGGGAACCCAGACCAGAGAGTGATTGAATTCGCGGTTAAACTCGTCCATCTTTGCCTTGCCGTTTGCGGATGCAGCGAGAGCGATGCCCCAGTCGGGGTGAAGATGATCCACATGTGGGAAGGGCAGAAATCCATGCAATGGCGTATCGATGGAGGCGGCCACAGGATTGTTGCGGAAGGCACAGACGGGGTACATGCCCACCATGTCGTCTTCGGTGTCGACACCTTTATAGATCCGCTCGAGAGCGAGCAGCTTTTCCTGGTAGAGTGTGGCAAATCCAGCGCGCTTGATGCTGCCCAGGTCGCCGCCAGAACCTTTGACCCAGAGCACTTCCACAGTCTGGCCAGTCAGCGGGTCCGCTTGAGGAATCTTGGAGCTGGTGTTGCCGCCGGCAAAGTTGGTGATGCGCAGGTCAGAAGCGAGCAAGTTAGAACGATAACGCAGGAGCTCAGGTTCATCAAGCGTAGCGGCTACGCTGGTGTCCCAGCGATCTTCAAGGAAGCTCAGAGCAGGCGAAGCGACAGTTGCCAAAGTCATAGACACCACTGTACGAGGAATTGGACCGACACAGTCAAGATATCACTTGGAAAAGCAATAGAGAATAGATTTCTTATGTGAATTTCAGACGGCAGATTTTATGCCTCTATGCCGTCAGCCCCGAGGGTCTCCGGCGTGACAGCTTTGTGGCGTACGTAGTTATAGGGGGGCACGGTGTAGCCGCGGAGCAGTGCAATTCCTAGCTGGATGAGCCGCGGTCCGTACGATTCGACCTCGTGTGAGATGGACCCGACCATGGCACTGGTACCAGTGCGCATTTCTTCCAGAACCTCTGGAATGCAGTCCTGTCCAACGATGGCGAAGTCCGACTCGCGGCCTGCTTCGCGGGCAGCATCGAGCACACCGAGTGCGCTGGTATCGGTGGCAGCGGCCACAAGAATGCGTTCGCCTTTGCGACGGTTGCGGAGAAACTCCGCCACAGCCAACTTACTGGGCTGGCGCATGCCGCGACCTTCGATCTGCAGGAAACGGTCTGCGGGCAGATCCGTGAGGCGATCACGAATTCCGTCGAATGCACCCGTGATGCGGTTCTGCACAAAGCTGCCTGCCTCAGAAAATCCAACGCCAAGGACCCAATCCACTTTGCTTTTCCACTTGCGCACTGCGTGCTGTGCAAGGATGGAACCGGCTTCAAATCCGACCTCAAAGTTATCCACGCCAAAGTAGGTGGAATTCGGGTGAGGCACGTCGATGGCGACCAGCGGAATTTCAGCCTTCTTGAAGATGTGAGCGACGCGGGGCGCGACATGTTCTTCGACCTGGAACTCGATTGCCAGGTCTACACGCTTGGCAACAAACTTCTCTGCGTTTTGCACGGCGACATCGGCGTCGTAGCGGTTGTCGAGCAAGATCAGTTCGACGCCGGAAGCAGCGGCGGCGGCAGTAATGCTCTGCGCCACGGCGACCGAGAAGGGCATCTCAGCGCTCTGTGCCGCAAACCCGAAACGCAAACGCCGGGGGCGGGAGACAAGCCGGTATTGGCCGTTCTGACCCTGTGCTACGTAGCCGCGGTGGACCAGGGTCTTGAGAATCCTGTACACACTGGTCTTGGAGATTTGCGTTTTTTGGTAAACATCCTCCAGAGTTACGGAGGTATGGTTCTGTTCCAGCAGCTCCAAAACATCCAGGGCCTTGGACAGAATGGGAATCAAGTACAGCCGTTTGATCCTGGTCTTAGGCAAGCGTTCATCTCTCCAACTGCGATTTCAATACCGAAACTACACGCAAGTAAGCATAACGCATTTCAGGCGTAACTGCTTACGGCCGAGTGGCGGCTTCCGCGTTCCGCGGCGATGCGTTCCACATAGCCACCGGCGTGCAGCGCAGCCAACGGGTCGGCAGGCAGGCCGCGTGCAACGCGCCATTCCGCCGCAAGAGGACGCACATCCGTCCAGAAGGCCCCACGGAGGAGTTCTTCGGCAGCGACCAGGTTGCAGGACTGTTGGTGAACGGCCAGCTGCTCGCGATCGACAAGAGCCGCCTTGAGCCAGAGTTCCTGCGCGGTAACCACGGTCTGGACTGAGGCCTCGATCTTGCCTTTGAGATTGTGGCTCTGGTCGATCATGAAGGCAATGTCATGGCTGATGCCGTCAGTGGTGGCGGCGTGGATTTCATGGAAGATTCGGAAGATCTGATAGGGGTCAATAGAGCCAAGCGTCAGGTCATCGTCAGCATAGCGGCGGTCATTGAAGTGGAAGCCGCCAAGGAGTCCAGTGTGCAGGAGCCAGGCGACGATCTGCTCAATGTTCTGCGCGGAATAATGATGGCCGGTGTCTACGAGGACGCGCGCCTGCGGCCCGGCTTCGCGCGCGAAATGGGAGGACATGCCCCAGTCCGCAATATCCGTGTGATAGAAGGCTGGTTCAAAGGGCTTGTATTCGATGAGCAGTCGCTGGCCGACGTCGAGATGCGCGTGCGACTCACGCAACGTTTCTTCAAGCCAGCCGATGCGCTTACGGATACTCTGCGAGCCGGGGTAGTTGGACCCATCAGGCAGCCAGAGAGAAAGGTCGCGACACCCGAGGCGCTTGGCGATCTCGATGGAGTCAAGCACGTGGTCCGTGGCTTGTTTGCGAATCTCAGCCGACGGATTGCACAGGGAACCGAACTTGTATTGCTGATCCTGAAAGAGATTGGGGTTGATGGATCCGGAGCGAATGCCGAAGCGGCGCTCGAGTGCCTTCACTTCGGGCACATCGGCGATGCCGTTGGGCAGGTCCCAGAGGACATGGAGCGCAAGCGTCGGGGTCGAGCCGGTGAGGCGGTTGACTTCTGCGGCGTCGGCGAACTTCTCCTCAATGGTGGCGGCGGCGGCGGCCTGGACAAACTTGCCAAAGCGCGTGCCGGTGTTGGCGAATCCCCAGGAGGGAATCTCGATTTGGAACGAGTCAAGCGCTTGAACAGCCAAGTCGTAGGTAGCGGATTCAGATTGCTTCATGATTACCCCTTACCGGGACAAATAGCCCCGCCAAAAAATCAGATCTCTCACCTGATCAAATGTCGTCCCTCACCATAATCACATGGAGAAAACGTGGGCCGTGGACGCCTTTGATGCGGGTCATTTCAATGTCTGCCGTGGCACTGGGCCCGGAGATCCAGGTAACCAGCGCCGGGGTCCCCAGCGATAGGTCTCCGTCGCTGGGGTGGAAAGCCGGCGGCCGCTTGCAACGGTCGAAGTATTCTGGCAGCGTTTCCACCACCTGGCTGCCGCGAAGAATACACAGATGCCAGTCGGGAAGCAGTGTGAGCACGCGACGGCCTTCAGTTGGGGAGTGGTGGAGGACAATCGTGCCAGAGTCGGCAACCCCACAAAAGGCCGCAGAAACCACCCCTTCAGCCTGTTCGATGTCAGCGGTTGCAAGGCCATTGTCCACCTTCCAATCGAAGCCTGAGACCAGCCAGTCGACGGGCAAGCCTTGTGGAAGGACAAAAGTGCGCTTGCCGCTTGCCGCGAGCTGAGCGCGAATAGAGGCCACGAGATTTTCTGGAGTGGATTCCAGCACCTCGGCGTCGTATTCGCGCAGTCGCTCGATCATGAGTGCAATGCGGGCTTCTGTGGTGAGCTTGCCGCTCCTGACGTAATTGCGGGGCAGCGCCGCATGGTCCTCGACAAACTGCGCAGATCCGTTCGACGATGTGCGCGTTGCGGCGCGAATGCGGTCAAGAATCTGTTGACGGGAAGCGCTGGAGGCTGCTGTGCTCATCGCGCCTCCTTTGCTCGCGCTGCCCACCATTCATGGAAGGTCTGGCTGGGAAGAGCGCGGAGGTCGCGTGTCTGGGTCCATTTTGCGCCAAGCGAAGGCAGGGAATGAATCCAGCCGTCCTTCCGGGTGAAGAGCCGGGCGCCGATGCGTCCCAGACGCTGCGCCAAATGGAAACGCCATGCTTTTTGAAAGAGCAGATTGGCGATCTTCATGCCAAGAAACATGGGATCGAAGATGCTGGCGAATTGGTGCCGCTCCTGATTCACAACCTGAGATCGCAACTCAATCAGCACCTCGGGAATATTGATCTTCACCGGGCA
>PLKU01000076.1:10604-22919 GCA_003140705.1 Acidobacteriaceae bacterium
AGCCATAGGCGTGGCCGCCGGTTTGACGGTAGACAGGGCAGGTGTTCATGCAGGCTGCGCAGCGGATGCACTTGAGCGTCTGTCGCTCTACGGGCCGGGCAAGGATCGACGAGCGCTGGTTGTCGAGCAGAACCACATGGAAGCTCTGCGGGCCGTCGCCGGGCGTCACGCCAGTCCAGAGCGAGGTGTAGGGATTCATCCGTTCCCCGGTAGCGGAACGAGCAAGCACCTGGAGCATGACCTCGAGGTCCTGGAAGCGAGGCAGAACTTTTTCAATGCCGGCAATGGTAATCATGGTGCGCGGCAACGTGAGGCACATGCGCCCGTTGCCTTCAGATTCGACCACTACAACTGAGCCTGTCTCGGCGATAAGGAAGTTGGCGCCGCTAATGGCCGTGGGAATCTTCAGGAATTTCTGGCGGAGATAGGTTCGCGCGGCGGCGGTGAGGGCCTGTGGATCGTCGGACAGATTATCAAGGCCCATGCGGCGCGCGAAGATCTCACGCACCTGGCTGCGATTCACGTGCAAGGCCGGAACGACGATGTGGGAAGGCTCGTCGTCTCCAAGCTGGAGAATGATTTCAGCCAGGTCGGTCTCAAAGACGTCGACTCCCGCGGCCTGGAGGAAGGGATTCAGCTGAATCTCGGCCGACGTCATGGTTTTAATCTTGATGACTTCGCTGGCGTTCTCCTGGCGCAGCAGGTCGAGGATAATCTGGCGTGCCTCAGTGGCGTCAGAGGCCCAGTGGACCGTGCCTCCGGCAGCAGTGCACTGCGTTTCAAATTGCACAAGATAGAAACCGAGGTTTCTGAGAGACTCTGCGCGGATGGCGGATGCAGCGTCGCGGAGTTCCTGCCAGTCAGTCTTCTCGTTCACAAGCCGGAACCGCTTTGCCTGGATGACATCGATGGCGTGAGCAACGTTCGTGCGCAGTTGCGGGTTGCGCAGCATGGGCAATGCAGCCTGGGGAAAGGGCGGCGCGAGCAGCGGATCGAGCACGGGATGATTCGCTACTGACTGGCTCATTTCGTTGCCTCCCAGGGAGAGGCTTCAGTGCTGGCCAGAATTTCAGCCAGATGAATGGTCATGATGCCCGCATATTGCCGGTGCATGGCTCCGCCAAGGTGCATGAGGCAGCTATTATCCAGCGCCGTGCAGTATTCAGCACCGGTGGCCACCACATCCTGCAGCTTGACTTGCAGCATGGCGGAGGAGACTTCAGCATTCTTGATCGAAAAGGTCCCGCCGAATCCGCAGCAGCGGTCCACATTGGCCAGTGGCGCCTGGGTAAGCGAGCGGACCTTTGACAATAGTCGATAAGGACGGTCGCCGAGATGCAGTGCGCGCACGCCGTGGCAACTGGCGTGATAGGTGACGCGATGGGGAAACGTGGCGCCCACATCCTCCACGCCAAGGCGGTCAATGAGGAATTCGCTGAGCTCGTAGACGCGTGGCAGCAGGGCCGCAAATTCGCGGCGCAGGGTGTCATTTCCCAGTTCGTCAAACAGGCCGGGATACTGATCGCGAATCATGGCCACACAGGAGGAAGATGGAACTACAATTGTCTCGGCGTCCTGGTAAAGACGGACAAATCGCTTGGCCTGTGAAAAGGCTTCGCCGCGGAAGCCGGTGTTGGCGTGCATCTGGCCGCAGCAGGTTTGCTTGGGATGAAAGTCGGGGGTAACGCCGAGCCTTTCGAGCAGACTGACCACGGCACGGCCGGTCTCCGGGAAGAGCGTATCGTTATAGCACGTGATGAAGAGCGACGCGCGCATAGGAAGCTCATTGAGAAAAGCGATTTAAAAGAGGTATCGTATTCGATAGAGACACGAGTTGTCTATTGCATTTTCAGCTCTTGAAGATCGACATGCCGAGCGCCGGGGGCGCGGGCGTGGTGGGTTGCAAGCCAAACCCTGATGAATGCCTCATTCTACAAGGTTGCGAGCGCAGGATGCGCCAACCCATCCGTTGAAAATGAATCTAAGCAAGACCGCCCCCATCTCCGCCGATCACGGACTCAACATCAAGGTGTGATCCTCGGTTCCCTTGGCGCAGGAGACTGTCCGGCGAGCCCCGCCTGAGGGCACGGCCAAGGGCGACAAGGATCGCGGCCCTTGCAATAGAATGATCGGGTTCCAATTCCAGGAGGCAACATGCTGCACGTGATGAAATCAGTGAGACCCCGGAGCATCTCCCTCGGTTTGATTCTGTCCTTAGCGATCGGGTTTTGCACCCTCGTAGCTGGCGGAGTTGCTGGCCGCGCGCAGAGTGCCGACGACGAAAAAAAGATCAGTGACGCCATTTCTAAGATGACGCTGGAAGAGAAGATTTCCATGTTGTCAGGCTCCAGCATGATGGCCTCTACGGGGTTGCAGCGGCTCGGAATTCCGGCGTTCAGGATGAGTGACGGTCCGGTTGGCGCGCATGTTCCGCCGCCCTCGACGGCATATGCTGCCGGCATTGGCCTGGCCGCGAGCTGGGACCGCGACCTAGCGGTCGAAATCGGCACGCAAATTGGGCGCGATGCTCGCTCACGCGGGGCGAGTTTTTTGCTGGGCCCTGGAGTAAACATTTACCGTGCGCCGTTGAATGGCCGCAATTTTGAGTATTTTGGCGAAGACCCGTTCCTGGCTGGGGAGACGGCGGTGGCCTACATCAACGGGGTGCAATCGCAGGGCGTCAGCGCAACAATCAAGCACTATGCTGCCAACAACTCAGAGTATTTCCGCTTCACATCGGATTCGGTGGTGAGCGAACGGGCGCTGAGGGAGATCTATCTACCCGCGTTCGAGGCCGCGGTTCGCAAGGCCCACGTAGGATCGATCATGGATTCCTACAACCTGCTTAACGGCGAACACGCCACCTCCAATTACCACCTGAATGTGGAGATTGCGAAGCAGCAGTGGGGGTTTGACGGCGTGATGATGTCTGACTGGACAGCCACGCATGACGGCGTAGCTGCGGCAAACGCCGGACTGGATTTGGAAATGCCGTTTGGCGTTTACATGAACGCAAAAACCCTGGTGCCCGCGGTGAAGGAAGGCAAGGTCAAAGAGTCGGACATCGATGACAAGATTCGCCGGCTGCTCCGGGCAGGATACCGATTTGGCTGGATCGGCCACGATCCGTTGGACGAGAGCATTCCACGTTACAACCAACAGGGAAGGCTGGCGGCACTGCAAGGCGCACGCGAGGGAATTGTTCTGTTGAAGAATCAGGGCAACCTCTTGCCTCTCGATCCCGCAAAGGTGAAGACCATCGCAGTGATCGGCCCTGACGCGTTCCCGGCGATCCTGACGGCCGGCGGCAGCGGCATGGTCCCCAGTTTCTCTGAGGTCAGCGACCTGAAGGGAATCAGCGATCGCCTGGGCCTGAAGGCCAACGTCCTCTATGACTGCGGCATAGCGAAACGTTCCGTGCTGGCCATGCGCTCGGGATTCAGCATTTCGGGGGAGAAGTTTGTTCCCGGCCTGACCGTGGAGACATACGACAACCCTGGATTCACCGGCAAGCCCGTGGCCACGCGGACGGAGATGATGGCCAACACAGGGCAGAATATTCTCGATAACCCGGATATGGCGGAGATGATCAACAGCGTGACCATCGACCAAATGGCCGCCTTCATGAATATGGGAGGTCCGCCGCGGTTTACTCGCTGGACGGGCTATTACTTTGCACGCGCGCCGGGAAACTTTGTTGTGTTTGTCGAGAACCAGGGCAAATATAAGCTAACGATCGATGGACAGGCCGTCATCGACTATTCGGAGATCCCGAAGACTGCGCTGGCGCAACGGGTTGTACCGCTCACTCCGGGCCCGCACAAGGTGGTGCTCGATATCCTGGGCGCTCCGCAATTCGGTGAGGGATCGCTCAAGATCGGAATTGTCCAGGAAGGAACCTTCGTGAATCAGTCGGCTATCGATCTGGCCAAGCGGGCCGATGCTGTGATCGTGGCTGTAGGTTACGACGCGGATATCGAGACCGAAGGTGCGGATCGCGAGTTCGAACTGCCCCCGGGACAGGACGAACTGATCGAGAAGATTGCAGCTGCCAATCCGAACACCATCGTAACTGTAACCGCGGGCGGGAGCCTGGATGCTTCTCGCTGGATCAATAAGGTTGCCGCACTCCTGCAGAACTGGTATCCGGGCGAGGAAGGCGGGACGGCGCTGGCAGAAGTGGTCTTTGGCGACGTGAACCCTTCCGGCCGCTTGCCTATCAGTTGGGAGAAGAGTCTGAAAGACAACCCGTCTTTCGCGTACTACTATCCAACCCCGGGCACGCTGAAGATTCCCTACGGGGATGATGTGTTTGTCGGCTATCGCGGCTACGAGCACAACGGCGTGCAACCGCTATTCCCGTTTGGCTTCGGGCTTTCGTACACCAGCTTTAAGTACTCTGGGTTGGAGATTCATCCGGCTGCCGGGGCGGGCGCTTTCGAAGTCAGCTTCGATGTGAGCAACACGGGCAAGCGAGCCGGCGCCGATGTGGCCCAGGTCTACATCAGCGAAGATCATCCTCATGTTCCGCGGCCTCTGCAGGAGCTGAAAGGGTTTGCCCGCTTCGTTCTCGAGCCGGGGGAAACGCGGCGTGTGACCGTGCCTCTTGATGCGCGATCATTCACCTGGTACGACGAAAAGGCGGCAGCTTGGCATGGCGATCCGGGTACTTTTACCGTTTACGTCAGCCGTTCCTCCTCGGATTCTCAACTTGAGGGGAAGATTACTTTGGTACAGGCGATTGTGCTGCCGGTGAACTAGTATCTTCCGTGTTCGCTTTCTGGCGGGCTACTTCGTTTTGTAGTCCGCCGGAGGAGAGTCGGGGTTTCGTTCGAACCGTCAACCTTTCTTGCGGGTTGGCGTCTAACGAGATTGATTCTTACTTGTACTTTTCCTGGGGGGACGGGATTCCTCTCAAAACTCTTCACTCGGCTTCATGTTCGTTCTCGAGTGGCTTCAAGACCACCCAAGTTTGAGAAGGGGTTGCTCAAATCCACGATTCAGAGCTTCCTCAGCGCTTGCTGATATTGCTCGCCTTGCATGACATTTGCAACTTAGTGTAAGGGAGCTGAAGATGATGGAAGCTTCATCCCTGTTGGGCCTTGGCTGATGCCAATGCGCGGGATTTTTCCCATGGTTTTCTTGATCGGAACCGCAACTTTATGTTCAATCCGGGGTTTTCTCCGTAGGAAAGGTCCAGGAAAAACTATTATGCTTCCCCTGCGTTCGTTTCCCCTTTGTGTTTTGGCCAGTGCCTTGCTCTTCTCAACAGTTGCGATGTCCCAGCAATTCGCACCCAAAGTCCGGATTGTTGATCGGATCGATGAGAGCCAGCTTGTAACCCTCAAGGGCAACACGCACCCTTTGGCGAATGCCAAGAACGATCTTGGCAGGGTGGACCCGAGCCTGCCCATGACCGACCTGATCCTGGTGCTGAGCCGCGATCCGGCACAACAAGCAGCGTTCGACAAGTTTGTGGCCAGCCAGTACGACTCGACCTCGCCCAACTTCCACCAGTGGCTCACGCCAGACCTAGTGGGCGCGAACTTCGGGCCGTCGCAGACGGACATTGCAACCATTTCGAATTGGCTGACCGGCCATGGTTTTTCGATTGGTGAAGTGTCGAAGGACCGGATGTCCATCCGCTTTAGCGGGACGGCCGGGCAGGTGGAGAGCACATTCCACACTGAGATTCACAATCTGAGCTTCAAGGGCGAAGCGCACATCGGCAACATGACCGACCCGCAGATTCCGGCGGCGTTGGCACCGGTGGTGGTGGGCGTGAAGGCGCTGCATAACTTCTTCCCGAGGCCCCTGCATCATTTGGGAAGCCTGGTCAAGCGGGATGCCGCGACCGGGCACTGGAAACGGTTTGCAAGCCCTGCAGCTGCAGAGTCCGCGCTGAGCACCTCGGCTTCGCGTCCAGCCCTGGGCAGCGCTCCGCTCGTAGGCGGAACCAGAACCGCGGAAGCCAAGCCGCAGTTCGGCTCCAACCCGACCTCAGCGGCGTATACCTGGCTGGTCGAAGATCTGGGTCCATACGACTTCGGCACCATTTACAACGTACTTCCATTGTGGAACGCGGGCATCGACGGAACCGGCCAGAAGATCGCTATTGCGGGAACCAGCGATATCGACGTTGGACAGACCGGCGAGACCGGGGCCAACGGCAACAACGATGTGGCCACCTTCCGCACCTTCTTCGGCCTCCCGACCAACATTGCCGCCAACACTCCGTTGCGCGTTTCCGGCAACAGCAAGCTGCTCACGGTATGCACGGATACGACCGGGACCGTCCCGTATCCGACGAATCCATGCACCACCGACGACCTGGTCGAGAACTCGCTGGATGTGGAGTGGTCGGGATCGATCGCCAAGAACGCGCAGATCGTGCTGGTCGCCTCGTATCCGGCGTCAGCCACGGACGACAATCTCTACGATTCGGAGAGCTACATCGTCAACAACATCGATACCGCGTCGTCTCCCGTCTATGGCGCTCGCATCATGAACGTGAGCTATGGCGAGTGCGAACTGGGCAATGGCACGGCCGGCAACGTCGAGTACTACGACCTTTGGCAAACGGCGGCTTCAGAGGGAATCTCGGTATTTGTGGCGTCGGGCGATGCGGGCTCGGCGTCGTGCGACGACGGGTACGCTTGGGCGGCATCGGGACTCACGGTCAGCGGGCTTGCCTCCACACCGTGGAACACCGCAGTGGGAGGAACAGACTTCAACTGGTGCAGCCCGGATACTGCGAATGGTTCCGCGGACACTGAGTGCAAAGCGGCGCCCTATTGGAGCTCGTCAAACCTGACTCCGCCGGGGGGCACCCAGGCTAGTTACAGTGCGCTCGGTTATGTGCCGGAGGTCCCCTGGAACGAGTCCTGCGCCAATCCACTTACTCTGAGTTGGGTGCAGGATGCTGCAAACGNNTACGGCATCCCCAGCTCAGGCTCTAACGGCATTACGAATGTCGAGCAGTCCTGCAATTTCATTGACGACTACTACGGGAACACGTCTGGCGACCTTGGACAAACATATCCCTACCTTGAGAACCTGTTGGCTGTTGTGGGCGGAAGCGGCGGTTCGAGCGGGTGCGTCGTGGGGAACGCGGTCACTAACACCAACACCGGAGAAATGACCGGCTGCACGGTGGGGGCGACAAGTACGGGCAGCACCAGCAACCCCGACACAGGCACCTCCCAGGCTTCGCTTACCGTATATCCGACGGCGACCGGCAACGGCTGGCCGAAGCCTAGCTGGCAGACGGGCGTGACCGGCATACCAAGCGATGGCGTGCGCGACCTTCCCGACGTGAGCTTTTTCGCGGCCGACGGCTACGTTTCCAGCAGCGCGTATCTGATCTGCGTTACCCAGGAAGGCTCGTGCAGTTATTCGAGCCTAGCCGAGCCGTTTGCACAGGAGGTAGGCGGAACCTCGGTTGCAACTCCAGCCATGGCAGGCGTCATGGCGCTGATTAACCAGAAAGCCGGCGCTGCGCAGGGACTTGCCAACCCCGGTCTCTATTCGTTGGCCGCTAAGCAGAGCGGGTCCGGTTACGGAAGTTGCAGCGCGGAGACGGGGAAGACCACGAGCTCTTGCTACTTCAACGATATAGATGAGTACAATAACGCCCAGCCCTGCGACGCTTACGATTCAACGCCCAACTGCACGGCGACCTCGTCCACCTTCGGATATCCGGACAACTCGAGCGAGAATGGCCTTGGCATACTGACCGGTTACAGCGCGGGCGCGGGATACGACCTGGCGACGGGGCTGGGCTCGCTGAACGTGGCCAATGTTGTAAATGCTTGGCCGACCGTATCTGGCAGCTCGAAAGCGGCAGTGACAGTGTCGCCTGCGCAAGGAAGTATAACCTCAAGCCAGACCTTGAGCGTANNGTTGCCAGTTCGCCGAGCGGCGGGACAACGCCTACTGGAACAGTGACGCTATCGAGCGGCAGCTACAATTCAGGCGCACAGACGCTTAACGCAGGTGGAAGCTACACTTTCACAATCCCTGGCGGAAGCCTGAGCGGTAGTGCAGGTGGTACAACAGACACTCTCACGGCCAGTTACAGCGGGGACACGCTGTACGGCTCAGCGAGCGGGACGGCTTCTGTGACTGTGACGTCGCCGGCTCTGCTGACTCCAACTGTGACGGTGACTCCGGCGTCTACCACCTTGAACTCCGATGCCAGCCNNATGCCAGCCTCAACGTGACCGCTACCGTCAGCGGGAGCGGTCCTACGCCTACCGGGACGGTGACGCTTACGAGCGGCAGCTACACATCGGCTACGGGGACGCTTGTCGGGGGTGTCTATCAGTTCACCATCCCGGCCAATACGCTGAGCGCGGGAACAGATACGTTGAAGGTGACGTATAGTGGTGACGGAAACTACGGCTCCGCCAGCAATACAGCCACCGTGACTGTTACGGGATCTACGTTTACCCTGTCGGCAACTACGCCCGCAACGATTGCTCCGGGGGCGAGCGCGACATCTACCGTAACCGTGACCGCAGTGAACGGGTACACCGGAACGGTTTCGTTGACCTGCGCGGAGACAAGCACCACCGCTAGCGGAGGCGATGGAGCAGGTTGCTCCATTCCGAGCAATGCTGTGGCCATTGGCGGAACAGCGACCGCGACGGTAACCACGACGGCGCCTGTCACGGCCTCGCTGGCCTATCCCGAAATTCGCGGCAAGGGCAACAAAGGATGGCTGGGAGCAGGCGGCGGAGCTGTTCTGGCGTTCCTCGCGTTCCTGGGGATTCCGGCGCGGCGGCGCAGTTGGCGAGCCATGCTGGGCATGATCGTGATGATGGCGGCATTGGGGAGCCTTGCAGGCTGCGGGGGTGGTGGAAGCAGCGGCGGCGGAGGCGGTCAAACTGATCCAGGGACAGCAGCCGGCACCTATACTTTCACGGTATATGCCACTGGAAATCCCACGGTGACGCCAGCCGTAACCGCGACATTCTCGGTGACCGTGAACTAAGCAGCCTAATCGAGCGCGGCGCATTGGCCCTTCCTTTGGGAAGGGCCAACGTGTTTATGGGAGGGTAAAAGGAGATGCAAGGCGGGGATCGGACCAATTCTCCCAAAATGAAACCCGTTGAGCGACCTCGACCCTTGCTCGAAGTCAATTTCAGGCACGCAGTCCTGGTACAGGATAGGATGAGAAGCAAGCTGTAGGAACAGGTGTCGGAGCCAGGGGCAAATACTCCGCATGGCAAAGAAAAAGCAGCGACTTAACTCTGCCTCATGGCAAGAAAGTGGTAGCGGCGAAGGCGTGCAAGTGTTATTGTTCTGACAACATCTATGCGGCTAGGATTTCAGCTGAGAACACCTTCAGTTTGAATGCGCTAAGGCTACTTTAACCCCAAGATCGGCCAGCGGGCGGCGGAAGGTCAAGGGTGCGTAATGTCAGATCACAAAGGGCTGGGGGACCAGAACCAAACTCCGGATGACGTAGCGACCCTTTATTCCTGGGCGAATCTTCATGGCGCCAAGTACAGGGACTTCACTGCTTCGCGAGCGCAGACCCGGGAAAGCGCCCGTCTGCGGTTGCAGGCGGCTAATGAAGCTCAGCTTCAGCAGGGAGACGTATCGAGCAAGTCAGCGATGACGACCGACGCTCAGCGAACAGGCGGGGCCGAGCTTACCATCCTGGCGGAGCACGAAGCGGCGTGGGTTGCACAGCAAGAGGCACAACTCAGCGCGCAACTGGCCGCGCGGCAGGCCGCAGAAGATGCCGCATACAGGGCGGCTCAAGTGGCGGAAGAGAAAGCACATCAAGAGGCCGCAATGGCGGCGTACGAAGCGGCGGGACGGCGAGCGGCACAAGAGGCCGCCCTGCGAGATGCGGAAGAGGCTGAGCGTCAAGCCGCACAGCATGCTGCGCGACTTGCTGCTGTAGCCGCGGAACTGAAGGCTGCTCAGCTTGCTGCCGTAGCCGCTGAACAGGCCGCGCATCGTGCGGCGCAGCAGCCGGCCTGGCAGTACGGACAGGCAGAACATCACTCCGCCATATCTCAGCCAGTCCAGGCATCGCCGGCGGCACAATATGAGCCTCCGCCACCGAAATCACCATTTCAGCCCTCGGACAATCCAGGATTCGAGAAGCGGCTCCAGGGCTATGCCCCGCCGCCGCAATCGTTTATGGAGAGAGCAGGACCGGGCTCGATCCAGCCACCAGCTCCGGCCCCGATGCGGGCCCCCATTGGTACTCCACTCCAGCTTCAGCAGGGCGCTGTTCGGCGGGAAAGCTCCGGGCCGGCAAACACACCCTGGGCGCCGTCGGCCGTTCGAGATGCATCGGGACGGCCCGCCTGGCTGACGCCCGTGACCACAGGGACGCCCGCACAACCACCGGCTCCAGGTTCACAACCAGTTGCCCCGGGCCAAGCGGGTTCCGAGGACACCCTTCAGGGATCTCGCGATCGCCTGGCCTCGCGCTGGTTCGCCCTGCGTGGCGTTTTTTCGGGAGATCCAGCGCCCGCTGAAGCGGTGCCGCCTCCCTTGGTCTCTCGCGCCCCGGTGATGGCCGTTTTTTCCTTAGCAGGCGGTGTAGGCAAGACCAGCCTGGTGGCGACGCTTGGCCGCGCCCTGTCTGCTCGCGGCGAGCGCGTATTGCTCATGGATACTGCCTCCTTTGGCGTGCTCCCGTTCTTCTTCGGCGCACGCGACAAGCGTCCAGGGCAGCTGAGGACTTTCAGCCCTCCGGGTGTGAACAGCGATGCACCGATCCAAATGATTTCGATCGATCCCGATTCACTTGGACCTGAATCGGCGGGCTCTGAGGCAGGCGATGAGAACGGGCTAAGTGGCGAAGTTTCCAGGTATGCGCGCGGCGGAGTCAGTCGTGTGATTGTCGATCTGGCAACTGCGTCCGGGGCTACAACGCGGCGCTTGATGCGAGTATCGCCGATGATCCTGGTGCCGGTAATTCCCGACATGAATTCCGTTGTGAGCGTGGGCTCGATCGACGATTTCTTTGCACACAACAGCGCTGGGGGCAGCACCCCGCCGCTCTATTACGTGATGAATCAGTTTGATCCGTCCATGCCGCTGCATCTCGATGTGCGAGAGGTGCTTCGCGAGCAACTAGGTGACCGGTTGCTGCCTTTCGCGATTCGACGTGCTCCGGTGATGAGTGAGGCGCTGGCTGAGGGCATGACGGTGATGGATTATGCTCCCAACTCCGGTGTGGCCGAAGATTTTGGTACGCTTGCGGGCTGGGTAAAAAGCTTGTCTGCCCCGGCAAGCACGACCTATCGCGGCGTGCGCTGGAGCGAACGATGACAGCAACCGGCCTGTGGCAGGGCATCGGGGCTGGGGGCAATATTTTTACACGAATCCTTCGCTTCATTTTTCTGTTTGTCACGGCTCTCCTTTTCTATTTCATGGCTGTTCTTCCCCTTACCTGGCCGCAGCAGGTGGTTCTGGGGTTGCTGATACTTCTGTTGTCCATGGCCATGTCGCGTACCTCTGACTCTTATCTCATCACGCTCTCGTTGATGATGATGTCGATCTTCTGTACCTTCCGTTATGGGTTTTGGCGCATTTCGGAGACGGTGCGGTTCTTTCATGATCCGGCCAATCATTGGGGCGCGCTCGACGCATTCTTCATCCTCAGCCTGCTTCTGGCCGAAGTGTATGCGTTCATGATTCTCTTCCTGGGGTACTTCCAGACAATCTGGCCGCTGCGCAGGGCACCGGTTGCATTGCCCGATTCGACGCTGGAATGGCCTCATATCGATGTACTGATTCCCACGTTCAACGAACCGCTGGATGTCCTGCGCTACACCGCCCTGGGCGCGCTCAACATGGACTGGCCCGCAGACAAGATGCACGTTTACATCCTTGACGATGGCCGGCGCAAAGAGTTTGAGCAATTCGCCTTCGAAGCAGGCATCGGCTACAAAACGCGTAGCGACAACGCGCACGCCAAGGCGGGCAACATCAACTCGGCACTCAAGAGCATGAATTCGCCATTCGTGGCCGTCTTTGACTGCGACCACGTACCGACACGCAGCTTTCTGCAGATGACGATGGGATGGTTCCTGCGCGACCAAAAGCTGGGGATGCTGCAAACGCCGCATCATTTCTATTCGCCGGACCCGTTCGAACGAAACCTTGGGCAATTCCATGTGATTCCCAACGAAGGCGAACTGTTTTATGGCGTCGTGCAGGATGGAAACGACTTTTGGAATGCGACCTTCTTTTGCGGTTCCTGTGCGGTGCTGCGGCGCAAAGCTCTGGATGAGGTTGGCGGCATCGCCGTAGAAACAGTCACCGAGGACGCGCACACGTCAC
>PLKU01000447.1 GCA_003140705.1 Acidobacteriaceae bacterium
TTCTTCACCGTGCCGACGCTCACCTTCGGAGTGCTCTATTGCTTCTTCGTGATAACCCATGATCGGCAGCGCATTCTCCATTGGAACGTGACGAAACATCCGAGCAGTACCTGGGTTGTTCAGCAATTGCGCGAGGCGTTCCCCTACGATCTGCCGGGGGTAACCTCACTCTTTGATCGTGGACCACAATTCAATAGCGAAGTGATCGACCTGGTAGAGAGCTTCGGCATTCAGCCCAAGCGAACGAGCTTCCGAAGTCCATGGCAGAACGGCGTTGCCGAGCGTTGGGTTGGCAACTGCCGCAGGGATTTGCTCGACAACGTGATTGTCCTGAATCAGTGGCACCTGAAACGCTTGATGAACGAATACGTCAGTTACTATCACGACGACCGGACGCATTTGGCGCTGGAAAAGCGAACGCCTGCGGGTCGTGAGGCAGCGAAGAATCACGATGCAGGTTATGGAATCATAGCCACGCCAAGGCTTGGCGGGCTTCATCATCGTTACGACCTGGCCGCCTGAGTTGGAGCATCGAGCGCCCTGCCTCCAAGTTGAAGTTGGATTGCGGAGATCTGCGTCTGCCGATCTTTTGCGACCCGTTCGGTGCCAAATTCGTGACCGAGCGAAGAGTCCGAACGCCCGATTCCCATTTCAAGAATCCCATTAAATGCCGGCTCCAGCTGCAGGATTTATGTCCTTGTTGGCTATACGGATAGTATTTTGGCGAGGCACAGGTGAAGACTGCGATCCCTATCGGAAGTGGTCGGGCGACGTCGCCCTTGTCGAGCGAGCGGGGAAGCGGCCTGATGACCGTGAAGTGCGCATTGACGGGCGGTCAGAAGGTGTAAAGGCAATACATCAACATCTGAGACTGAAGATTGTCCGTAAGTATTTGTAAAAAGGATAGCTTAATTGTCATTACGCGTGGCCAAGAATACGTGCCGATTAAATGAAGTGACTGGCTCATTCGGCATCCTTCAATTGATTTGGCCCTGCCTCCGGCAGCTCCGCTTACGACATGCTGACTCCGCTGCGTTCGGTACCTTTCCAAAGACCAATCTGATAAACGGTTCCATCGTAAGCGTTCGAAGTTCCCATCTTGACTGGAAGAGAGTGTCCAACAGGTGTCCGCTTGTTTTTAAGTGGGCGCCTGATGAGTGTGTCTACGCGGCTTAGGAAGAGTGGGTCTTGATTAAGCGATGTTCCAAGGCAGCGAAAGATGATCCTGAGACCAGAGGGAAGGCACCCAAGGGCGGCGAAGCCTAAATCTTGCGGGGAGGGTTCCCTTGACCCTTCCGCGTACTCAGATGTTGTCCCGTACTTATTCTCTGAGTCACCCTTGAACAATCCTTTTCCCGAACGAGCACTATTGAGCAGAGCGGAAGCGATCTGGTCGATAGTCTAGTTCCAGTGGGTAGGCAGATGATGTCTGACGGCACTTTTTGTAGGCAATAGTCTATGGACACTGGGTGTGCGGAGGCGTTAACCCGCGTGTCTATCTTGCCATTTGCCCACTTTGGAATCCATTCGGTTGATTATCGGTCGTTTCAGCGCCGCACTCCACGCCGATCATCGCCACTGCCGGGAAACTCGATATGGATAGAACCGAACGCCGGCTGTTGCTGCGCGGCAAGCTGCCGTATCTCGGCCTCACCCGGAGCAGCAGCCGTGACCGAAAGCAAAGCTGTGAATGCTACTGCGGAATCCACCAGTTCACTGCGCTCGAGAGCCCGCCGCCACTTGAGCACATGGTTAGCGTTCCGCCCGTGAGCACGTGTCACCAACGCCACCCTCGCGCCTGCGTCGAACGTCAGCTTTACAACCTGCCGCTTCTCTGCGACCGCCATCTGCGAACGCGACATTCCGTTCCTTCTCCCCGAAGGAAGACCGCATGTAGACATGATGGAGCAGGTGTCTATGGCGCTATAAGATGGTTCGATGGCCAAGATCAGAGGCGGAATCATCTGGGGTTTCTACGGGAGGCAGTGATGCCGGACTGGAGGCTGTGATGGAAGAACAAGATCAAACCAACAAACAGACGAATGTGGATGTGCGCAAGTGGTTGACCGATATAAGCAAGCGTTGTCCAGAATGTGGGTCAAGTAACCTGACCACAGTCGAGAACGAGCGCCCCCTGAAGCACAGGTGCCTGGATTGCCTGATCTTCTTCGCGGAGAGAGACCTGAAGGAGAAGCCATGATCGCATTCGACAGCCGCGGAACCGCATAACAGACGCGGTTTCCCTGCATGAGGTCGCCCAGATGATCGCAAATGCAGAAGGGCGGCCCAAAGAAAAACGAGCCACCGCTTCGCCGTTTCTTCAGGTGCTTTGAAATGCTTGGATGACCGAGATTCCGGATATTGAATGGTCAACTGTTGAAAACTGGGCTCCTACTGAAGTGGACCCCAAATTCATTCCGTCCTTGTCTGGGCGGAGCCCAGTACGCTCCTTTGCACTTTCTGAGGCCCGGGATTTGTGCAGTCAAAATCGTGCTTGACAAAGCCTTCTACCTTATCGAGGGGCACCCCGATTTGGTGGAGGGGTCAGACCTGGGCCACCCGCCATCAGCCTTTCTGAGTGATGCATCCCCAACCGTCGTTATGGCCGCCTAGCGTATCCGCCAATTCCTGGAGTGATTCCTCGAAATCGCCAATTTCCTGTTGCGATGGTTTCATGTGTTTAACAACGAGCACATCCCATGGAAACTCTTCTCTCGTTCCAGCACGCTCAACAGAAACTTTATAACCCTGTGCGCGGAAGTGCTCTGCAAATCGTTCCGCCCCATCTTCCTCTCGGAACACGACAGTGAAATCGATATCCCTTGGCAGGGTGAGGTTATCTCCTTTAGCCTTCAGTCGTCGGAGTACACCGCCGTTATCGTCGTTAGGATGAATCATCTTCCAGAGAGTCCTTTCTAGGCGATCATTAATCGCCGATCAATTCACCGCATTTGAAGCCGGGTCGTTGCGGTTCTAACCGGCAAATCGGAAGGTACCAATTTGATGCTGCTCCTCACATCGTAAAGCGGAAGGGTGTGCTACCATCGATGCCGAATCAGCCTAGAAACCAGTAGGAGAGGCGCGATGAATTGGGAATACAAGATTGTTCGGATTCAAATGTCAGGAAAGCTTGAAAAAGCGGTCGATGACTTGAATGTTCTAGGGTCAGAGGGTTGGGAAGCTGTTTCCGCTTGGGTGGACGCGATTTCCACCCAGGTCCTGCTGAAACGGGATCGCAAAGGATAGCAAGGGTCAAGCTAGCTCACCGGCTATGGGGACACTGGCGGTCAAATGTTGAGAACTGGGCATTCCACCAGCTGAAGTGTGAACGGCTCTGGCGCTAGCGGAGAACTCCCACTTCAAGTGGACTAAATGGACGGATGCAGCTCACGCGCTGAAAATGACGACGGAGACGCCATGATAGTGTCGTTCTCAGACGGGACCACATCTGGGTGTGTGGTCGAGGCGTTGCTGGAACTTCGACCGATCGCCTATGACACGTCAAGATAGCAATCTGTTTTCGAACGGAAGAATCGGGCCAATGCACTTTACCCACCCGCACATTCGGGGAGGCCGGCGTTCCTAAGTGTGGGTATACATCGCATACCCCACGATCGCCGCCAACAGCGATAGGGCAATCAGAATAAAGAAGGTAATCGCCAGTCCGTTAATATGTTTGCGCACCAGCAAATCGCCTTGTGAGGAATCAAGAGGATTGTGTACCTCACGTTGCACCTCATGCTCAAGATCCTCGTATAGCTCTACAACCTGGTCCTTCACGGTTGAATGTGGGTCCGCAGCAGAAGCTTCCCTGGACATGACGATCCTCCTGGGCGGCATCATCCTCGCATTTGCCGTCCTTTGCGATTCTCGTTCCGGATCCGGCACCCTGAATGGCCAATTGGGTACATGCCGCACGGAAAGAAGACGTCGCGAGTAGGATTCGTGCTTTGCCTCGCCAAAACTCCATCCAACCGAGAAATTGAACGGAAGCTTCGACACCTTAACGGTTAAGAGCCGGTCGCGTTCCCCAGACTCGTGTTAGCTGAAAAGCTTTGAAAACAAAGACGGATGGAATTTTGGCGAGGCACAGGTNNGTAGCCGGACAGGTAGCGGATCAGGAGCGTGCGAAGGTCGGAGCAGAAGCGTGAGGCCATGCTCGATTCCCAGTAACCGCTGTAAGCGGCCATGGTCTCGAATGCCCCAATCGCAGCAAGGGCTTTGAGTGCCGTCAAGGGGCGGGTGTTGGCGGGGAAGTGGTACACCTGAGGCTCGGACTCTTCACTTTGCCTGGTTTCCTCGCCGGCCGCAACGGACTCAGTCGTCCCGAAGCGCATCCGGATGGCAGGAATGATGGCCTGGAGGAGCAGATCGCCAATCTGGTTCGTGTCGTCGAACATGTCGGTCGGCTAGCCGCACAGGGCATCGCAGTTGTCGCTGGGCCCCGACAGGGCAGTCGCCACGATCGAATCGATGAGCGACATTGGGAACATTGAAAGTGACATGGAAATGCCCTCCAAGGGGATGAGAATGCATTGCTTAATCTGGAGCGATTGCCGGAATCGGCCTCGGAGTGAGTGTGTAACGCCTAGAATCTTACCTGAGCATGGCTCGAAAGGCATTACCAAGGGAATACAAATCGCACTCCGCAGGCTCGTTCTTTCTTGCCGATGGCTGCCAGGCGTCGGACACTAAAGCCACTACCTTGAATCAGACTCTTCCCCAAGGAGGCCGTTCATGCAGAATCGCGAAGTTTTCTTGAAGGTGACCCCTAGTAAAAAGGCAATTTGGACCGATAGCCGATAGTGGCGGCTCACGTCCGCCGAACGAGGCAAGTTGATGAGAAGAGCGTTCGTCGTAGTAATGGTTGTTCTTTCTCTGGCATCGTTGCCGGCAGCAGGAATGCCTGCCACTCCCCTGGCAACATTGCACGCAGTCCACGTCCTCACAAACACCGAGGCCGACAAGGGCCTGCCGGTAGCTTTTGAGGCTACGGTGGGCTACTCGCGCTGGTACGACAACGGGTTCTTCGCCAACGACGCTGGCGAAGGTCTCTATGTCCTGATGTCGCCGGCGGCTTCGTTCACGCCCGGGGACCATGTATTCATTCGGGGCACGACCCATGGAAGCTTCCGCCCCCTCGTGAACGCATCGAGCGTCACACTTCTTCGTCACGGGTCGCCTCCGGTGCCGGTCGACGCCACTTACGACGAGCTGATTCGCGCTCAATACGACGCTCTGAGGGTCAAGATGACCGCTACGGTGCGCGCTGCCGATACCGTGGTGAGCAGGAGTGGCAGCGTTCGCAGCACGCGTCTTCAGCTGGTCACGCCGGAAGGCCATCTTGAAGCCGACGTCGACGTGGACAATCCGAATCTAATGAAAACCCTGCTGGATGCGCGTGTAGAGATTACCGGCGTTTCGGCTGGCAAATTCGACGACAAGATGGAGCAGACGGGGATCGTGCTCTATGTCGCCCAATTCCAAGACATCAAAATTGTCGAGGAAGCACCGCTCGATGTGTGGTCTTATCCGGTAACGCCCATGGACCAGGTCCTTTACGTCCCGCACATCTCCGGCCTCACGCCAAGGGTCCGGATTCACGGAACAATTACCTATTATCAGCCCGGCTCGACCGTGGTTCTTCAAGACGGCGTCAGGAGCGTGCGGGTGTCCACGCATGACCGTGAGCCTTTGCGAATCGGCGATCTGGCCGATGCAACAGGCTTCCCAGACGTGCACGACCGCGAGTTGACGCTCTCCGATGGAGAATTCAGGGACAGCCTGATCTCAAAGCCAGTACCCCCGCATGTCACGACCGCGAAGGAACTGGCGTTCTGGAGTCCCAATCAACCCGGCGGCCAGGAGGACAACCTGGTTTCGGTTGAGGGCCAGGTTGTTACGGAGAGCCGCGCAGCCACCCAGGATGAATATGTCCTCAAGTCGGACGGACGGCTATTCACGGCGATCTATCACCACCCGCTGGCGGGTGAGGACGTGCCGGGAATGTTGAATGTCCCGACTGGCGCAACCATTCGCGTAACCGGCATCAGCACCATTCTGGACACCAATGCGGTTGAGCCGGGACAGGAGACCTCGTTCAATATCCTGCTGCGTTCTTTCGATGACATAACCGTGGTAGCAGCGCCGTCGCTGCTGAGCGTAAGGAACCTGATCCTGCTGATCGCGCTGTTGATGGTGTCAGTGTTGGTGATCGTCACCAGAAGCTGGCTGATGGAACAGAACCTGCGCAAGCAAGCGGCTGTTTTGACGGCACAGATCGAGGCAGAATCCATATTCGAGCGGAACCGGAGCACGATTCTTGAAGGAATCAATAGCTGTCAGCCACTTGCGAATGTTCTGCAGCAGATCACGGAAATGGTTTCGCTCAGGTTTCAGGGGGCTCCGTGCTGGTGCAAGACTATCGATAGAATCGAGGCAGGAACTGAACCCCTGAATAAGGAAGGCGCGCGCATTGTGCGCCAGACAATTCCATCCCATTCAGGCTCTATGCTCGGAGAGTTGAGTGTGCGCATCGGTCCAGATCCTAGCTGGATCGAGTCCGAGACCCTTGCGAAGGCGGCGGAGTTGGCCACGCTGGCCATCGAAACCAACCGCATCTATTCTGACCTGACCTACCGCTCAGACTATGACCAGCTTACGGGCCTGCAAAACCGTGCCTCGGTTGACCGGGTCCTTGACTCGATGGTCGAAGCGGCGCCAAAGTCCGGGAAGCGTTTCGGCCTGGTTTACACGGACCTTAACGATTTCAAGCAGGTGAACGACACCTATGGCCACGCCGCGGGCGATGTGCTGCTGCTCACAGTGACCGAGCGCCTGCGCGCGTGCCTGCGGCCGCAGGATACGATTGCCCGCTTCGGCGGAGACGAGTTCGCCCTTCTGCTGGACGATGTGGGTTCGCCCGGTGACATTGCCGGAGTGTTAGGACGCATCCAGGACGCGATCCAGAGGCCGGTAGACGCTGGCGAGGCGGAGATCCTGGTCTCGGCCAGCATGGGCATTGCGCTCAGCGGCGACGGTTTCAGCGGCGTCGATGAGCTGATGCAGCGCGCGGACCAGGCCATGTACGCCGCCAAGGCCAACGGCAAAGCGCGCCACGAGTTCTTCGTTGCGCCCGGCCTCGCCGCATCCCCGGCGGAGAGTTCGCCGTCTAAACCGGTTGCGTTGGCAGTTGCCTGAGGGCGGTCTTCCGTTCCAGCGATTGCATCTCGCAGACATCCTGCTCTGGTTCGCAGCAACAGCGAAAAT
>PLKU01000142.1 GCA_003140705.1 Acidobacteriaceae bacterium
GCGGTCCACATCGGTCGCCGGACTTTCCTTCATCCAGACAGGGAAGTAGCCAACGCGCAGGCTTTCGACGTTTGCCTCTGCATTGAAATCGAGCTTGCTGGGGATACTGGCCACGTCGCCGGCATCCGGACCGGAGATGGCGTTCAGAACGAGGATTGTATCTTCAACGCTGCGCGCCATGGGGCCNNAGCTTGTCGAGCGACCAGCACAAAGTCATGGCCCCGGTGCGCGCTACTCTGCCGTAGGTGGGGCGCAGGCCGGTGACGCCGCACCGCATGGACGGGCTCACGATGCTGCCGCCAGTCTCGCTGCCCATGGCAAAGCCCACGAGCCCTGCGGCCGTAGCAGAGCCAGGGCCAGCGCTGGAGCCAGAGGAACCTTCTTCGAGCAGCCAGGGGTTCATGGTCTGGCCACCAAACCAGATATCGTTCAGCGCCAATGCACCAAGGCTCAATTTGGCAACCAGCACGGCACCCGCCGCATTGAGGCGCGCGACAACTGCGCTGTCCGTGGCGGGAATGCGATTCCGGAACGGTTCCGCGCCATAGGTGGTGGGAATGCTTGCTGTGTCGAGCAAGTCCTTCGCGCCCCACGGAATTCCATGCAACGGTCCTCGATAATGGCCGGCCGCAATCTCCGCGTCAGCTTGGCGAGCCTGCGCAAGTGCATGATCGCGCGTGAGCGTGATGACACAATGCAGCCTGGGGTCGAAACGCTCGAGCCGGGTGAGGTAGATCTGTGTCAATCGCTCTGATGTAATCTGGCGGCTCTCGATCCATCGCGAAAGCTGAGTGACCGGGGCGAAGGCTATGTCGGCCTCGTTTGCGGGCAAAGGTACCCCCGTGTTGGCGCTGCGGATAAAGGAGCCAGCTTCATGAACGCTGTGCTTCGCGTGAGGATCGCCAATCAACGATGGAGTCCACTGTGTGGCCGGGGCCAGAGTCGCTTCCGGTCGAAACTTTCGCGGCCCTGTGCGGAACTCATACAACGGTGCGATCTGCATGCGCCAGTTGCTTGCGGCCGTTGCGCGATCGGCAGCAGTCATTTCGACTTGGACCAGCTTTTCCGCTTCAGCGAAGGTGGTGGGGGACACCTCTGGCCCGACAGGCGGAGATGTACCAAATGCGGACGGCGCGCCGGGAGGAAGGTCTGTCGCCTGCGCTGGCGTAGCCTGCGCGGAAGCGGACGGCGCGGGTCCAGCTTCGATTGCTGCGCTCATCATTCCGAGCGCGGTATAGGTGAGGAACTGCCTGCGTGAACTCGGCAATGTTCTTCCCTCGGCTTTCTTCTGACTCGAACAAGATGATGGAAGCCATAATACTCTTCCGCATTGCGGAATCTCATTCGTTTGGCGGGACCGGGCGGCCAATCTCCCAGTGATGGCCGAACGGGTCAACAACCCGTCCAACCCTCCATCCATGGCCCTCGGTCACCGGACAAACGACAGAAGCGCCAGCCGCTACTGCGCGGGCAAATACTGCATCGGGATTGGGAACGGTGAGAATTATGCGCAACGCAACGCCATTTTTGCTCGGACTGATGCTCCGTGTTCTGGGGACTCATCGTTCACCCAGAGCTCCGCTCCTTCGACTGACATTCTCGCCACCCCGTTTCCGTCAGGGTCTTCAATGTGGTACACCTCTATGGCGTCGAAGGCGGTCTTAAAGAACTCCACCGCCCGCGCAGCCCCCTGAACTGAAAGCCATGGAGCAATACTGCAACCTTTGGCACCGGCTTCGGCTCCATTGTGAACCATAAACACCTCAGGGCATTATGGTAGCAAGCCGGGACAATCGGTCAAAAAATGAAGAGCGGCCCTGTGGGCGAGTGAAGAGCAGCCCGTGGGCGCTCCCGGTTGCAGCGACAAGAATCTACTTGTTGGCGTGTGGATCGATCGGGGGAATCGGCGCATGTTCCGCGTGCGCAACAATGCGCATGTGGTAGTTGAACACGAGCTGGACACTGATTCCGAAGACCATGGCAAGGATCGCGAGCGGGGCTCCGAAAGGATAGCCCTCAGTGAGAGCAAACCGGATGAGCACAATCGACACCACAAAGGCGGCGCTGCGGAACACAAATTCATAGTGCCCGGAGACTACGATGGACAGGATCAGGATGAGCACATCGGTAAAGATCATGACTGTAAACAGATCGTTGTAGAAAGTGGTTACGTGAACCAGGCCCACCTGGCCGGTAACCACGTCGCGATAGACGTCCATCACGAGCAGGCCCACGTTATAAGAAGCCATGGTGAGCAAGAGCGCGCCGAGCCCCAGAGCCACACACTTCTTTTGGGCAACAAAGCGTGCCCGTGCCCGGGAAGACGCGCTGGAGCCCAAGTGAGCAACGCTGCGATGAGAGACGTGTTGAAAGACAGCGACAAGCAGGTACATGAGAAACCCAGCCCACATATCCACGAAGAGCGGCAGAGCTTCCCAGGTGAGCTGATGCTTGAGCACCATCTCCGCAGCCTCGGCGATGTCTTTGAAGACATCCCGGATGAAGATCAGCGAGACAATTTCGAACTGATAGGCTATCGACCGCGTGGTGGACTCGTGGAGAGCGCCAATCAGGGTGACCACTTCATAGAACAAGACAAAGTTGAAGGGCGTTGAAATCGCCACCAGGTAGTTTTCTCCCGCGCCCGCAATCAGCGCCGGAGGATGAGGAAGAGTCTTGGCAAGAAAGATCAGCAGCAGATGAATTGCAAAGCCGGCGATTCCCAAGCGGATGACCAGGTGCTTCAGCGCTGTCTTGTTCCGCTCTGAAAAAATGCGGTCATGCGCCGCGCTCAGTTGCAGCCAGATGCGCGCGGGGGCTTCTTCGCCACTTTCTTCGTGTTCCAACGCTGTGCTTGTCATAATCTCTTCTGGCTTGGTGACTGTGTGGGATTCTCTGAAAGGCCTAAATGCTTGGAAGGTGTGCGCTCTACTCCGCAAACGAACTTGTCAGAACCAGCAGGGATTCAGCTCCAAGGGGACGGTGCATTCAAAAGCAATGACTGGTGCAAGGATTTCTTAGCTTACCGCACGGAGGTTGGGGCAATACCAGGTAAATTGCGCAAACCGCCCCTCCGGACTAGAATTCCCCCTGAAATCGTTTCCATGAGGACCCACCATGCGCATTTCCGCTTCGATATCGTTCGTTGTTCTAGCCCTTGCTTCTCTCACCGTTACTGCGCCGGTTCCGGCAGGAGCGCAGGCTGCTGAGGTGGTGGCGCAGGCGCCGCCCATGGGCTGGAATAGCTGGAACTTCTTCTTCAGCAAGGTCACAGACAAGGACATTCGGAACTCGGCCGACCAGATTGTCGTTACGGGCATGAAAGACGCAGGCTACGTCTACGTAAATATCGACGACACGTGGGAGGGTGAGCGCGATGCGAACGGCGTGCTGCACACCAACGACAAGTTTCCCGACATGAAGGCCCTGGCCGATTACGTCCACTCGAAGGGCTTGAAGATCGGCATTTACTCCGGCCCGGGTCCCAAGACGTGTGCCGGCTATGCAGGCTCGCTTGGCCACGAAGAGCAGGACGCCCAACTTTATGCTTCGTGGGGCATCGACTATCTGAAGTACGACCTTTGCAGCTATGGCAAGAACATGGCAGACCTCGCGCCAAACGACAAGGCCGCCCAGATGCGCCTGATGATTGCCGCCTACGACAAGATGGCGAAGGCACTGAAGGCTACCGGCAGGCCGATCGTATTTTCGCTTTGCCAGTATGGCTGGGATGCAGTGTGGGAGTGGGCGCCGGCGCTGGGCGGGAATCTGTGGCGGACCACGGGCGACGTCCAGCCCAACTGGGGCAGCATTTACAACATCATCAGCCAGCAGGAAGGCCTGGAGAGATATTCAGGTCCAGGCCACTGGAATGATCCTGACATGCTGGAAGTGGGCAACGGGAAGCTTTCGCTGGCTGAGAACCGCACACACTTTTCCATGTGGGCCATGCTGGCCGCGCCGCTGCTGGCAGGGAACGACCTCCCAAATATGAAGCCGGAGATCAAGGCGATTGTCACCAACCGCGACGTGATCGCGATTGATCAGGACAAACTCGGCCAGCAGGGGAGCCGTGTGTACTCAGACGGCGAGGTGGATGTGTGGTGCCGGCATCTGACCGGAGGCGCGATGGCCGTTGCCGTACTGGACGCAGGCAGCGATCGGTATGCGTCGCATCCTTTTCATTTGGACCTTGGCAAACTCGGGTTGCACGGGCCGCAGACTGGCAGGGATTTATGGACTGGCAAGACCGTGGAGCTGACCGACAACATGCCGATTGAGATGGGTAGCCATGACATACTGCTGGTCCGCATCGACGCGCCGAAATAATATGACCTTGAGTTTAGGTGGCCAACCCTGGCGGCGGTTTTGCATTGCCGCCAGAGTGGGCAGCGTGGACCGGGAGAAACCATGCGAGGCTCTCTTCGCAAAACTCTAGAGCCTGTTATTAACTTCGAGGAGCGGCACGTGGTGCCCGAATGCTCAAAATCCGCGTAAGACGCACTGTTCGCGAGATGTGGCACGGAATGGATTTACGGTTTCCCCCTGAATCTCAGTCACTTTGCGAAAGCCGCGCTTATTCCATTGGGTTTACAGGCGCAAAGTTAATAACAGGCTCTAGTCGATTCGCATGTTGCGGCGATCGCCATTGCGATCATGATGGGCAATTTTCTTGAAGAAGCGACCTACGCTCTATGGGGACCCGGCTGCAGCATCTTCTCGTTTCTGAGCGCCGCGGTGGCAATGGGGATCCTCGCGATTTCATACATTCCGGTTGATCCCGATTCCTTAACCCAACAGATGCTCCGACTCAGCGCAACCTACCTTGTCTATGCCTTGGCCAACTTGACGGGAGTGTGGTTCCTGTCACTCTTAATATTCAGCGCCGGGCCCTTGCGTATTCTGAGCAACTATAAAGCCAAACTTTCGAGGAACACAAATGCTTGAGAGATTGAAAACGGCACTTGTCGACAGTTTTGTAGGCGCGATTGCTCTTGGCTGGCTGCTCGCAATGGGCATCACCCGCTTCGTTGGAATCTTCGTTGAACCCGTGACTGCCTGGATGACACGACGTCAGAACTGGCAGATTTTTAGCGCGACCTCGCCCTCGCCGGCGTTCCCGTTTCAGTTGGTATTCAGGCGGTTGCTCACCGGGTTGGCCTATTTGCTGGTTGGCTATGGGTTGCTGCGCTGGCTCTACTACCCGGCGACCAAGGAAGAAGATCTAGGGCCACCTGAGCCGGAGCCGGGCGAATAATCTCGAGTGCCTGGGCGACGTTCCGGACCTTGCAAGCGCAGGCTCTATGCGACGCGCCCCAAACAAACTGCAAACCAGCCTTGAGTGTCCGCCCAGGTCTGGATTGGCGCAAAGCCCGCGGCATTCAGCGTTGCTTCGGCCTGTCCAGGCAAGTATTTGTAGCTGTTCTCGGTGTGTATGGATTCGCCTGCGCTGAAATCCACTTCGAAACCCAGGCGCTCAAAGTGGACGCGCTGCGCAGTCCGGGCCTGAAGGTGCATCTCCATCCGCGATTCCGCACTGTTCCAGACCGCGCGGTGTTGGAATGCGGCGAGGTCGAAATCAGCGTCAAGCTCACGGTTCAAGTGGGCAAGCATGTTGAGGTTGAAAGCAGCCGTTACCCCTGCCGCGTCATCGTACGCTGCCTGCAGCTTGGCCTCATCCTTCACCAGGTCCACCCCGAGCAGAAGTGCATCGCCTGGCCCGAGGCCGGCGCGCACCCTGCCGAGCAACTCCGCAGCCTCTGAACGGTCGAAGTTTCCGATGCTCGATCCGATATACAGCACAAGCCGCCGCTCGCCGGCATCGACTGGTCCAAGGTCGAGCTTTGGTCCGTTGGTGTAGTCCATTACGCGTGGAGCCACGGTGACTGCGACGATCTCCCGCTCGATCCGTTGTTTTGCTGCTGCGAGCGCGTCCGGTGAGAGATCGACCGGTTCGTAGACCACCGATCCCTGCAAAGCAACCGCTTCTGTCAACAGCAGACGCGTCTTGTCGGCGGAGCCCGCGCCGAGCTCCGTAATCCGGAGTCGCTTACTGTCCGCCGCCCAGGCAATCATTTCCGGAGCGTACGACGTGAGAATTCCGCGTTCGGTACGGGTCAGGTAGTACTCGGGCAGCTCGGTAATCTGGTCGAACAGGCGCGATCCGGCACTATCGTAGAACAGCCGCGAAGGTAGCCACTTGCGAGCTACCGACAGCCCCCGGTGCACATCTGAGGCGAGCTGCTCGTCAACCGGTGCGAGAATTGCTGGGGAAGCGATCATGGTCATTCGTTCCGTTGGATGCCTCCCGCAGAGGGAAAGTTACCAGGATGCGAGCCGAATGCCGGAAAACTGCCAACGCGCCTCCGGGACAAAGAAATTCCGGTAGCTGGTGCGGATGTGCGCAGCCGGAGTGAGGCACGAGCCGCCCCGGAGGATCATTTGGCCGCTCATGAATTTGCCGTTGTACTCGNNCACTGCCAGCAATCGCCAAAGAACTGCGCTCGGCTTTCCGAGGGCTGTGCGGGCTTTGCATCCTGCAGAAGCTCCGCGATTGGCGTGGGCATCAACCGCCCTGAATCGAGAAAGTTGCCATTCACTTCACGCCCATTTGCAGCAGCCTCCCACTCAAACTCGGTAGGCAGCCGGCGGCCGGCCCAGCGGGCATAAGCGTCTGCTTCAAAGTAGCTGACGTGGCTGACCGGGACTGACTCCATCCGGGCCAGGGGCATTTCGCCGCGCAGAGTGTAGAGGCTCCAGTCGCCACTTTCGCTGGTCCAGTAAAGCGGCGCTCGCCAGCCTTGAGTTTGCACTGCCAGCCAACCCGTCGAGAGCCAGAACTCCGGACGCCGGTAGCCGCCGTCGTTCATGAATTCCAAATACTCCGCGCAGGAAACCAACTTCGAAGCCAGTTGGAAAGGGCGGANNAGCCGCCGTCGGCCATAAACTCGGCATACTCTCCGCAGGTCACCAACCGGCGGGCAAGCGAGTACGGCTCAAGCCAGACCCGGTGCCGAGGTTGTTCATTGTCAAAGCAGAAGCCCGGGCCTTCGTGGCCAATCGGTTGCAGGCCACCTTCATACGGCTGAAAAGCCGTTGCGGGACGGCCTGGATTGCGCTTCGTTACTGAAGAGCTTCGCAGCCCGGATTCATCCAGCTTGTCGGCCTGGTGGAGATAGACGGGGCGCAAAGGGTTGGTAAAAAATGCGTGGAGAATATCGGTGAGCAGGAGCTCCTGATGCTGCTCCTCGTGGTTCACTCCCAGTTCAATCCGCTGGAGGGCCTCCGAATCCGGATTGCGCTCGAGGAGTGTTTCGATCGCATCATCAACGTGCCGGCGATAGCGCAACACCTCGTCTAACCCGGGCCGCGCAAACGAAGAACGGAGACGCTTCTCAGGGAAATGGCCCATGTTCTGGTAATAGCTGTTGAAGAGCCAGGGAAAATCCTGGTTGAACAATCGATATCCGGGCACGAATTCGCGCAGAATGAAGGTCTCAAAGAACCAGGCAGTGTGGGCGAGGTGCCACTTCACTGGCGAGGCTTCGGGCAGGGACTGCACCATCATGTCCTCTGGTGTCAGAGGCTCGCACAGCTCCAGTGTCCGTCGGCGTGCCTTCCGAAATCGGGAGCCGATTTCAATTTCCGGGCCAACTCGAGTTGTCGCGCTCATGGTGTTCCCTCCAGCCTGAAAACGAGTGTATCCCGAATCCGACCACTTTTCGATATTTTGACCGACCAACCGGGACGGGACAAATTTGCTTGCGATCTTTTTCTCTTTTAGTGGTCTAATAATCAGTGGCCTAAAGACCGCCAGCGACGGATTGCAAGCTTCGTCCGGATTCCTTCGATGAGGAGGGAATATGTCGAGTTGGAAGGAACATCGTTCTATCGCGGCTTTTGCAATTCTGGCAGTCCTCATAGCGAAGTGCTGCATGGTATTTGCTCAAATCCCCAACCAGCCGACAGAGCAGCCTGCGGCCATTGCAGGTAATCCCCAATCCGCCAACCAGGCCCACCAGCCTCAGCCAACTCCCAAAGAAATCGGCGACGCGCTGATGATGCACCAGCGGTACCAGGCCGCCATTGAAGCTTACAAGAAGGTTCCCGGCGAATCCGCAGAAGTGCTGAACCAATTGGGCATCGCGTACCAGATGATGTTCAACCTCGATGACGCAATTCGGAACTACCAGGCCTCGCTGAAGCTTGAACCGAACAACGCCAATGTCCTGAACAACCTTGGGACTGTCTACGATTCGCTCAAGCAATACGGCGCTGCGGAAAAAATGTACCGCAAGGCGTTGAAGATTAATCCGCAGGCTCCTCTGGTGGAAAAGAACCTGGGCACCAGCCTGCTGGCACAGCATCGCTACAAGAAAGGCTGGGAGGCCTATAAGGCCGCGCTTGCCCTTGACCCGCAGATCTTTGAGAGCAACACCAGCCCGCGGGTCGATAATCTGGCCTCGGTGCAAGAGCGAGGCGCCATGAACTACTACATGGCCAAGGGCTGTGTGCGCGCCGGCCAGACCGAATGCGCGATTGAGTACCTGCGCATGGCTCTCAATGAAGGGTTCACAAACCCGAAGAAAATTCAAGCCGACAGCGAGTTCGCCGGGCTTCGCGGCTTGCCGGCCTTCGAAAAGCTCATTGCTGCCCAAGGCACTCCTTAGAGCGAAGCCAGGGTTACTGGATCCTTTTGAGTTTCATGCGGGTCGCCGCTCCCTGGGGGTCGCTTCAACTTGAATGCGGCGGCTTCGAGACACGCCATCCCTGGTTTCGCTGTAGCCTGGCTTTGCATCTGCGAATTCTGTCGTCCATTCGTGGCGCGCCAACGTCTATCTGCATGGGAGTGTCTTCGATCCCACTGGAGTCTCCATGAACATTCGTCTCATTTGCGCCATTGTTTTCAGTGCCTCGCTCACACTTGCTGCCGCAGCGCAGGATACGCCCGCCATTCTGCCGGCGGGCCAGCCGGCCGGTCAGGCCCCGGCGCAGGGAAGCGGTTCCGGGCCTTGGCAGGGTCAAGGCCAGGGTCAGCGGGGCGGCGGACGCGGTGGAATGGGCGGTGGGTACGGAATGGGCCAAGGGCGCGGCGTGGTGGGCACTGTGACGGAGGTTGCCGCAGATCACTACACCATCAAGACCGACGCCGGCGAAAGCTACGTTGTGCATTACAGCGTTAACACGCGCATGGTCAAACAATCGGGTCAAGGCCGTGGGCAGGGCCAGGGCCGTGGCGAAGGTGGACAAGGCGGCGGCGGGGGAAATCCCCCTGAGCCGATCAAAGCCACCGACATCAAGGTTGGCGATGCCGTTGCGGCGATGGGCGAAATCGACGCGACAGCCAAGTCCGTCGGCGCGGTGATGATCGCGCAGCTTGATCCGGAGCGCGCGAAGCAGATGCGCGAAATGCAGGCTAACTATGGCAAGACCTGGCTGATGGGCAAGGTCACAGCAGTGGACGGCGTGAAGGTGACCCTGATGGGCACGGTGGACAACACCGCTCACTCCTTTGTCGCGGACGAGAACACGACCTTCCGCAAACGCCGCGATCCCATCACGCTGGCCGATCTGGCGGTGGGCGACAATGTTCGTGTGGAAGGCGCGCTGAAGGATGGCGCTTTTCTGGCAACTACGGTGAATGCCATGGGCGCGCCCCAAGTGGGCAATCCAGCGGCCCCGCGTGGCAGTCCACCTCAATAGACTTCTGTGAAAGGTGCAGCCTGATGATGCGACAGATTGCGGCGGCGGTTCTTGTGCTTTCGGCCTCTGGAATCGTCGCGCAGTCGCCTGCTCCACGCCCAAAATTCGACGCGTTTGAAGTAGCGGCCATCAAGCCGGTTGAGCATGATGCCAAGGCAGGCCGTTACATCACGATGCAGGGGACCAATCGCTTTGTTGAGAAAGAATACACGCTCAAGCTTTTGATTGCAGCGGCCTACGATCTGAATGCCCGGGAGATCTCCGGCGGCCCGGGCTGGATTGAATCTGACCATTACGACATTGTTGCCGTGACGCCCGGCGATGTAAGACCGACGCATGATGAGCAGATGTCGATGCTTCGCAACCTTTTGGCCGACAGGTTCAAACTCACGTTTCATCGTGAACAGAAAGAATTCTCGATTTACGAATTGCAAGTTGCCAAGGGCGGAGCAAAGCTCAAGGCGAGTACCGCTGCGGCAGACGATCCCGCGGCGCTGATCAGCACCGTCTACCCGCAGCGCATTGTTCTGCCAGCACGCAACGCCACAATGGGCGACCTGGTGTCGCTGATGCAGCGTGCCATGCTTGATCGTCCTGTCGTGGATAAGACCGGTCTTGTTGGACGATTCGATTTCGATCTTGAGTGGGCGCCTGACGAGACTCAATTCGGCGGCGAGGTGCCGATTGCCAACGCGGATGCCCCCAGCCCGCCGCTGTTCACTGCGATCCAGCAGCAGCTTGGCCTGAAGTTGGAAGCGACTCGAGGGCCGGTCAATGCGCTTGTCGTCGACAACGCGGAACGGCCTTCAGAGAACTGATCGTTCGACCTCTGTGGTACATTTTGCTTACATTACACTGGCCCCGTTCCCCGATCCCCCTTGATTCAGCTTTGCAATGTTTGCGACTCCATAGAGGTGAGTGCTCTTGGCTCTTCCTGACGTCTTGCCCGCCGCAGCAGTTGCGTTGGATGCGGACGCGCGCGCGGTTGCCATCGGAAAATCCGCGATGCGGAAGGCGTCACTGCGCCTGATTCCGTTGATCTCAATTGGCTATGGCCTGGCTTACATTGACCGCCTCAACCTGAGCTTTGCCTCGTTACAGATGAATCGGGATCTGCATTTCAGTGCCTCGGTATATGGATTTGGGGCAGGGTTGTTCTTTATTGGGTATGCGCTTTGCGAAGTGCCATCGAACCTGCTGCTGCTGCATTTTGGCGCCAAGCGCTGGCTGGCCCGCATCATGTTCACATGGGGGCTGCTGGCTGCGTCGATGATGCTTGTGCGCACTCCTTTACAGTTCAATGTGTCGCGTTTGCTGCTGGGCGTGGCCGAGGCGGGATTTTTTCCAGGCGTCATTTACTACTTGACGCTCTGGTTTCCGGTAAGGATGAGAGCTCGCGCGGTGAGCCGCTTTTACATTGCCTTGCCGCTCGGTTCGGTAGTGATGGGCTCGCTGGCAGGTTGGCTGCTAGGCCTTGGCGGCAAACTCGGCCTGGCAGGCTGGCAGTGGCTGTTTCTAGTAGAGGGTCTGCCGGCTGTCCTTTTCAGCTTGGTGATGCTGAAGATGCTGCCGGACGGTCCGAACCAGGCCGCCTGGCTTACACCGGAGGAGAAGGCCTGGCTGAAGGGCCAACTCGACACGGACGGGAAGGGCGCGGAAATCGGGCACGAAGCCGGCGTGCTTGAGGCGCTGCTCTCACCCAAGGTCTGGACGATCGGCATGTTCTTCTTTTGTGCTCTCACTTGCAGCTACGCCTACAACTACTATGCTCCTGCGATTTATCTGCAAGTGACCGGGTGGAGCGTCACCAATGTAGGCTTCCTGGTGGCTTGCATTGGATTGGCGGGAGCGGCGGGCATGCTGCTGAACGGAGCGCACTCCGACCGCACAGGTGAGCGCCCGCTGCATTGCATTGTGCCCTGCATTGTGATGGCACTGAGCTACGCGACGGCGAGCTATGCGCGGCAGCCGTGGCTGGTTGTTGCGTCGCTGGCCGTCAGCTTTGTTGCCTTCAATGCGTTCCAAGGTCCGGCCCTCTCGATTCCCTCGCAGTTTCTGGCCGGGCGCGCCGCGGCGGCTGGCATTGCTGCAATGAACACGATCACCATGTTCAGCGGTGCTGTGGGGCCCATGTGGATGGGCGTGATGAAGGATGCCACGGGAAGCGACCGGGCCGGGCTGCGCGGTCTGCTCCTGCCCAGCCTCGCGGCAGCCGGGTTCATGTACCTGCTGACGCGCAGTTTGAAGAGACAAGCGCCTATTGAAAGTCCCACATAACAAGCGGCCCGCTGCCCCGGGTCATCCTTCTAAATTCACCCTTCATCCGCGCTTCGAGCCCTTCGTCGGAAACCTCGCGCGCTTCTTTCCTGTCTCACCTATCTTCCACACAGAGCAAAATCCTCTGAAAGGGAACGGACCCCATGAGTCATTTGGCGGAATTGGATGCAATCCCTCAGCTCGTCGGCGTGGAAGCAGTGACGCGGAGATTTCCACTGGACCACAATTTTGTGAGTGCGCTCGACAGCGTAAACCTGCGCGTGGCTCCGGGCGAGTTTCTTGCCATTGCCGGCCCCAGCGGAAGCGGGAAATCGACACTGCTTAACCTGATCGGCTGCATAGATAAGCCGACCAGCGGGCGCATTCTCATTGATGGCGTCGATACATCGAAGCTCAATCCGACCCGCATGACGGCGCTCCGTCGCGAGAAAATTGGCTTTGTCTTTCAAACATTCAACCTGATTCCGGTTTTCACCGCCGCGGAGAATGTTGAGTTCCCGCTGCTGGTGCAGGGCTTCAGCAGCAGCGAGCGTCGCGAACGGGTGGCTGCCGCTTTGGAGAGTGTGGGCCTTTCTGCGCGTGCCAACCATCGTCCAGACCTGCTCTCCGGTGGAGAGCGTCAACGGGTTGCCGTTGCCCGCGCGATCGTTCATCGCCCCGCATTGGTGCTGGCCGACGAGCCGACCGCCAACCTGGACACGCGCAATGCCACACAACTCATCGACCTGATGCACGACCTGAACCGGCGGCTGGGACTCACGTTCATCTTCTCTACGCACGACCAGCGCCTGCTGGAGCACACTGATCGCATCGTTCGGCTGACCGACGGACAAGTTGTTTCAGACACAGATGTTTCATTCACCCTGAAGAGCCAGACACCAATCGAAGGAGCCAGCCATGGGCAAGTTCTTATTGCTAGCGTTTAGAAACGTGTTTCGCAATCGACGCCGCACGATTATGACTCTGCTGATGGTTGGCGGAGGCGTGGCTGGTCTTCTGTTGGTTGGTGGTTTCTTTGCCCGCATGTTCTGGGGGCTGCGCGAAAGCACAATCAACGACGGCCTCGGCCACATTCAAATCTTCACTGCCGAGCACTTTAACCGCGAAGAGAAACATGTGCTGGATACGGGGATCGAGAACTGGCGGCAGGTGGCAGGCACGGTGTCTACCGGAGGGCATGTTCGCGGCGTTGCGCCCCGGATCGAATTCAACGGGATGCTCTCGAACGGCGTCAAATCCGGCGTTTTCATGGGCAGCGCCGTGGACCCAGTCGCAGAAGAGAGCCTCGGTTTCACGCCTCGTCTTGCAGCGGGAAGAGACCTTGATACCGAGCCAAGCGGCGAGGTAGAAGCCCTCATCGGCGCAGGTGTCGCGCATTCGATGAATGTGAAGCCCGGCGATGGATTAACAATTCTGGCTGTCACGTCAGACGGCGCCTTGAATGGAATCGACGTGCAGATTGTCGGCGTGGTCAACACCGGCTTCAAGGAGATGGATGACAGGTATCTTCGGATTACGTTGCCCTCCGCGCAGCGGCTGCTGCAAAGCGATCGCGTCACCAACCTGGTTGTCGGCCTGGACAAAACGGAAAGCACGGATGAGGTTGCGGCCTCGCTCGCTCCGCGCCTCCGCGGCCTGCCGCAGCAGTTGGTTTTAAGGAAATGGATCGATCTGGCCGCTTATTACAAGCAGGTCCGCTCGCTATTCAGCACAATCTTTGTGTTTCTGGGAGTCATCGTCTTCTTCATGGTTCTCATGTCCAGCGTCAACACGCTGCTGATGACCATGTTCGAGCGCACCCGCGAGATCGGAACCATGCTAGCCATGGGCACGCCGCGATCATGGATCATGGCCCTGTTCGTGCTTGAAGCTACGCTGCTGGGTGTGCTGGGCGCAATCGCCGGGGTGGTGGGAGGCAACTTCCTTGGGTTCCTGATCAACAATGCCGGCATTCATCTGCCTCCGCCGCCTGGAACCAATGTCCCAATGTCGTTCCGAGTTCTCTTTGTTCCCAGCCTGATGGTCGGCTCTTCGATCCTGGTTATCATTTCACTGGCCCTTGCCGCCATCTTGCCTGCGATCCGCGCATCGCGCCTGCAAATTGCGGAGGCTCTTGCTCATGTCTAACGTCAACTGTGCACTGCGAACATTCCTGCTCGTCTTCTTCGTCAGCTTCTTGCTGGCATGTGCGCTGGTTGCCCACGCGGCACCCCCTGCCGCGCCCGACGCAGACGCGATCCTCAAGAGGGCCGACACATATCGCAATGGCTGGCCCTCCTACGTACTTCATGTAAAGATCACCAACTTCGAATCAGACGAAGCGGACGAAGAGAAACTCTACGAGGTTTCACAGAAGGGAACAGAAAAGACCTACGTCGAGTTCATGAGCCCCCGCGAGAAGGGCGAGCATTTGCTTATGCTCGGTGACGATATGTGGGTCTATCTGCCAGATACCAGCCGCCCGGTTCGCATTACGCCGCTCGAGCGCCTATCGGGCGACGCTTCAAACGGCGATGTGGCTCGCACCAACTACGCGGCCGACTATACCCCCGTGTACGTACGGACAGAGAAAATCGACGCCGGGGAATGTTATGTTCTCGACCTGACGGCGAAGCGGAAGGGTGCGACGTACCAGCGGATTTTGTTCTGGGTGCGCGTCGAGGATGCGCGACCAGTGCGGGCGGAGTTTTATCTAACATCGGGCAAGCACATCAAGTCCGCCACCTTCGATGAATACATGACGATTGGAGGGAGAACACAACTCCGGCGGATGACGCTCTATGACGAAATCCGGCATAACTCACACAGCGTGCTTGAATACTCCGGGATAGCTCCGCGCGAGTTGCCCGACAAGCTCTTCTACCAGGGTCGAACCGACAGGTTCTAGCGTCAGGCATGGTTGAATTAAGTAGTTAACTCAATCAACACGGACAATCGAGAGTTATGAAATCTGGGCTTCTCATTTCGATCCTGCTTGCCGCCACATGTTGCCGGTTGGCGGCACAGGACGATCCCGTGCCGGATGCGCCAGCGGCCGAGTCGCGCCAGGATTTCCGCTATTCGATCAACGCCATCGACGACGCCACGTTCTACAGCAAACTGCAAGTGCCGATTCCCAAGACTCTCAACCAGCTTCTCCTGGAGCCCACGTTCACTTATCGCTACAAGCCGCAATGGAGCTTCGCGACCAGCCTGGTAGGACTGGCTGACACCTACAACGGCACGTTTACCCAGGTTCGCGTCAAAGAAGCGTATGCGGGGCTGTCCGCGGGCGATTTCGACTTCATGGCCGGACGCCGCATTGTGCGCTGGGGCACAGGCTACGCGTTCACCGCGACAGGAGTTCTGGACCCGCCACGCATTCCAACCAATCCGACAGACCGGCTGAATCTGAATGAAGGCCGCGACATGGTGAAGGCCGATTATGTGCACGGGCCGCATGCGCTGACACTGGCATGGTCGACCGCGGCATTGGCACCCGCGGCGGCGGGCCTGCACGACACCACTGCATTCAGGTATAACGTTTTGGTGCATGGATTCGATACATCGCTGATTGCCGGTGACGATCGCGGAGGCGATGCCTTTGGTGGCCTCACCTTCACTCGCGTCCTTGGCCAGGCATGGGAGATCCACGGAGAAGCGGCATGGCGCGAGCATGAGGCGATTCTGATCGGCGGCAAATACACGACTCCACATGGAATCACATTGATCGGGGAATACTTCACCCCACCGAATATCCCGTACTATCGGGATATGTCGATTTCGCCGCTCGCGCCGCGCCAGCACTATCTGTTTATTGATGCAGGAAAGAACCGGCTGCGGGAGAGACCGGGCTGGAAGGAGTGGGACCTGGGCGCGTACGTCGTGGCGAACCTCAACGACCACAGTTTTACCGCAATCTTTGACGCGAACCGGCGAATCGGCAGCCACTTCTCGACCTATCTGCATTTGGAGATTCCTGCAGGCGCGCCTGCATCCGACTATGGCTCCACGCCATACTCCGCTGCCACCTCGTTGGGGGTGCGATTTCAGCTATGAGCAACCAGACCTGTCCGCCTGTGGTCAGCCATGACGGAAGCGCAAGTCGAGTGCCAAGCCATGGCCCTTTTCTGATGCGGGCGATCTTCATTGTTTGCGGCGTGACGGTGATAATCTGCCTGATTTTCCTTTCGAGTGGCCGTACACGCCTCTCTCATGTGGGCACCGAGACTCTGGCAACGTTCATTTACTCCCTCTTCATCGCCTTGCCCTCAATCGCCATTCTCACATCGATTTCTCAGCGCTATACCGGCCGCTTTCCGCGTCTCGTGTATCTCATGCAAGCTCTCGTTCTTGTTTCCACCGCGACGGCGGGCACATTTGCCGGCGACCTGCTGCTGCAACTCATTGGGATTGTTCCGCGCGGCTGGTATTGGGCAGAACTTCGAGAGGCCCTCCCTTTCAGCCTTGTGATTACGCTCATGTTTGGGTTGAGCATCTCCACCTATGAGACACTGCGCTACAAGCTACAGGCTGCTTCGCTCGAACTGCGCACACAGCAGGTGGAACAGGAGCGCGCTTATAAACTGCTGGCCGAAGCTCGGCTCTCTTCACTCGAATCGCGCATCCATCCGCACTTTCTGTTCAACACACTCAACTCCATCGCTGCCCTGATTCCGTCGGAACCAATGCGCGCCGAGGATACCGTCGGCAAGCTGGCGTCCCTGCTCCGCTTCTCGTTGAACGCACACCAGAGCGGTCTGGTCCCGCTGAGTCAGGAACTCAAGATTGTCCGGGATTATCTTGAAATCGAGAAGACGCGCTTCGGTCAACGGATCCGATATGAGATCGATGTCTCCGACGCATTGCAAGACGTCAGGGTTCCGCCGCTGGCCCTGCAGTCCGTGGTGGAGAACGCGGTGAAGCATGTGGCCGCCAAGCGCCCCGAGGGGGTGTCAATTCGTGTGAGCGGTGCCAGAGACGCCAACAGAATCAATCTGGATGTTCTCGACGATGGTCCCGGCTTCTCGCTTTCTGATATCAGACCTGAACATGGACTGGGCAACCTTGTGGCACGCCTCGAACTTTTGTTTGGCTCCGCAGGAGAGCTCGCCGTCACTCGCGAAAACGAAAAAACAATGGTCCGGCTGGTGTTCCCTGCATAATTGAAGGGTCGATGGAAACCGTTCCGCTTCGCGCTTATCTCGTGGATGACGAACCGCTCGCAATCGAGCGCCTGACGCGCTTGCTGGCGAAGTTCGAAGGCATTCACATTGCGGGCAGTTCCTCTGACCCTGCGCGAGCCATCGACGATCTCAATCATCCAGCCAACGGAACCGTCGACGTGCTGTTTCTCGACATCCAAATGCCCGGCATCAACGGTTTTGACTTGCTTGCGCGACTGCCCGCGCAGCCCTTTGTGATTTTCACCACGGCTTACGATGAATATGCGTTGCGCGCCTTTGAGGTGAACTCAATCGACTACCTGGTCAAGCCAATTGAGCCGGCCCAGTTAGAGCGGGCGCTCAACAAACTCGGTCGATTGCGTCCGGTTCCCAAGCCGGAATGGCAGCGAGACCCGGCTGTGCTTCTGAAGGAATTGGCGGAAACGCTGCGCGGCCAGCGTCCCGATTACCCGCACCGCATTGCTTCGCGTGTAGGCGAGCGAATCTCGTTTCTTTCGCTGGACGCGGTCACGCATTTCGTGGCACAGGATAAGTTGACTTACGCCGTGGTGGATGGACGACAGCATAGCGTCGATCAGAGCATTGCTGAACTTGAGCGCCGCCTCGACCCTGCGAAGTTTCTGCGCATTCACAGATCCGCTCTGGTCAACGTGGACTGGATTCACGAAGTGAACTCGTGGTTTGCAGGCAAGGTCATCCTCTCTCTCAAGGATGGTCAGCACACGCAATTGCCTGTGGCGCGGGACCGCGTTCGCGCGCTGAAGGCGCATTTGGGGTTCTGAGGGAAGGGTTAGCTCAGGCAACGGTGCGAAACGTCGCTTCAGCCCACTCAACGGCGACTGCGACAACATTGTGGCGCGCTGACGTGATGGATCAGCCGCCCATGAACATTCCGCCGTTCACATCAACTACGTGGCCTGTAATATATGCTGCTCCATCGGACGCCAGAAACGCGACAGTCTCAGCAATCTCCAAGTCCGTTCCTGCCCTGCCCAACGGAATTTGAGCCATCATCGCCGTCCTCTGATTCTCGTCGAGCACGGCCGTCATTGGTGTTTCAATGTATCCCGGCGCCACTGCGTTCACCGTGATCCCTCGTGAAGCCACTTCGCGGGCGATCGACCGCGTGAGCCCAATGAGCCCAGCCTTGCTGGCCGCATAGTTCACCTGTCCTGCTTGGCCAGTACGGCCGACGACACTGGATATGTTGATAATCCTTCCCCAGCGGTTCTTCAGCATCGGTCTGAGCAGTGCCTGGGTCAACAAAAATGCGCCGGTGAGATTGGTGCCGAGCACATCGTCCCAGTCTGCCCGTTTCATAGCCATCATCAGCCCGTCGCGGGTGATTCCGGCGTTGTTCACCAGGATCTCCACTTTGCCGTAACGCTCAATCACGGCTTTGGCCCCGGCCTTGATCGAATCCTCGCTGGCAATGTCGAGCGGAATTGCTGCCGCATGCCCGCCCGCGCTCTCGATCTCTGCGACTGCCTCAGCCAGCTTGATCTCGTTCCGAGCCGCCAGCACTACGGTTGCTCCAGCCCTCGCTAACTCGAGCGCACATGCGCGACCAATCCCCTGGCTGGCTCCTGTGATGAACGCGATTCTTCCTTGCAAAGTCCCCATAGGTTTCTGTTCAACCCGCGCACGTGCAGACACGCGCCCTTCCGTCCACCATTATAGGGGGACAAATTGTTTCGAGTGCCCGGGTTAAGCAATGCGTTCCAGCATGGCATGCTGGGCTCGGCGGCGCCAAAAGAAAAAAAGCGCCGGAACTGGCTTTCTCAGCTCCGGCGCAAGGGGAAGGTAAAGCGAGACTTGCTTAGTTAAGTTCGTCGACGTAATGAGCCAACAAAACGGTGTTCCCTGAGAGCGGGTCCTTCACCAGCAGCCCGACGACGCGAATATCTTCGCCGTTGGTCAAGCTGCCCAATCCCGTCAGGCCGTCACGGAAGTCTGTCGGGTTCGCGGTATAAACCGTTACCGTTTGTGGAATCAGCAGTCCGACGAAACCATTGATCTGCATCTGGAACGTGCCGTTGGTTGTGTTCACGCTGTTTGGAACCACCGTGCCGTTGAAGCCCCAGTGGCGCAGCACGACCCGCTTCGCCGTCACGTCCTGGGCGTTGGTTGCACCGGTCGCGGGGCCTCCCACCGACACGTGCTGACCCGGTAGAAGCGAACTTTGGTTGAAGAGGAACTGCGTGAGCGGATTGTGCCACTCGTAGATGAAGTACTTTTCACTCCCAGATAGATCCACCTGGGCAATCTGTCCCAGTGTCAGTCCGGTAGATGTGGGCAGCAGTCCGCGCACATACAGGTCAAAGTTCGACGCCGGACCTGAAGAGGGCTGAACATATGTAATCTGGCCGCCCGCGTAGAAGCCGTTCTGCGACAGAATGGCGACGTCCTCGGCGTCCAAGGTTTGGTCGGCCTTGTCCAGAGTACCGGAAACTTCCACAATGCTGCTGGTTGTCAGACTGCTAATGGAGTCGTTACCCTCCCATTCAGTCTGGCCGTTCACGTTGATTGTGAACTGTTCGCCATGCGGACCCTGAACAACGAACGACTGGCCGCTGGTGTTGACGCTTACGACGGCGGCGACAAATGAATCAATGTATGCACCCGAATTGCCCACACCAACTGTTTTGACATCAAACACGGGCGTCACCTGACCGGTGAAATTGCCGCTTCCGTCGACTTGAACGGATTGGTGCAGATCGAAGTCGACGCGTAGACCGACAGGTGTCCCCCCGTGAACGATGACGAGCGGCGTAGCCAGGGCTGCTGTGTAGGTATAGGTGGAAGCAGAGGCGGGGTAGGTTCCCACTTGGGTTTGTATTCTCGGAGCGCCACTCGCTGGAACATTCAGATAGCCGATGGTGGGGGTGCCAATGGTGATGGAGATGCTGGTATAAGTGCCCTCCGGAACGTCGTTGATGTCCAGCAGTGTCTGCAGTCCGTTGAAGCGGGCAAAATCCACTGTGGGCGTTCCGCTAATCAACGACATTGTGGTTCCACTGGAATCGGTAGCAGTGACGCTCTCCACCGGCACCGAGAATGAAACAACACTGGCGACGGGAGCATCGGTTCCAACAACAAAGGCCGGCCCAGTTAGGGCGTCGGATGAATTGCCCGGGTTGCCAACAAGGCTGCTCACGCAGCCCGAAATGAGCAATGCGAAGGCAGTCAACGACAAAGATGCGATGGACAAGAATTTGACACGCGTCCTGGAATCCATATCAACTACACCTCTTCAATGAATTTGTGTTTTTCTGAAAAATGCTTTCGCTCATTGTCCCGTATCGAAATCGCATGCAATTGCCCACGTGATTCGCAGGCACAGGCGAGACCGGGAACTAAATTACTTCACAGGCAGCACGGCAAATCTTCGCCGGGTGCATACCGCGGGAACACAGTGTCAAAGGGAAAGTTGCGTTAGTAGATTTTTAATTTCAGAGGAGGGCTACTTTAGTAACTATCAGCCAGTAACCATCAGCCGAATGGCGCAGGCTATACAGACGGTGTGGCTGCCACTGTGACTGGACGGCCCGCCAGCGCAGGCCTCACCAGCTCCGCAGGCCATATATAGACCGCGAGACGCCGAGAGTAATGCAGCACCGGTTCCTGATCTGGCAGCTGAATGCCAATGGCCGTCGCCAAGTCGTTTCGCTCGATCTCGGCTTCAGCATCTTCCAATGGCCATGGGACGTGATGAAGATTGGCCCGCACCGCCTGACCCGCCCGGTTGCGCGTAAATAAGCAACTGCGTTCGAGCAGGAAGTATTCCAGCGACCCGCTATTGCCGTCCGCAAGTTTGCGCGTTGGTCCAAGTCCGCGGTAGCGCGCCTTGAAGATCATTTGCTGGCTGGAAAACCGCCGACGGCTATAGAACGAAAATTCTCGATCCGATCTTTGATCGAGTCGCATCTCTGCCCAGTGATAAGGCAAATGAAAAAAGGTGTGCGCCACGGCAACGGCCAGCAGGTTGCTCGCGTCGAGCGAGAAGAAATAGACACCCGGAGTGCCTGTGTGTTCGTCACGAACATAGGTGCGCAGGTTCAGGTCGGGGAAGCTGCGCATTCCGGGAACCGGAGGCATTCCCCGGACCTTGATTCGGTCTAGCCAGAAGGGCACCACCCCTAGCCACGCCGAACCCTGGAAGGTATCCACCTGGAGGCCTTCGGGCAATAGAGGAGTGATGGACGCTGCCGGGACGGGCCAGTGGGCAAACAGCAAGTCGTTCCAGCGCTGTGTCATCATCCAGCGCCCCGAGGGCAATGGCCGCGGCCTGTGCGACGTGCGTACCAAATACTTCTGCATGTCCTACTCCCGCTTTGTCGATCCTGTAAAGCTCAGCCCATTTTGCCCAGATGCCTGGTTCCGCTGGTTTTAAGAAGAACCAACGGCCATTTGGGATCCACCGCCCAAAAGCAGCCTCATGCCGTATTCTGTTCGCGAGCCCTCATCCATGTCCAGTGAAACTTTTCTCCCTTCCGGTGCGCGTAACCAAACTGACGTCTTTGCCGTTCACGGAGCCGACCCGGAGGTCCTGGCTTACGCCATGGCCAAATACTCCCGGTCCTCCCTCTCGATGCGCGAGTCCCTCACTGAGATCAGCGCCCAGCGCGCCGAGCAGTTNNGGGACGGCCAGGAGCGCTCGACACGTTACCAGAACTTCCTCAAATCCGGGTGGTTTTTCCCAGATTTTGGCGACCATTCCGATCCGGCGAAGCTTTATGCGAAGACCGTTGAGGATCTGTTCGCTACCTACCAGCGCACCACAGCCGCAGTTCTTGAGGCATTGCGCCGGCGCGTCCAATGCCCTGAAACCCTGAAACCAGACGCGTACGAGCGCACTCTCAAGGCGCGGGCCTTCGACGTGGCCAGATACCTGTTGCCGCTGGCTACCAATACATCTCTGGGCCAGATTGTAAGTGCACGAACCCTAGAAACCCAGGTCGCGCGCCTGCTATCCCACCCCGCGGCAGAACTCCGCGATCTCGGCTTGAAGCTCCGGGACGCCGCCACCGGTCCGGCGTGGAACGTCAACGCACAGTCTGGCGCCGCATTCGTTGCGAGGCTTGCTGCGTTCGATGGTGCAGCAGCATCCGACCTGGCGGGCGAAGGAGCCGACCTGCTGACCCGCGAAGTTCGTACAGCGCCGACGCTCGTGAAATATGCCAAGCCGAACGATTACCTGCTGCAATCCCATGCTGGATTAACGCTTGCTGCGGCCGAGATTTTGAATGGGCTGCCCATCGCCGAAGCCCCCCTCGTCGACCTGGTTGAGCGCACGGAGTCCCTCGAAGTTGAGTTGGCTTCTACGCTGCTCTACTCCGCCGCACATCACCCTTACCGCCAGATTCGCGACGTGGTCGCCGAGCTTTCCGCGGCTCGCGTCGCTGAAGTGATTGAGCTTGGACTGCGGCACCGCGGCCGTCACGACGAAGCACTTCGCGCCTTTCACGCCGGTGCGGCCTTGCGGTTCGACATCCTCATGGATATTGGCGGGTTCCGCGATATGCATCGCCATCGCCGGTGCACCCAGATCATCCAGCCCTTCACCACTCTCCACGGCTACGACACCCCGACCTGCGGCGATCTTGAAGCGGATGTCGATCTCCTTGCCGAGGCCGGAATCCTGGCCGACTACCAAGCCGCAATTGATGCAGCCCACAGGGCATGCGCAGAAATAGCCTCTAGCCATGCACCCGAAAGCGAACAATCTGCGCTCTACCTGCTTCCGTTGGCTACCCGGATACGATCTCTGTTCAAGATGGATTTTGCTGAGGCCCAATACATTACTGAACTCCGCTCCGCGCCCGCCGGCCACTTCAGCTATCGCCGCGTCGCCTGGGAGATGTACAAGGCCGTGGAACGTCAGCACCCATCGCTCGCGCCTCTGATGCGCGTAACCGACTTCACAAAGCCAATCGACCTACTGCAGCGTTAAAGCTGCGCGATGGGGCGTCCATTACTTCGGTAATGGACGCCTTCAAAAATAAATAAATTCAAAATTTGCGCAACTATCCCCCGAACACTTGGTTAACACAGGAACGCGCCAAGTCCCGCCCTCCCCCCTATTTGTGGAATTGGCTCCCAGCAATCCGGAGGTCCACCTTGAACGAACCGCGGTTCCGTTCCCTGCGAACCCTCCTTCAATCTGCGTTTGGCATTCTCCTTCTCCTCACTGGCTGCACCAACGGTGTCATGAATTCAGGAGGCGGCGGGAACGGCGGGGGTGCGCAGGCTTCGGTCACCGTCAGCGGATCCAGCCAGGTCAGGCTTGGAGGGACAGCCAGCTTCAGTGCCACAGTTACGAATCTGACAAACACCGCAGTTACGTGGCAGGTGGCCGGCATCAATGGGGGCAACAGTTCTGTAGGCACGATCATCAGTTCGGGTGTGTATACGCCGCCATCGAGCATCCCTGCCACGAATCCCGTTACCGTGACGGCCGTGAGCGTGGCCTCTCCATCCGCGTCCGGTTCGGCGTCGCTCAACGTACTCAATCCTGTTCCAACCATCACTTCAGCTTCGGCAACGCTCGCCTCTGGCACGAGCTATACGATCGACGTGTTTGGCACGAACTTTGTAAGTGGAGCGCAGATCCAGGTGAGCGGCTCAAACGTTACTACCACCATGGTTTCTTCCACTGAGTTGCAGGCGACGGTCAGCGTTCCCAGCGGTACAACTTCACTGAGCGTTTCAGTCGTCAATCCAAACCCGGGCAGTGCATCGTCAAATTCAGCCAGCGCGACCGTCGCGCTGGCCTCGGTTACGGCAGCGGCGCGTTTGCTTGATCAGGCCACGTTTGGCCCCACGCTTGGGCAGATTCAGAATGTCCAGAGTGTCGGGATCGACGCATACATCACCAGCCAGTTCAATACGCCCTACACACCACTGCCCAATATCCCATCACCTCTGCCCGCGGTCTGCCTTTCTGCAAATACCCCCACTGTCTGCGAAGAATCCGAGTGGTGGCAAGCTGCGGTTACCGGCAACGATCAATTGCGACAGAGGGTTGCCTTCGCACTCAGCGAGATATTTGTGATCTCCAGCGACAGTGTGAATGCGACCACCATCACCTACTACCACAACATGCTGGCACAGGATGCGTTTACGAACTTCTCCACCATCCTGAACGATGTCTCCGTCTCGCCAGGCATGGGCGCCTATCTCAACATGCTCGGCAGCGCTAAAGCGCCTGCCGGCCAGATTGCCAATGAGAACTACGCCCGGGAATTGATGCAACTGTTCACGATCGGCATCAACCAACTGAATCAGGATGGAACGCTGCAACTGGATGGCAGCGGCAATCCAATACCTAACTACACCGAAGCACAGGTCCAGGCCTTCGCACGTGCGTATACCGGATGGACCTACGCCACATCCACCGGCGGCTCCCCGACCAAGTTTCCCAACGGCACGCCGAACTACTTCGCGCCCATGGCCGCAGTAGAGTCGGCACACGATATGACAGCGAAGATCCTGCTGAACGGCACCGTACTGCCAGCCAACCAGACGACTGAAGAGGACCTGGCAGGTGCTCTTGCCAATCTGTTTGCCCACCAGAATGCAGGCCCATTCGTCTGCAAACAGTTAATCCAGCATCTTGTCTCCAGCGACCCAAGCCCTGCCTATGTAGCCCGAATCGCCGCTGTGTTTGCGAACAACGGGAGCGGGGTTCGCGGAGACATGCAGGCTGTGATTCGGGCCATTCTTGAAGACACAGAAGCCCGCGCCGGTGACACAGACCCACTCTACGACGGCGGCCACCTGCGCGAGCCCATTCTGTGGATCACCAACTTCCTGCGCGCCGTTGGCTTTACCAACACGGATCCCAACGGCTCTTACTACAACCTTTCCAACCAGGCGAATAATCTGAGCGAGCGGCCGTATCGCTCTCCAGCTGTGTTCAATTTCTTTCCACCGGAATATGTCGTTCCTCAAACTACGTTGAATGCCCCCGAGTTCGGGCTGGAAAACACGGCTACAGCGATCCTGCGCCTATCGTTGGCCAACACGCTGGTCTTCAATAAGATCTCCGGCTTCAACGTAGACCTGAGTGCAACCAGCACACTGGGCCAGATCGCCGCCCCGAGTCCAGCAAATCTGGTGGACACGCTTGGCACCATGTTCATTCATGGACAGATGCCCTCCGACATGCGGGCAGAAATTCTGAACACCATCAGCGGACTCAGTACCGCGCAACAGGTGCGCGTCGCCACCTACCTCGTTATCACGTCTTCGCAATACAAGATCATGCACTAAGTGCTTTGGCCGTGAGAGCCAGACCGCAGACGAAAGCTGCTGTACGAAAGGGAGATTCGCATGAAAGCCAACCGGAGAAGTTTCATCAAGTACGCGAGCCTTGCGGCCGCGGGCAATGCACTGGGTCTTCGCCCTTTCGGAGCGCTGAATGCGCTTGCCCAAAACTCGCCGGGCTACAAGGCGCTGGTCTGCGTTTTTCTATTTGGCGGAAACGACGCCAACAACACCCTCATCCCCTTCGACACCAATGGGTATGCGAATTACTCGTCGATCCGCGGTGAGTTGGCCCTGGCGCAGAATTCCCTGTTGCCGCTTACTCCCACCCCGAACTTCGCACTCAATCCAAACCTGCCCGAAATTCAAACGCTGTTTAATAACCGGAACGCTGCCTTCGTCGCCAACGTCGGCACACTCATCCAGCCGTTGACCCGAGCCCAGTACCTGGCTGGCCAAACTGCGCCCACGAATCTTTTTTCCCATCCTGATCAGCAGTTGGAATGGCAGAATGCAGCGCCGAGCGGCTCGACACAAACCGGCTGGGCTGGGCGAATCGCTGACTCGCTGGGTTCCCTCTACAACCAGGGGGCATCGATTCCGATGATCACTTCTGTTGCCGGCGACACGCTCTTTTGCAACGGCAATGCAACCTCACCAGTCTCCATTTCGCCCGGCAACGTAGGCGCGGCCAGTTGCTCTGAAGGTTCGGAGTGCAATGCGCGAGAGGCCTCAGCACAGGCGCTGCTCACACTTGATTCAGGTCTTTCCCTCATCCAGGCCGACGACACCATCACGACCAACGCCTACGCCTACGCCAAGACTTTGGCTGATGCTGTGCAATCGATATCTCCACTACAGACAGTGTTTCCTGCGAACAACCCACTTGCCGCGCAGCTGCAGCAGATTGCGCAAATCATCCAGGTGCGCAGCGCTCTCGGTGTTCAGCGGCAAATCTTTTTCGCCAGCCTTGGCAACTTCGACACACATGCCGACCAGCTTACGTTGCAAAGCGCTCTGCTTGCCGAGATGTCTCCAGCGCTCTCCGCTTTCTACAATGCGACGGTGGAGTTGAATGTAGCCAACGAAGTGACTACGTTCACCATGTCTGACTTCAGCCGCACTTTCCAGCCAAACTCAAACAAAGGCAGCGACCACGCCTGGGGATCACATCACATGGTGATTGGCGGGGCAGTGAATGGGGGACAGATTTATGGAACCTATCCAACGTTGGCCCTTGGCGGCCCTGACGACTCCGGCTCCAACGGCCGTTGGGTTCCCTCCACCGCCAGCTCGCAATATGCCTCTACGCTCTCACAGTGGTTCGGTGTTCCCATCGCCGATCTTCCAACTGTGCTCCCCTCCATTGGAAGCTTCTCTGCAAACAACCTGGGATTCGTCTAAACGACGATTCGTGGTGTGCACCATATTGATCAGACTGGGTTGGCCAGCCTGACTAGAGTGATGGTTGTAAGGATAGATAGAAAACAGCCCCCGACATTGTGAGGGATACCCAGGTACGGATTCAGGAATCCTTATGGTGGCTGCTGTTGGCGGACCGTTTAAGGCGCGACAGAGCATCCCACGCAACACAAGCAACCGCAGACACCTTAAGGGGGGTCAACCTATGCGCGGATTCAAAACGATTCTCAGTACTACGGCATTGCTTGCGGGCCTGGCAGTCGCGCCAGCGGCTCGCGCTCAGGTCATGGTCAGCATCGGCGTTCCGCCGGTGTGCGCTTATGGCTATTACGACTATGCGCCATACGCCTGCTCGCCCTACGGTTTCTACGGCCCGGGATATTTCTATAATGGAATCTTCCTGGGCATGGGCCCATGGGCCGGCTGGGGCTATGGCCACGGCTGGGGCGGTCACAGGTTTGTCAGTGAGGGCGGTGGAAGTTATCACGGTGGCGGCGGTGCCTTGGCCAATCGCAGCAATTATGCCCGCGGTGGCGGTGGCGGTGGTGGTGGCGGAGTTCACGCTTCAACGGCTCGCGTGAGCACAACCCACGCTACCGTAGCGAGCCGTGGTGCATCCAACGCCGGTGGGGCGCGTCCGAGCGCGGCTCATTCAGCGCCCGCGCGTAGCAGCGGCGGTGCGTCACACGCAGCGCCTTCGCATAGTGGCGGCGGCGGTGGGTCACATGCAGCGCCTTCACATGGCGGCGGCGGTGGTGGAGCGTCGCATGGCGGCGGTGGCGGAAAGCGCTAACCGATAGCTGCCGAAGCAGGCAGCCGGACGTTACGAGGCGGCGGAGCTTACCAGCTCCGCCGTTTTCGTTTGTGCGCCCTGCCGGGCGCACTCACTTGGGGGTGG
>PLKU01000286.1 GCA_003140705.1 Acidobacteriaceae bacterium
TTCACCATCGTGGTGATGTTCAGTCTCAAGGGCAACTTGATTGTTCAGCTCCCGCTGGACGTGCTGCGCATTGCCGTGCCGCTGCTCATCTACTTTGTGGTGATGTTCTTTGTGAGCTTCTGGATGGGCCACCGGGTAGGCGCCGATTACTCGCAGACCGCGACGCTCTCATTCACGGCCGCAAGCAACAACTTCGAGCTGGCCATTGCGGTAGCGGTCGCGGTGTTCGGTCTCAACTCCGGGGCGGCGTTTGCCGCGGTGATCGGGCCACTGGTGGAGGTGCCTGCGCTGATTCTGCTGGTGCAGGNNACAAGCAGCAAGGGCAAGCCGAATTCGGCTGGCCCTTGCTGCTTGTCACTACGCCGGCTGCGTCAGGCTTTGACCGATGCGGCGCGGGCGGAGATGCCACTTAGTTCGGCGGCTCTTGATTCGGCATAAGCGGCGGCACCCAGCAATGCGGCGCGGGGCTCGAGGACAATGCGAACCGGCATGTTGATCAGCAACTGGCTCAGGCGGCCTTTGTCGGTGAAGGCTTTCATAAAGGTGCCATCCCTGAGCTTGTCGACGATGCGGGGAGCGATGCCGCCACCCACGTAGAGTCCACCAACCGAAAGAACTTTGAGGGCAAGGTTTCCTGCCTCGGCGCCATACCCTGAGACGAACATGTCGAGAGCTTTCTCACAGATTTCGCTCTTGGCGGCCAGCGCCATTTCAGTGATCACCGAGTTGGCGTCGGGAACCTCGCTCATCTTCTTGGCCAGCCATGCTGGCTCATCCACGCCGCGCACTTCGCGCAAGAACTCGTAGATGTTCGTGAGGCCCATGCCGCTGATGACCCGCTCATAGCTGACCCGCCCGTTGTACTTTTGCTTGAGAAAGCGGAGCAGGTCGATTTCGTCTTCGTTGCGCGGGCCGTAGTCGGCGTGACCGCCCTCAGACGGATAGGGTGTGTGCTGGCGGCCGTTCCACACAAGGAAGCACTGCCCGAGGCCTGTTCCTGCTGCGATCAGTGCGCGGTTTCCAATCTGGCTGGGATCGCCCTCGCTGAGGGTAAGGATCTGGTCCTCAGAGAGCTCAGCGACGCCGTAGCCGTTGGCCTGAAGGTCGTTGATCAGGAAGACGTGGTCGATGGCCAGGCCAGCAGCAAGCTCGCGGCTGTCCAGCGTCCAGGGAAGGTTGGTGAGGCGCAGGCGACCGTCGCGCACGGGTCCGGGCACACCAAAGCAGGCTGCGGTTACCTTATCTGTACCGAGAAACTCTTTTACGATGACTTCCAGGCCGGGGTAATCCTTGGCCCGATAGATTTTGTCACGTATATTTTTGAGTTTTCCGTCTATAAATTCATACAGCGCCAAGTCAACCTTGGTGCCGCCTACATCTCCTGCCAGAATCATCTATCTCTCTCCAAGAACCCACAGCCCTCCCCGTCTGTCGCGGGTAATAGCGCGGCGGCTGCCCTATCCAGAATCAAGGTAAGTATACCGCTGGCAGGCCATATCAGTTGGCTCGGGAGCCGTTCCGGGTCGCGCGGACCTGTTAAAACTTCCTTTAATACGGCGGCCTTGTCTTGACCGGCAATCAGAAAGAAGACCGAGCTTGCGTGGTCAATTACAGGCCAGGTAAGGGTGATGCGCCATGTGTCCTTTTGTGGCACGTGGTTGGCAGTGACGAGGCGGGTAAGTTCGTGGATGGCTTGTGTGTGCGGGAAGAGCGAGGCGGTGTGGCCGTCGTCGCCCATGCCCAGGGCGATGAGGTCGAAACGCGGGCTCTCGGCACCTTCGAGGCGGAAGCTGTTGCGCAACTCGGATTCGTAGCGATTTGCGGCCAGTTCCGGCTCCAGCTCGCCCTCCATGCGATGAATCTGCTCGCGCCGCAGCGGCACATGATCGAGCAAGGCCTCACGCGTCATGCGGTAGTTGCTATCAGCGGCATCGGGAGGTACACATCGCTCGTCGACCCAATAAAGGTCGAGACAGTCCCAGGGCATACGCGACCGCCATGGCTCGTTGGGGTTGGCCAGCAATTGGAAGGCGGCCTTCGGCGTGGAGCCACCACTGATTGCAATGCGGGCACGACCGCGGCCGGCCACAGCCTCTCCGGTCATCTCGATAAAGTACTGCGCCGCGCGCCGAGCCAGCGCTTCTGCATCCGGCTCCACGTAGTATTTGATCCTGAGCTTTCTGGGCATGCAGGTTGGGTGCCTCTGATCTTAGGCTACGCTCAAGGTAACACGGATGCCGTGAAGAGCAGCTCAATCATCTTTTGCGATGCTGATTGTGCCATCAGTATTTACAACATCGACGCGTCTGGCTGTCCCAATATATTCGGGTAAGGAGGGCATGCGATTCAGAACGTAAAGCACGTCGGTATCTTCCGGAACGCCGGACAGGACATGCGTGTGGTAACCGGCTTCGGCTCTTGGATTGGTCTCAAGGTCGAGAATGGACTTGTGCAATTGCCGCGTTTCAACGATCTGCTTGCCATCCGACGAGACGGTGCAGCGGAAATCGCCCCCGAGTGGCCAGATTGTGTCCTTTGTTTGCCCAGGATAGAGATGGACGTAGATTTTGCCGTCAGCCGCGGGCAGGATTGCGGTGTTGTAAGGTCGATTCGGATGTTGAAACGTGGCGATGGCAAGTTCAAGAGCGCGCTCCTGCGCAGCCAGGTCGCCGCTTGCCTCCTTGGGCGGATCGTAGCGCCGGGCCGCATATTTCCCCGGCCCTGACTCAACGGCTTCATAAGCCACCAACAACTTGTCGTGTGCGTCATTCCACCGTGGAAATATGACCAGCCAGCCGGTTGGTGTATTCGTGCAGATGTAGTGAGTGAGGCCGCTGGTGTCGGGTTTGAGCTCGAAAAATGCATCTGTGCCGTGCCATGCTGTCTCATCGTATGCATAAAGGGCGCGGCCTTGCTCGGTGACGCCATCGAGATATGCCTTTAGGTCGGTGTCATTTTTTGGGCCTAAAGAGTGACCAGAAGCGATGAACAGGAATAGAGCGGCAACCAGCTCGAATCGACGCATTCAATCCTTTCAGGGCAAGGTCTGGCCAGTTACTTGCGGCATGTTTTCTGACGAGCTTCAAAGACCCCGATCGATTGCTCGGAGGAACAATAGTCTGCAAAAGGATGTTGCTGCAGTGCGGGCCGTCACCGGCCCAGGTACACCCGGTACTGGGTTTCGAGCACGCCGGAGGCGCGTGCGAGGGCGAGCTTGGAGAGGTTGTACTGGTAGAGGCTCTCGACCAGGGTACTTTGCGCGGTGGCCAACGACGACTGTGCCTCCACAAGGGGCAGGTTGTCGTCGACGCCTGCGTTNNTGTCATCGACGCCGGCGTTGACGCGGTCGGTTTCATCACTGAGGGCACGGGTGGCCAGGTCGACATTGGAGCGGGCGACTGCAACAAGTTTCGAGGTTGCGTCCACGTCCAGCAGCGCTGAGCGGACTTGCTGATCGATGTGATTGCGAAGATCTGTCAGTTGGGCATCGACTGCAGACAGCTGGGCCTGTGCTGAATCGGTATCGCCGCGCAGTCTGCTTTCGCGGAAGAGGGGAATGGTGAGCGTCCCCTGGGCCACAAAGTTGCCGTGCGTTCCGGCGCCGGATACGTCGCTGACACCGTAGTAGCCGCTGAAGCTGAGGCTGGGCAACCGCTGGCCGCGAAAAGCAGTGTGAATGGCTTTGTAAAGATCCAACTGGTTTCTGAGGTTCTGGTAGTCCTGGCGGTTGGCGTACGCAGTCGCGCGAACTTCTTCCGGGGTTTGCACTGCGAGGTCGGTATACGGGGCCGGATCAGTGAGCACGATCTTTTGGCCGGGGTCGACGCCAATCTCCCGCTTGAGAAGGATCAGGTTCTTTTCCAGGGCGTTTTCCTGAGCGATGACGATCTGCTGCTGGGCTTGAAGCTGGACTCGCGCTCGCAGCTCATCCAGATTGGCCACGGTACCGGCCTCGTGTGCCGCGTGAGCTTGACTGAACAAGACCTGATCGGCTGCTTCGAGCGCCTTGGCGTTATCAACTTCGCTGGCTGCGGCGATGGCGTGCAAATAGGCGGCGGCCACTTGCTGCACCACTTCTCCGCGCGCCGACATCTTGGCAAAGTATGCCACTCTGTCTGCCGCTCCCGCCGCCTTCAGGCCTGAAATCACCGGACTGGAAAAGAGCGTCTGTTTGTAACTGATCTGGCCTTCAGTCAGGTCGTCACGAGTGATCTCAGAGAGTCCGGTGGGCATGCTGCCGCTCGGAAACAGTTTGGCGAACTCGCCGATTACGCCGGGACCAAAGCCGAGCGCGGCGAGGTTGTGCTGGTAAACGCCCGTGTCGCCGGTGAGGGTGATGGTGGGGAAAAACTGCTGGATGGCCTGATTCTTCTGCCCTTGAATCGATTTCTCGTTGGCTTCCACTTCCTTGAGCCCAAGGTTGTTCTTGAGACCCATGCTCACGGCTTCGTCCAGAGAGAGCTTGAGTGCCTCATCGCTGGCGGGATGGGCGGTAACGCTCCCAAAGAAGGGATTCAGAGCGGAGCTGGGGTTAGGCGCCTGCGCCGCCGCTGCGGTGCAAGCCAGGGCAAGCAGTGCTGCGCGCACAGCGGGCAGAGAAATATGATTTTGGGCTCGATTCACTACCATCATTATTTCAGAGGGACGAGCAGGTCTCCAAGCTACAAGATGCGCAAAATGGGCGCGGGGATTCACGCAAACCCTTGGTATCCGCCGGTTTCTGCCATCAAGATGTGCAATTGCAGGTATCTAAACCATTGCCCGTTCTTTCACCATCAGATAGTTGTTCAGGACAGACGAGGTGAGATGCTCGGGGTCTGAGTCCAGGGTCAATGCGCCCTGCTCGTGGAGCCGGGCGAGCAGGAGCTCACGGCGGCCCGCCATCTCCTGGGCTGCAGCGGAGCGGAACATCTGCTCAACAGTGTTGGGGCGCGCCTGGGCGATCTCGTCGACTTCAGGCTGAGCCATGGCTACGAACAGGAGCACGTGGCGGCGCAGAAGTTGCACAGCGCCGTCAATCACTTCGGGGCGCATTGCAGTCTCAGCAAGATCAGTGACCCACAGGATGAGCGAACGCCTGGGCTGCAAACGGTTGAGCGTGGCCGTGGCTCTCAGGTGATCCGACTCGCCGGTTTCGGCATGGACCTGCGCGAGCGATTCGATCAACTGGCGCAGGTGAGCCGCCCCGCGTCCGGGCAGCAGGCGCTGCTGAATGTTTTGACCATAGGCAAGCAAGCCGACGCGATCGCCGGAGTACAGTGCAAGTTGAGCGAGCGCTACGGCAGTGGTGCAGGCGTGGTCGAGTTTGGAGTGGATGTGGGAGTTCTGTTCGCCGACCGGGAGCATCGATTTGCCTGCGGCGACAAGAGCAACGCGGGACCGCATCAGGCGACCGCAATCGAGCACGATCCACACGGGCTGGCTGCGTTCGGTCTGGTACTGCCGAGTCACCAGGCTGCCGCGGCGCGCAGTGGCTGTCCAGCAGATATCGCGTAGGTCGTCGCCCTCGCGGTATTCGCGGAGGNNTCGCCCTCGCGGTATTCGCGTAGGCTCTCAAAGTCGCGACCGAGGCCGCGTTGCAGTGCACGGCGGAGTTGCAGGTCGATCTGACGGCTGCGCGCCAGGTAGATCTGCTGCTCCTCGCCCGTGCGCAACGCGGGATAAATCCTGACTGTTTGGGCCAGCGGCGCCCTGGCCCAGCGCTCGGTGAGTCCAAGTCCGGATCGATAGCGGACATAAAGCCAGCCGGTTTCCCAATCGCCCCGCTCCTGTGGCTCGACCCTGTAACGCAGAGACGCCGGCGCGCGCGGGAACGCGGTGAGCCGATGCGTAGCGGGCTGGTCAACGAAAGCGGGCGGCAGATCGTCCAGCAGGCGGCACTCTGCGATTACGCTGCCGCGGTTTTCAACGGTAAGCTCGATTTCGGTCTGGCTGTCCAGGGCCGGAGCGTTGGACCAGGAGCGAGAAACAGTGAGTTGATTGGCACGCGGCAGGCGTAGCCCATCCACCAGCGCAGCCAATAGAATCAGCCCATCCCAGGCAAGCATGGCAATGGCGAGTCGGCCGTTCCAGAAGCCAGGAATGAGCCACAGGAAGCCAATGGTCAGCAGGCCAATGGTCCGTGGCGTCAGGCCAAAGCTCCAGCGTCGGCGGGCTTCGCAGACCGCCTGGACCGGGCCGCGATGGAGCGAGGGAGAGATCATTGCCTGGGGACCGGCACTGCGGCGGTGACATCGGAAAGCACGCGATCGGCGTCAAAGCCCTCCAATTCCGCCTCGGGCTTGAGCATGACGCGATGGCGCAGTACGGGCCGCACGGCACGCTTGACATCGTCGGGAACCAGATAATCGCGGCCGTCGAACGCGGCGGCGGCCTGAGCTACGCGCATCAGGCTCAGGGCCGCACGGGGGCTTGCGCCGAGCAACAACGTGGGCCACTCGCGCGTGCGCCGCGCAAGAGACAGGATGTAGCCGTAGAGCTCCGGCTCAATGCGGATGGCCCTGACTTCAGCGCGGGCTGTGGCAAGCATGTCACTGGGGATGGGGGTGATTTGGACGTCTTCGAGCAGGCCGGCACCAGAGCTGGCATGGTGCCGTTGCAGGATCTGCAGTTCCTCTGCTTCAGTGGGGTAGTCGAGGTGAATCTTGAGCAGAAACCTGTCCAGCTGCGCTTCGGGCAGAGGATATGTGCCTTCGAAATCGACTGGATTCTGGGTGGCAAACACCGTAAACCAGGCAGGCAATGGACGGCGCACTCCGTCACTGGTGACCTGGCGCTCCTCCATGCATTCGAGCAACGCGGCTTGAGTGCGCGGAGGCATGCGGTTGATTTCGTCCACGAGCAGCAGGTCAGTGAAGACCGGGCCGGCGTGGAAGCTGAATGTTCCCGCGTCAGAACCTGCGCCGCCGCGCAAGATCGTGGTGCCCAGGATGTCGGCCGGCATCAGGTCG
>PLKU01000256.1 GCA_003140705.1 Acidobacteriaceae bacterium
CATCTGGAACAGGCCGAGATCAAGCGAATGCTTTGGCCGCTGGTGGAATCCACGCTGCCCAACGGGTGGATGCCGCCGGAGCGGGAATTCTATGTGAACCCGACGGGTAAATTCTGCATTGGCGGCCCGGACGGCGATTGCGNNCCAAGGTGGACCGCTCGGCCGCTTACGCGTGCCGGTATCTGGCGAAGAACGTCGTGGCGGCGGGTCTGGCGGATCGCTGCACTCTGCAGATCAGCTACGCGATTGGTGTGTCCCATCCGCTGTCGGTTTATGTCGACCTGCATGGCACCGGGAAGGATGTCGACGAGTTGCGGCTGGAGAAAGCGCTGCGGGACGTGGTCAACCTGACACCGCGCGGAATCCGCGAGCATCTGCATTTGAACAGGCCGATTTACGTGCCCACCTCGGCGTACGGCCATTTCGGTCGCGAGCCGGATGAAACGAAGGGCACCTTCACGTGGGAAAAGACGGATCTGGTGCCGGCGCTGAAGACGGCGCTGGGGCGGTAATCCCGGTCGTCGGAGGGGCTGCCGCACCGCGCGGGGGTGCCGCACCACGCTCTCCCCGTCATCGCCCGGCTCGACCGGGCCACCTGTCGCCCCATCATGTCGATACCGATGACTCGGCCGGTCAGGTCCATGACGGTGGAACCGGTGTGGCCTCCGTCGCCGTCAAACCTCCGCCAGACCGGCTGTACGGCCGCGCGCGAGGCCACAAGCTCCGGCCGCGGCAGGAAAAACTGCTCGACGTGACGCTGCCCAGGTTGGCGGTGGACCCGGCGGACCCATGGGGCTCGTTCGCGATCAGACCGTCCGCGTTATGGCTGGAGGTCGGGTTCGGCGGCGGCGAGCATGCGTTGGCGCAAATCGCCGCGTTCCCCGGTATCGGCCTGATCGCCTGCGAGGTGTTCGAGAACGGCATTTGCTCGCTGCTGTCCCGCCTGGTGCCGGAGGGCGGCGAGGCGGACGAGACTTTGCCGGGCAATCTGCGAATCTGGCCGGACGATGCGCGGCTGCTGCTGGCGAAGTTGCCCGACGCGTGTCTGGATCGGCTGTTTCTGTTGTTTCCCGATCCCTGGCCCAAGGCCCGTCACGCCAAACGGCGGTTCGTGCATCCAGCGATGCTGCCGGTGGTCGCGAGGGTGCTCCGGCCCGGCGGTTTGTGGCGCGTGGCGAGCGATGATCCGACGTACCAGGACTGGGTTCGTTCGGTCATGACTGGGCAGGATTCCAGCGATGCGCCGCCGCCGGTGGAGATGTGGGTGATCTGGTCGGCTACGCCGGCCTGGTTTATGGCGCTTACCGAGTCGCCGCCACCGATGATGGAGATAGCTGCCTTGTTGGCAGCGACGGCCCTGGCGATCGCGTTGGTGCCTACGGCAAACTTGGGAAACTCGAAGACGCCGGCCGGGCCATTCCACACGATGGTGCGTGCCATCGAAACTACATCCTCAATCGCAGCGATGGACTTGGGACCGATGTCCAGACCCTGCCAGTCGGCGGGGAAGTTGATTGATGTGTCCCAGGGTTGGGTTTTGGCGTCGGGAGAGAAGCTGTCGGCGAGGATGTTGTCGACGGGCAGCAGCAGGTTGACGCCTTTTGCGTTGGCCTTTTCGAGGGCAGCCTTGGCCATGTCGATCTTGTCCTCTTCGACGAGAGACTTGCCGGTGGTGACGCCGAGGGCGCGCTCGAAAGTATAGGCCATGCCGCCGACGATGACCAGGGTATCCACCTTGTCGAGCAGGTTGTCGATGACGTCGATCTTGCCGGAGATTTTTGAGCCGCCGATGATGGCCACGAAGGGCTTCTCTGGCGATTCGAGAGCTTTGCCGAGGTAGGTGATCTCCTTTTCCATGAGCAGGCCGGCGACGGCGGGCTTGAGGAAGTGGGTAATGCCCTCAGTTGACGCATGGGCGCGATGAGCTGAGCCGAAGGCGTCGTTCACGTAGATCTCGGCGAGCGAGGCAAGAGCCTTGGAGAAGGCTGGATCGTTGGCTTCCTCCTCGGCGTGATAACGGAGGTTTTCAAGCAGCAGCACCTGGCCGGACTCGAGCTGACGCGCCATTTCTTCGGCTACTTCGCCAATGCAGTCCGGAGAGAAAGCCACGTTGATGGATTCGCCAAGCTTTTTATCGAGTAACTCGCGGAGGCGGATGGCCACCGGACGCAGCGAGTATTTCGGGTTCGGCTTGCCCTTGGGGCGACCCAGATGCGAGGCCAGAATGANNGCACGTTGAAGTCGACGCGGATAAACAACCGCTTATTGGCCAGATCGATGTCGCGAATCGTGAGCTTGGGCATGGTAGGAAACCTTTCTGAGGTACTAGGGACTAGGGAAGTTGGCGTCGTCGATCACAGCGTCCATCTCGATCTCGATACGCCAGGAGGGATTGAGCAGCGCGGCAACGACAACCAAAGTGGCGGCGGGACGGATTTCGCCGAAGAATTCGCCATGGACGCGGCCCACCGCTTCCCAATCTTCAACGTGAGTCAGGAACATGCGGGTGCGGACGACGTCATTGAGGGAAGCGTCGGCCTGAGCGAGGATGTCGGCGGCGATGGCGAAGATGCGGCGTGTCTGGCCTGCGGCATCCTGATCGTCGGCGCCCACCGGCCCGGTTCCGGACAGGTGCAGCGTGTTCCCCACACGAACCGCGCGGGAGAAGCCGATGATGGGTTCGTAGGGAGAAGACCCGCTGATGTTTTTGCGCATGGTGTTGTGGTGAATCGGATGGGATTCCCACCCTTGACGCAAAATCCGCATCAAGGGTGGGGCACCCGGCAGGAGCAGGTGAGCAGTGGACAGGGTCGATCAAAGGTTCTCTGTCCACCGCCCACCGTTGCCTTCTCTTACAGCCCCTTCTTGGTGAGGAAGCCGATCAGGTCGACAACGCGGTTGGAGTAGCCCCACTNNCCCACTCGTTGTCATACCAGCTGAGAACTTTCACGCTCTGGCCGACGACCTTGGTCAGGGGCGCGTCGACGATAGAGCTGCGCTTGTCGCCCTTGAAGTCGGAGCTGACCAGCTCATTGGTGTCATAGCCGAGGATGCCCTTGAGTGCGCCTTCAGAAGCTTCCTTGAGCGCGGCGTTCACGGCCTTGGCGTCTGTTGTCCTCTCGCTGATGAAGGTGAGGTCGACGATGGAGACGTTGGGGGTGGGAACGCGGATGGCGAAGCCGTCGAGCTTGCCGGAGGTCTCAGGAATGACCAGCTTGAGGGCCTTGGCGGCGCCTGTGGAGCTGGGAATCATGCTGAGGGCAGCGGCGCGGGCACGGCGGAGGTCCTTGTGCGGTGTGTCGAGGATGACCTGGTCGTTGGTGTAGCTATGAATGGTGGTCATGATGCCGCTGACAATGCCGCAATGTGCAAGCAAAACCTTAACGACAGGAGCAAGGCAGTTGGTGGTGCAGCTGGCGTTCGAAATTACGTTGTGCTTGGAGGCGTCGTATTTGTCTTCATTCACGCCGAGCACCAGGGTGATGTCTTCATTGGAAGCCGGAGCCGAGATGATGACCTTCTTGACGGTCTCGCCAAGGTGCGCCTTGGCTTTGGTTGCGTCGGTAAAGAAGCCGGTAGATTCAACCACGATCTGTGCGCCAACTTCAGCCCAATTCAGCTTGGCGGGGTCGCGCTCGGCATAGACCTTGATCTTCTTGCCATCGACGGCGATAAAGTCTTCGCCGGCAACGACTTCATTTTTCAGGTTGCCGAGGATCGAGTCGTACTTGAGCAGGTGGGCCAGGGTGGCCGGGCTGGTCAAGTCGTTGACGGCAACAAATTCAATTTCAGGATTGCCAAGAGCGGCGCGAAAAACGTTGCGGCCAATGCGGCCGAAGCCATTGATACCAACCTTAACTGCCATGAGTGATTTCTCCTTCGGAATGGGTGAGCCAGTGATTTGAGCTTGGGTTGTTCGACGTCTGAAATGAGTCCAGAAGGCAATTCCACCAAACCCATGATGGTAACACTCCCAACAACGGAAACGAGATGAAAACTGGTCGATTCCCGTTCTCGGAACAAAAACTCCTTCGCACATAGTGTGCCTTTCCGGGTACGGGACAGTATGTGATGGTATTCACAGCATTTGCAGCGCTATCGGCAAGTATGGTATTCGGGTATCACAGTAAAGGTTTGAAGGCGGCATGAGAAGACGCTCCAGACGCAATCCCAACACTTCGGAATCCACAGGCAAGATCGGCCAGGAACTCCCATCGAATCAGCCAGCTCCGCTGGTGCCTTTCTATCCGGACGACCCACCTGCTGCGACGCGACCGCCGCAGCAGAGCCGCACGCAGGGTCCTCCAAATGGCGCGCCGGCCGCATCTCCCCGGCCGGCCGCGCCCATGCGACCGGTAAGGCAGGAGCGGCCAGCCAAGCGGGAATGGGATGAATCTGCCGGTTCCGGGCGCTTTGAGCTCGAAACGCAGCCGGAGATGCCCTCAGTTCCACCGCCAGAGACGGAGACGACGGAGCGCTCTCCCCAGGCTCCGAAAGGCTTTGTGGTGCTGGCCATCGGGCTACCTGGTTCGGGCAAGACGACGTGGTTCCGGCGTCGCGGAGTTACACCGCTGTCGAGCGACTTGCTGCGCAATATTCTGTTTGACGATGTTGAGGAGCAGCGCTACCAGGGGCTTGTCTTCTCGACTTTGCGCTCGTTGTTGCGAGCGAGGCTCATTGCCCGGATGCCACTGAACTACGTGGACGCGACCAACCTGTCTATCCATGAGCGCCGCCAGTGGATCAAGATGGCCAAGAGCTTCGGCTACGAGGTGCNNAGCCGCCGGTGTTTGAAGAGGGATTTGAGAAGATCACCGTGGTGCGGGTAAAGAGCACCGGGTAAAGGGCAGTTTCCAATGAGCACTTCCGCTATACCTTATGTCGAACCGTGGTTGCGCGGAACCTATGCAGATGTTCCGGCGGTGGGGCGCGCCGTTTTGCATGCCCTTGACCTGGCTCTCGACGATCTGACCAAGTGGACCGCAGGGCTCAAAGATGGCCAGATCCATGCCCAACCGCTGGGGCTTACTTCCGTGGCGTTTCATCTGCGGCATATCGCGCGCTCGACCGACCGGCTGTTGAGCTATGCGGAGGGCAAGCCGCTCTCTGAAGAGCAACTGGCGGCGCTGAAGTCAGAAAAAGTTGGGGACGAAACACTCGCGATGCTCATGGCCGATGTTGAGTTCTCTTTCAGCAATGCGGCGGACCGCGTCAGGGTGCTGGCAACGGCGGACCTGAACACATTCCGTGGCGTCGGCAAGAAGCAACTGCCGACCACAATTGGCGGCGCTCTCATACACGTGGCTGACCACACGCAGCGGCATGTTGGCCAGGTGGTTTCGACGACCAAGCTGCTGAGGGCGCTGAGCAGCTAGCGCGCGGTGAATACTAGGTTCATGCAGGAAGCGATTTAGAAAAAATGCAGGTCCTTCGACTCCCCACCCCAGCGACGAAGATCTGTAGCCGGGGGCCCCGGGCTCCGCTCGAAAGTGCTTCGCTCAGGAGGGCCGCCTCTTTCGGGTTCTCGGGTTGAGCGCCCTTATTGGACCAACTCTAGACCCAGGATATTAGCGTGCGTGCTCTTCAGGCACAAGCGCAACAGGCAGCGAATCCTGAATATGGCCCATCTTCTCGTGTTTGGTGCGCAGATAGGCTTCGAAGGATTCCTGAAGTTCGACCTCGGCGGAGACGCGCTCAACGACCGTGATGCCGGCAGACTCGAGTGCGGCGACCTTTTCAGGATTGTTTGTCATCAAGCGAACCTGCTTGACTCCGAGCAGCTTGAGCACCTCAGAGGGCAGTTCGTATTCGCGGCAGTCGGCGGCGAAGCCTAGCTCGACATTCGCTTCAACGGTATCCATGCCCTGGTCCTGCAGCTCGTAGGCCTTCAGTTTGGCCATCAGGCCGATTCCTCGGCCTTCCTTCTGCTCATAGAGCAGGATGCCTGCTCCGGCCTCAGCGATCTTGCCCAGGGCGAGCTCGAGTTGGAGACGGCAATCGCAGCGGAGGGAGCCGAAGACATCTCCTGTGAGGCATTGCGAGTGAATGCGCACCAGCGGCGGGGCGGAATGGATGTCGCCCATGACCAACGCGACTAGGCCCTCGACTGCTGGACTGGCTGGGGAGGCTCCCGGTTCACAATCGCCGCGCGTTGCAGCCAAGTAACCTTCAAAGCCCAGGATGCGGAAAGCTCCCCAGCGGGTGGGAAAGTCAGCCTCGGCGATCTTCTTCACGCTTTCAAATCCCATGCTTCCATTCTACAGGGGTAGAGAACAGTGGGCAGGGGACTGTGAACAGAGGAGATCGCAGTCGATGCAATCGTGCGTGGCGCGGTAAAGTTATGAGGTGACCGACAATCTGATTCTCATCACGCTTCTGGTCAAGCTGGGTGTGGTTGCCTCAGTGGCCAGCGTGCTGGCGCGCGTGGTGACATTCCGGCGACTGATCTTTGCCGAGCGGCGCACTCCCCGGCAGACCCTGGCGTTGCTGGCGTTCTTCCTGGTGCCGCTGACACTGGGGGTGTTTGTTCGCGTCTGGGTGCCTAACTTTCTGGCCGCAGACATTTCGTTTGCCACGGTGATCCTGCTGGGCCTGCTGGTGGGGCCAGGCTGGGCAGTTTTGGGTGGCGTGGTGTTGGCAGCGCCCGCAGTCTACAACCACGAGTACCTGGCGTTGCCTTTCAACGCAGCCCTGGGCCTGGGAGCTGGGATGCTGGGCCGCTTCGTCGAGAAGGAAGAGATCTACTCCTTCACTCCGTTTATCGATCTAAGCCTGTATCGATGGGTGCGGCGCAACCTGCGCCAGCCGCGCATCGACCGCCAGTTCTTGATGCTGTTTCTGATTGTGGCGGCGGAGGCTTGTCGAGATTGGATTGCTCATCTTTATTCCAATCCGCCCCGGCTGTTTGCTCTGCTCGCTACCCAGTGGTGGCTGCAGGTGCTGGTATGCCTGGTTGCACCCATCGATGTAGGCATCGCGCTGAAGGTATGGAATACGCTGCGAATTGAGCTGAAACTCGAAGAGCAGAAGCGGTTATTGCTGGAGGCGCGGCTGGATGCCTTGCAGCGCCAGATCAACCCTCACTTCCTCTTCAACACGCTCAACTCGATTGCAGCGCTGGTTCGGAACAAGCCGGAACTGGCTCGCGAGATGACGGTCAAGCTCGCCAATATTCTGCGAGCGCTTCTGAAGGATCACGACACATATGTCCCGTTGCGCGACGAGCTGAGCTTTACGGACGATTACCTGGACATCGAGGTGGTCCGATTTGGCGCGGACAAACTGAGGGTGGAAAAGGAGATTGATCCGCGGACGCTGGGAGTGTTGGTGCCCAGCATCCTGCTGCAGCCTCTGATTGAGAACAGCATCAAGCACGGGTTAGAACCGCGCCTGAAAGGCGGGACGGTTACGCTGCGCAGCCGCCTGGATGGAGACCGTGTGCTGATTGAGGTGGCCGATGACGGGGTGGGCATGGGAAACAGGCCGGTTTCAGCATTGCGCCGCGACGGGGCGGGCATTGGCATGAAGAACGTGCGGGAGCGGCTGGAGGTGCTCTACGGAAACCAGGCGCGCTTCGACGTGGTCAGCAATCCGGGGCGGGGCACGCTGGTATCGATCGAGATCCCGGCAAATTTATCGGGTCCGATCTAGAACGGCCGATCGAATATCCTGACGTTGCAATCAAAGGAGGAGCAGGGCAGCATGAATGACTTGAGCCACGATGCTGTGCATTTTGACACCATCGGCCAGATTGCCATTACGGTTCGCGACTTGGCGAGATCAAAGGCCTTTTACACGGACACGTTGGGGATGAAGTTCCTGTTCGATGCCGGGAGTATGGTTTTCTTTCAGTGTGGGGACATTCGCCTGATGATTGGCGCGGCGCCGGACCCGTCGGCGCCACGTGGAGGAACGATTCTTTACTTCAAAGTGGGGAACATTCAAGAGACGCACGAGCGATTGAAGGATTTTGGCGTGGTTGTCCTCAAGGCACCGCATCTTGTGGCCAAGATGCCAGATCATGACCTGTGGATGGCCTTTTTGAATGACCCGGATGAAAATGTCCTGGGAGTGATGAGTGAAATGCCGCGCGCCTAAACCCAAGGCCCGCATTGCAGTCGGCCGCGAGCAGGTGGCATGACGATCTATCGGCTGGCTTCAAGCGCCAGGACTGCGTAGCTGGTGGCGGCGTCGCTCATGAACATACCCACATTCGAACTGGGGTCGCGATTTTTGTTCAGTGACCAGGCGTGCCAGGCGCCGGTGGTCTTGTCCTGGTTGGCGACGAGCCACTGTAGCCCGCGCCGAACGTGCGAGTCATAGACGGCATTTTCTTCAAGCGCCAGCATGGTGACGCCAGTGGCGTAGCCATCCGAGCGGGTTTCAAGCGGCGTTCCGTCCACCCGCTCCCAATCGCCCAGGTCGGTCAGGCTCCAGCCGCCGTCTTCCTGCTGCCTTGTTCCCAGGTCCGCAAGCAGTTCGCTGCGCTGCTCGCGCGTAAGAAGGCCGCGGATGCGCGCCGAGGCCCAGAGAGCGATGACCTTGTTGAGCAGCGGCTGATCGTCGTAATTAACGCTCAGGTACTTTGTGAGGGCGGTCATGTTGTCGATGATTTTTTTGTTCCCGCGGTAGTTGTCCGGCGCGTAGCCAACGGCAACGGCCATCAAGGCAGCGCCGTGATATTCAGACTCTGGGGACTCCCACGGCGTGTAGTGGAAGTCCTGCCAGACCCAGGCACCGGCTACGGGGCCGGTTTGCGACTGAAGCGCCCAGGCATTCTCGAAGGCCATGCGTGTGGTCTCGCTCAGATGACCCTGTTGCGTGTCATAACTGGATAGTATTAGAGCGTTCAGCACTGCCTCGGCGTTGCGAGATTCAACTTCCTTTCCTTTGCCGTACACGGCATCGAGGTAGAACGGTTCCACATCCTTCCACATGCGGACGCGCTTCTCAATGCTGTCGAGCATGGCTCGCTCTGCGCCTGCAGGTGCGGGCTCGCTGAGATCCTGGCGCAGGGCAGGGCGCGCCAGCGCATAGCTTGCCTGAGTGTGGCAGGAGATGCAGTAGGTTCCGTGGTCCTTTTGCGCCCGGTCCCAAGACTGCCACCAGACCTCGCGGCTATCGAGATAGCGCTCGGCGGCCTGGCGATCCCAATTGACCGGAGCTGCGTCAGCGGGTTTATCCTCGGCCAGCACTGGATCGTTGAAGAGGTGGAGGGAACTGCTGGAAAGCGCGCAAGTGACCAAAACGGCGACGAAACAGGCCAGGGCCACGCAAGTCCAGATCGGCTTGATCCAGCGCGGCTTGATGGACATTTCTCTCGCCTCCGGTGGGTGCGCAAATGCAGGCAGGTTGATGAAGGGGCTGAGGCGGTCTCCAGCTTTCTGGCAGGATACGGCAAGACATCCACGGTGCGAAACATCTGTTGACGGTTTGAGGTCGACGGGGAGAGTGACGCCGGGTGGTTATCCCCAGCCCTTGCACGATCCGCAGGCAACCGGGTTATGCTCAAAACATGGTGCGCTTCACGGTGCTGGCTTCGGGGTCGAAAGGGAACAGCACAGTTGTCTCCGGTGGCCGCACACGCATCCTGGTTGATGCCGGCCTGAGCTGCCGGGAGCTGTTCAAGCGAATGCGTTTGGCGGGCGAAGAGCCGGAGACGCTGGACGCGATCATCATTACCCATGAGCACCAGGACCACATCAACGGACTTTCTGTGACTGCGCGCAAGCTGGGCATACCTGTGTACTTTACCGACGGCACCCATCGTGCCTGGATGCGCTGGCTGACGCCGCGACGGCAGATGACCTATGCGCAATGGCTGGAGCGGTGCCGGAAGCAGGCGGCGGAGCGCCAGGCGGAGGCCGATGCGGCCCTAGCTGAACCAGAAAGTGAGGCGGACGAGAGCGACCTTGTGGCCGACTGCGAGCTGACCGCGTCTGCCTTGAATCAGGCAGTGGGAGCGGGATCTCGAGCGGAAGCTTCCGCAGTTGAACCAGCGGCTGCAGGTGCAGCCCTCCAGAAGGACCCTACCTGGCTTCCGGCGGTCGAATATTTCCAGGCTGGGCAGCCGTTCGAGATCGGCGATATCGCCATCAGCCCCTTCACCATTCCCCACGACGCTGCGGATCCTGTAGGGTTTGTGTTCAAAGCGGAGGGCGTACGGATGGCTTTTGCCACCGACCTGGGGTATATCCCGCCCAATGTGAAGGCGCAGCTCAAAGGGGTGGACCTGCTGCTCTTGGAGTCGAATCATGACCTGGAGATGCTGCGCGACGGCCCTTATCCATGGTCTGTGAAGCAGCGTGTTCTTTCGAGGGTGGGCCACCTGTCGAATGAAGCGGCGGCGGCGTTTCTTGAGAACGAGTATGACGGCCAAGCTGCCTATGTGATTCTTGCTCACCTGTCGGAGAGCAATAACCTGCCCGAATTGGCAAGGGTTACGGCGGAGCGGGCGTTGAATGGGCGGGCCAGCCTGCTGGCGAACCGCCTACTGCTGGCAGCACAGCACGAGGCCCTGTCGTCTATTTACTTTTAAGTCAATTAGATTACAATCGTCAGAGACAGGCATTCCACTGTGCCGTGAAGATGGGCAAAGGGAATTGTAAGTGCCATTTTTGCCGTGGCAAGGCAGAGCCGAGCACCACTTAAACCGAAAGGCCCGGTGGAGCATCTAATGGTTTTGAGAGTCTTTTGCCACGAAAGCCTTGCAACAAGTTGGCGGCCCGGCACATCCTTTTCAAAGCGAGTTTTTACGTCTATGGCAAAAACTGAATGTACAGACGTAGTCGTCGGCGCCATTCTGGCAAGCTGGCGATATGACATTTCGGGGATTTTCCCGGAGATGCGCAAAGACTACGAGCAACATTTTTCAGAATGTTCTCATTGCCGAGCCCGACAGAAATTCCACCGCAGCCTTGACGTCACACTGGCTATTTTGACGTCACTTTCAGCGGTCTTTTTCCTCTTTGCGCTGCTGGTGGTGGTGCACGTCAAGCCGCTCGAGTATGTCTCCTTCAATATATTCGGACTCGACATCTACGACATGTACCACATGCTGGTTTCAGCGGCGATTGCAGGAGTCTGCTTCTCATTGATTGGACTGGCGCTGGTGCTGACCACCACGCCAGTGCCGTCCTATCTTGGCGGTATTGCAGCCGAGCGAGCCAAAATCATCGAAGAGCGCTTACCTGAGTCGATTAAGTCGCTACGCCCGCGCTAAGACCACTTCAGTTGTAGTCATCGGGGCCTTCCGCATGCGGANNTTGGTGTTTTTGGCCAGGTTTTGCGTTAGGTGGGTGTTCTGAGCAGCAAGTAGCCGCCGGTAAGGGCGAAGAGAATATCCGGGGACCAGGCGGCTAGGGCGGCAGGCAGATAGTTGACATTGCCCATGGCGCCAAAGAGCCCATCGACAACAAAGTAGGCCAGCGCTACCGCGATGGCTACGGCAATGCCGGTGAGCGAGCCTCGGCGTCCCATCGACAGCGCGAAGGGGATAGCCAGCATAGCCATGACGACGGCGATGAGCGGATAGGCGAGCTTGTGCCAGAGTTGGACGCGGAGACGCATGGTGTCGAAACCGCTCTGGCGCAGATCTGCGATGTAATGATCAAGCTGGCCAAAATTCATCTCCTGCGCTTGCTTCTCTTCCTTGGTGAAATAGCCGGGGTCTTCATGAATCTCAGAGAACGAGGTCTGCTGGAACTCGCGGTATGCCGTCACCTTGCCGTTTTCAATGTCATGCTGCCAGCCTTTGAGGAAACGCCATGAGGCAGATTGTGGATCCCAGCGGACGCGCTCGGCGAAGATACGGCGGGAGAGAGAGAACGTGGAGGGATCGAACTCGAAGATGGAGAGGTTGGCAAACTCGTTCTGGTCAGGATCGAAGAACTGATAGTGGAAGATGCGGGAAGGCTCGCCGGGGTGTGACAGGCCGAAAATCCAGGTCTGTTCAGGGTGCAGGACGGTCCTCGGGGGGCGGCCCTTGATGAAGTCGCGGAGCGCCTCCTGGCGCTGATTGGCCTGGGGCAAATAGAACTGGTCGAACAGGAATAGAATCAGCGCCAGAATAGCGGCGATGCCGACAATGGGAATGACCAGACGGTAGAGGCTGATGCCCGTGGCCTTCATCGCAATGATTTCGCTGTTGCGGTTGAGTGCGCCGAAGGTGACCAATACGGAGATAAGCACGGCCAATGGCGCGAGGTGGTAGAGCATGTCGGGGGTCAGGTAGATCAAATACGCGCCGACCTTGGAGAGGGCTATGTGATTACGCAGGATGTCGCCCAGAAGATCGAATGCGGTGAAGACCAGCATGAGCATCACAAATGCTGAAAGGACAAGGAAGAAGGTCTTCAGGAACTCAAACACAACATACTGATCGAGGATGCGTGGAAAGACGCCGCGTACCCGGGCGCGGCGCGAACTCCATTGCAGTCTGCTAAAGAAGCCGGGCTGGGGCGTGCCGATGATCTTGCGCGGTGCCGCAGGTTTGGGCTGGGGAGAATGAGAGACCCAGACCGTGAAAGCGTTCAAGACGCGGCCGCCGCTGGCCATCTGCCAAAGAAGGAAGATTCCGCCTGCAGTGAAGAGGATGTTGGCCGACCATACGGCCAGAAACGCGGGAATCCAGTTTTGACGGCCCAGGGCGCTGCCGATGAGCGACAGCGAGTAATAGAAGATGACGAGTGCGAGGGCAGCAACCATAGCGGAACTCTTGCCACCTCGCCGCGAAGTCACACCCAGGGGAACGCCCACCAGCATGAGAACAAGGCAGGCGGCAGGATAGGCAAAGCGCTTGTGGATTTCTATAAGGAATCGCTTGCCGTCAGGACCGTGACTGCGGGTCTGTAGCTCGTCCATCGGCATTGCATAGATAAACGTGTCCAGACGTCCGAAATGGCCTTCGCTCTGCTGGCTTGGGGCAAAGGGGCGATCGGTGACGTCGAAGGTGGAGATGTTGGACTGCTGCGGCTGTCCGGACGCGGTTTCGTCATCGGTTCCGTTGCGCAGGCGCATGAGCAGGTCCTGGGTGGAGTCGCTAACGACGGTGGCTGAGGCTGCGGTGGTGATTTTTGGCTGGGAGGGGTCGGTGACATCGGCGATGAAGACCTGGCGCCAATTGACCGCGCCGGTGCCGGAGCGGACGTCTTGCACGTAGAGGACGAAGTTGCGGAAGTCTTCGTCGAAGACCCGTGGCTGAATCTCATAGGAGGCCTGCGAGGCAAGCGATTTTTGCAACTCGAGGATGGCTTGGTTGGCGCGCGGAATCACGTAGAGTGAATTCCCCAGTCCCAGCAGAGTTCCTCCAACCGCCACGATGGAAGCAACGCGGACAAAGTAACCGATGCCCAGGCCGGAGGCGCGCATGGCGACGACTTCGCTGTCGGCGGCAAGTCGGCTGAGTCCCAGCAGCACACCCACCAGCACTGCCATGGGAATGGTGAACATGAAGAAGTTGGGCAGGGTGAAGACGACCACCTCAACCACATTGGTAAAGGTGGAGCTGTTGCGAACCACCATTTCAAGGATGTGCGGCAGTTCCTTCATGAAGAGAATGAAGGTAAAGAGCGCGCAACCGATGAGCGTGTGGGAGAGGATCTCGCCGAGGATGTAACGGGTCAGGATGCGCACAGACAGGCTCTGAGGTTAGTTTAGCTCGCTGGGGCAGTCGCCGTGGTGCCCGAATCAAAAGATGGACGCCAGCGGCGCAGGCGCAGGCTGTTGGCCAATACGCATACGGAGCTCAGTGCCATCGCGGCAGCGGCCAGCCAGGGGGTGAGCAGAACGTGGAAGCCCGGGTAAAGCGCGCCGGCGGCCAGGGGAATGCCGAGCACGTTGTAGGCCATGGCCCAGACGAGGTTCTGGCGCATGACACGGACCGTAGAGCGAGCCAGATCGAGCGCGGCGGGAATAGCCGATGGTTGAGCGCGCAGCAGCAGCACGTCGCCAGCTTCCTGCGCCAGGTCAGCTCCGGTGCCCATGGCGATGCCTGCGTCAGCCTGGGCCAGGGCTGCGGCGTCGTTGATGCCGTCACCCACCATGGCTACGCGGAGACCAGTTTGCTGCAGAGCGCGAATGCGCGAGAGTTTGCCGGTGGGGTCCAGACCAGCTTCGATCTCGGCGATCCCTGCCTGGTGGGCGATGGGTGCGGCTGCCGCTTCTGAGTCTCCGGTGAACATGAGGATGCGGAGGCCGAAATGGCGCAAGGCAGCAATGGCGCCGGCGGCATCGGGCCTCAGCGCATCGCGGGCGTCGAAATAGCCTGCGGGCACGTTGTCGAGAGCCATCCACAGACGGGTTACTCCGGGTCCCGCCGGCGCAATTCCAGCCTGGAGCGGGAGCGAGAGCTCATGGAACAAAGCTTCATTGCCGAGCAGGCAACTGTGCGCTTCGATGGTCGCTGAAAGGCCGCGACCGGGAAGAATCTGCACGTCTTGCGCGGGTTGCCAAGCCAGGCCGCGCGCCCGCGCAGTATCCACAACGGCGTGGGCCAGAGGATGATTCGATCGCTCCTCGGCTGCCGCGGCCAGGAGCAGGTCGTCTTCAGCGTGGGGGGTGAGCGGGTGAACACCCTCAAGCACGGGGCGGCCTACGGTGAGTGTGCCGGTCTTGTCGAGGACGATTGCGTCCAGGTGTGCCAGACGTTCGAGGGCCTCCCCGCCTTTGAAGAGAACACCGAGTTGAGCGCCCCGTCCCACGGCTACCGTCAGTGCGGCGGGAACGGCCAATCCCATGGCGCAAGGGCAGGCAACCACCAGCACGGCTACCGTGTTGGCCAGGGCGAGCGAGAGCGAGTGTGTGGCAAGGAACCAGGTGCAAAAGGTGATGGCAGCCAGGGCCAGCACGATGGGGACAAAGATGGAGCTAGCGCGGTCGGCAAGCCGTTCCATCGGCGCGCGCGAAGACTGGGCCTGCTGGACCATGCGGGTGATCTGCGCCAGCACCGTGGCCTCGCCCAGCGATTCGGACCGGCAGGTGACCGCACCTTCATAGTTGAGTGAGCCGGCCAAGACCTTACCGCCGGGTTCGCGGGGCAGCGGCGTAGGTTCGCCGGTCAGCATAGATTCGTCCACGGACGTGCGGCCTTCGAGAATAACTGCGTCGACAGGGAATCGCTCTCCGGGCAAGACGAGGATGCTGTCGCCGATCTCAATCTCGGCAAGGGGGACGACAGTCTGAATCTTGTCTCGGATGCGCCGTGCGGTGACTGGGCGCAGCCGGGAGAGCGAGTCGAGCGCTGCGAGTGCGCGGCGTTTGGCGCGGACTTCCAGGCTCTTGCCCAGAAGGAGAAAACCGATAATCAGCAGCACCGCATCGAAGTAGACCTCACGGCCGATCCCGGGCCAGACCGTTGCATAGGCTGAGTACGCGAATGCGACGCTGGTTCCCAGGCTCACCAGCGTGTTCATGTTGGTGGTTCCGTGGCGCAGGGCGATGATGGCGCTGGCGTAGATGCCGCGCCCGGCCCAGGCCATGGTGGACGCTGTGAGAATCAGCAGGAACCAGCGCAGCGGAACTGGCGGAAGCGCATAAAGCCAGGGCATGAGGCCCATCATTGTGTGGTCAAGTGAGCCCATTTCGCTGGCCAGGGGCATCGCCAGCAGCATGGCGGCTGCTCCGGCGGCGAGAGTGACGAAGGTCTTGGCCGTAGACGAGTCGGCGTCGGACNNGGGCCGAGGCAGAACGGCATCATAGCCAGCGTCGCGAATTGCCTCGAGCAGAGCCGCGGGAGCTGCCGATGCGGCATCGAAGACCACGCTGGCGCGATTGCCCATCAGATCAACACGCGCGGATTGAACTCCGGGTGTCGAGAGCAGAGCCTCTTCCACATGGCGCTGGCAGGATGCGCAGGTCATGCCGAGGACTGGAAGCGTAAGCGATTCTGTTTCGGGAGCGGCCACTTATTGGTCCAGCCGGGCCGTATAGCCGGCTTTGGCGAGGGCGGCAATTGCCAGTTCGACGGACGCATCGGCCTCTGTGGCACTGAGCCGTGCGGCACCCAGCCGCACTTCCTGCACCTGAACGCCTTTGGCTGAGGCCAGTGCCTGACTGACGCGGCGAATGCACGAGCCGCAGTGCATCCCATCGATTCGCAGCGAAAAATCTGACAATTTGTTCCCCCAAAGTCTTAGATGTCAGCCCGGTACTAAAGGTGCACCGGATGACGAAGTGGTCGCGCGAGAGTGCGATTCAGCAACTATTGTAGAGATGTTTGAGTTTGAGGGAAGGAAGATGCAGCGAGAGTTTCCCGAGGCGCCGCTGGTGGGCGTGGGCGCGGTCATCGTGCAGGACGGCCGCGTGCTTTTGATTCGGCGGGGAACCGAGCCACTTCTGGGCCATTGGTCGCTGCCAGGCGGGATGCTTGAGCTGGGTGAGTCGCTCACTGGCGGCGTGATTCGAGAGGTGAGTGAAGAAACCGGCCTGACGGTGAAGGCGGTCGAACTGGTTGAGTTGTTGGACCGCATTCACCTGGAGGGAGAACAGGTCCGTTACCACTACGTGATTGCGGATTACCTGTGCCGCGTGGTGGGCGGGGCATTGAAGGCGGCTTCGGATGCGGATGCCGTGCGATGGGTGGAACGGGCAGAATGGAACAGTCATGGCGCTCTGCGCCTGGACCCGGTGACTGTTCGCGTTATCGAGGCGGGTTGGCAGAGAGCAAGGTCATGGGACACCGAAGGGCAGAGGGAAAGATGAGACTGCTGAAAAGGCTTTTTCTATTTGTTTCTTTGGTCGTATTGGTGGCGGGTATCGGATTTTGGATGCGGCCCGTGAGTTACCTCAACGAAGTGATGTATGCGCAAGAGTGTCTCTCCGGCATAAAAAGCACCTCGGTTCAGGTTACAGGCTACCGGATCCACTACCTGGTGGAGGGGCCCGTGGATGGGCCTGTCGTGGTGCTGGTGCACGGATTGGGTAGTAGCGCGGAAGACTACCGCGACCTCGCACCCTACCTGGCGAAGACGGGTTTCCGCGTATATATCCCAGATTTGCTGGGCTATGGGCGCAGCCAGAAGCCGGCGAGTTTCTCCTACTCGGTGCACGATGAAGCCGCGATTGTGTCAGGCTTCATGGATGCTCTGGGATTGAAGCAGGTGGATTTGGCCGGCTGGTCAATGGGAGGCGGAATTGTGCAGCACGTTGCCGCAGACCATCCAAAGCAGGTCAAGCGGCTGATTATGTTTGACTCGATTGGGATTTACGTCGTCCCTGCCTGGAACGTGCAATTGTTTACTCCGCAAACGCCGGAGCAGGTTAACCAATTGGACGCGTTGCTGACGCCTAACCCGGCCCCGGTCCCGGTGTTCATCGCGCGGGACATTGTGCGGATTTCAGATAAGAGAGGGTGGGTGATTCATCGCGCGCTCGAGAGCATGCTCACCGGCCAGGACGCTACGGACAAGCTGTTGCCGCAACTGAAGATGCCGGTGCTGATGATCTGGGGTGCGGAGGATCAAATTGTCCTGCTGAGTCAGGCAGAAACGATGCATAGCCTTGTCCCTCAATCGCAACTGGTTGTCATCCCCGGTTGCGGCCACCTTGCACCAAGGGTATGCGCCGCACAGGTCGCCACGCCACTGCTGGCGTTTGAGAAACAGTGAGCAATGAGCAACGCTGAAGATTCGGAAGCTATTAACTACCCCAGGCCTCACCATTGCGGCGCGAGACTTGGGATTCTTGTATTCAACTTGGGGTTAGCAGCTAGACGCCGATGACCTCACACAGTTCCTTGACGGCTTCGGCACTCTTCTTGAGCGCGGCATTTTCTTCGGGGGTCAGCTTGATCTCGATGATCTGTTCGAGGCCGGCTGCGCCGAGCTTGCAGGGAACGCCAATGTAGTAGCCGTCAATGCCGTACTCGCCTTGCAGGTAGGCGGCGCAGGGCAGAATTTTTTTCTTGTCCTTGAGAATGGCCTCAACCATTTCCACGGCTGCTGCTGAAGGCGCATAGTAGGCGCTGCCGGTCTTGAGGTGCTTGACGATCTCGGCGCCGCCGTCGCGGGTGCGCTGAACGATGGACTCGAGGCGATCAGGGGCGATGAGTTCGGTGATGGGAATGCCGGCGACTGTCGAGTATCGGGGGAGCGGGACCATGGTGTCGCCGTGGCCGCCGAGCACGAAGGCGGTGACGTTTTCGACGCTGACGTTCAGCTCAAGTGCGATAAAGGAACGGAAGCGCGCGGAGTCGAGAATGCCGGCCATGCCGATCACGCGCTCGCGGTTGAAGCCGGCCTGACGAAATGCGGCCTGGGCCATGGCGTCGAGCGGGTTGGAGACGATGATTAAGATCGCCTCGGGCGACTGGGCGACAACCTTCGCCACAACGTCAGACATGATTTTAAAGTTGGTGTGCAGCAGATCGTCGCGGCTCATGCCCGGCTTGCGGGGAATGCCCGCGGTGATGACTACGATGTCCGAGTTGGCGGTGGCGGCATAATCGTTGGCGCCGAGCACGCTGACATCGCGCTTCTCGATGGGCATGGCTTCAAGCAGGTCGAGAGCTTTGCCCTGCGGAATTCCTTCGACCACGTCGATGAGGACCACATCGGCCAGTTCCTTGGCCGCAATCCAATGAGCGGCCGTTGCGCCCACGTTGCCGGCGCCTACAATGCTTACTTTCTTACGCATATTGTTTTCTCCTGGTTCTAGTGACCACTGTTCATTTGGTTTACATATTGCCGATGATGCGGGTGGCAAACTCGCTGGTGCCGACTTTGGTTGCACCGGCGGTCTGGCGCTCGAAGTCGTAGGTGACGAACTTCTGCTGGATAGTCTTTTCCATTGCGGTTTCGATGAGTTTGGCGGCTTCTTTCCAGCCGATGAAGTCGAGCATCATCACGCCCGACAAAATCACAGAGCCGGGGTTGATGACGTTCTTGTCGGCGTACTTGGGGGCGGTGCCGTGGGTGGCNNTCGGAGATGTAGTCGCCGTTGAGGTTGGTTGTAGCCAGGATGCTGTAGTCGGAAGGGCGAATGATGATCTGCTGGAAGATAGAATCGGCGATGCGATCGTTGATGAGAATCTTGTTCTTCCATGCGCCGTTGCCGTGGGTTTTGCCGATGGAGTCTAGGACTCCTTTGATTTCAGCATAGAGGTCGTCGCGGAATTTCTGATTGCCGAACTCGAGTCCCGGCTCAATGAGAGCGGCGTTCTGTTCAACGGTGATGTTTGGGTTGGCATCGACGTTGCCGAGGATCCAGCTTTCGCGCTCAGTGACAGTCTCCTGGCGGAACTCTTCGACGGCGACTTCGTAACCCCATTCGCGGAATGCGCCCTCAGTAAACTTCTGAATGTTTCCCTTGTGGACGAGGGTGACGGTCTTGCGGCCCATGTCGAGAGCGGCACGGATTGCGTAACGGACGAGGCGCTTGGTGCCGAAGATGCTGATGGGCTTGATGCCGACGCCCGAATCGGAGCGAATCTTCTTTTTGTCGCCTTTGAGCAGGTCCTCATTGACGAACTCGATGAGGCGCGCGACATCGGCACTGCCTTGCTTGAACTCGATGCCCGAGTACACGTCCTCAGTGTTCTCGCGGAAGATGACGATGTCGACTTGCTCGGGGTGCTTCACGGGGCTGGGAACGCCCTGGTAGTACTTGACTGGGCGAACGCAGGCGTAGAGGTCAAGCAACTGGCGGAGGGCCACATTGAGCGAGCGGATGCCGCCGCCAACGGGGGTCGTCAGCGGTCCCTTGATGGAGACACGCAAATCGCGCGCCGCAGCGACTGAATCGTCTGGCAGCCAGGTGCTGAATTGACGGAATGCCTTTTCTCCAGCGAAGATTTCAAACCACCTGATGCAGCGTTTGCCGTCGTAGGCTTTCTCGACCGCGGCGTCGAAAACTCGCTGCGAGGCCTTCCAGATGTCGCGGCCGGTGCCGTCGCCCTCAATGAAAGGAATGATGGGATTGCTGGGTACTTCAAACTGCCCGTTCTTATAGTCGATGGGTTGGCCGTCTTTGGGGAGTTCCAGCCCGTTGTAGGTGGTTTGCATAGATTTTTGAGTTCCTTTTTATTGAGGCGTCAACGATCAGGCTACCACCTGCAAATTGGGAGTGGCAATGGCGGGCGGTTCGGGCAGGGGAGTGGGGGGTGCATGAAAGTGCAATGAAATTAGAAGCAGTTGTGTTCTGAGCCGCCCGGATGCGATAGACTCATGCGGGAACGTTATAAGGAACGGCCAACTTTCACATTCACGGAGGGTACATAGAAATTGGGAAAAGCAATGGTCCCGAAGAAGCTCTTCTTCACCAAGGGAGTAGGTAAACACAAGGAGCGTCTGACTTCCTTCGAGCTGGCGCTTCGGGATGCGGGGATCGCCTCGCAGAATCTCGTGCGTGTTTCGTCGATCTTTCCGCCGCGCTGCAAGGTGATTGGGCGCAAGGAAGGTCTCACTTACCTGAATCACGGCGAGGTTGTT
>PLKU01000182.1 GCA_003140705.1 Acidobacteriaceae bacterium
AGACCGTGCAGTAAAGCAGGTGATTGCCAAGAATCCGGTCGAAAGCCTCTCGCTGCGCCGCGTCTGCCCGGTGTGAAGAGGTGACGACGTTCATGCCGTGTGCAGCCAGCGTGGCGCAAGCTCGTTCCAGCTTGCCATTCACCTCCACCATGCAGGTATCGCAGGTCTGGATTGGACCAAGCTGCCGATGGTAACAAACTTGTGGAACGCTGGCACCGGAACGGTTTATCACGTCGATAAGACGCTCATCGGGATCAATGTCGATCGGTCTTCCGTTGATGTTGGCGGCCATGAATTCGTCGCGCCTCCACGAGGGATTTGATGCTAGTTCTTCAAGCACAAAGTCGTAAAGGCTATTGTTTCTTTATGTTTTCTTGATTCATGGGATGCGTCACCCAGGCGCGTGCGGCCCAGGGGCATGGAGGCCGGCTGGCACACTCTTTTTGGTGCCGTCTTCTTTCCTGAGCTGGGCAGGTTTTAACCACGCGCCCCAGGACTTAAACCGCTGACAGGCATGCAGCGAAATTCCCCGGAATAGGCCACGAAGCGGCTGCCACGAAGAAACCCCACCAAGGTCAAGCCAAGTTCTCGAGAAAGTTTTACNNGGGGCTGAAACAGAGGCCAGAACAGGAATTCCCGCGGCAAGGGCCTTTTGCGCGATCTCGAAACCACCGCGGCCGCTCACCAGCAAGACGTACTGGGACAGTGGCAGATGCCCGTGAAGCAGCGCCCATCCCACGATCTTGTCCACCGCGTTGTGTCGCCCAATATCCTCGCGCAGTGCCGCCAACTGACCGCTGGCGTCAAACAGACCCGCGGCATGGAGCCCTCCAGTCCGGCTAAAAACCGCTTGTTCAGATCTGAGAGTATCGGGCAGCCTGCACAGCACTTGAGGATCGATGCGAAAGGCACGGTCGGGCTGCACCAGGCCGCGCCTTCGAATCATCTCAATCGACGCCTTGCCGCAAATGCCGCAACTNNCGCAACTGGACGCGGCAAAGAAGTTGCGCCGCACATCTCTCGAATCGAATTGACAATCCCTAAGGTCAATTTCCACGACATTGCTCTTGCCATCTCCCTGACCAGGCACGCGGCGAATTTCAACAATCTGATCGGCCGACTCGATGATCCCTTCTGTCAGCAGGAATCCGGCCGCCAATTCCAGATCATGACCTGGTGTGCGCATGGTGACTGTCAATGGGGTGCCCCCGATTCGGATCTCCAAAGGCTCCTCGGCTGCCAGAGAATCCTGGATAGAGCGGGTACCGCCGTCCTCCCATTCCGNNCGATCTGTCAAGGAACATCGAGCTTGAGCATTGCTGAAAATGGGAGTCACCGGATTGCAGGCACTCTCACTGGTAGCATTTAAGCAACGCTGTGGCGTTTGGATGCAAAGCGTGTAGGAACGTCACCTGCTTAAGGAAGCGATATGAAACTGAGGATCAAGGGGGATTCGTTACGTCTTCGCGTGTCTCAGTGTGAGATGGCTCGGCTCATGCAAAGCCGGCGAATTGAAGAGACAATCCAATTCGGCGCGGAAAGCGATTCACGCTTCTCGTATGCGCTGGAGCACACAGACGCTCAAGTGGAGATCTCTATCCGCTACCGGCCACAGGAATTGACTGTAGTTCTTTCAACCTTGGCGGCACGCAGATGGGCCGAGGGTGACCAAGTGGGCATTTACCGCGATATCCATGCCGGGAATTGGAAGCTGAGCTTGTCGGTTGAGAAGGACTTCGCCTGTCTGGACGGCAGTGACGAGGACAACAACGATACATTCCCAAATCCAAGAAGCGGGACAGTCTGCAAGGGCCCAGGGTCCAATGGTCCCGAAGTGTTGGGGAATAGCGTCACTTAGTTAAGCCCATTCGCATTTGCGGGCTCCAAGAGAGTCAATTTGGGGACTAAAGTGTTCCTTCAATGCCGGCTGATCGGATGGCCCAGGCCTGTGGAGTACGAACACTGGTACCGCGGTAACGGGCGTTCAAACTGGCTAGGCGCGCTTTCGATGGGCAAGCTTCTTTTCCAAGTACATTTTCGCGTCGGCTTCCGCGATCAACTCTTCCATGGTTTGGCCCCGATGCCATTCAGCAGCCCCAACAGACCCTCCATATAAATCACGATCGGCTTTTGGCTTCCTTCGTTAATCGTGTATTTTCCAAAGACCCGCTTCTGTACGCGCTCAATGTGAGCCTTTGCGCAGAGCAAATTGCCTGGAAGTACGACGATGAACTCATCTCCGCCCCATCGCCCGACGAGGTCACCCGACCGCGAGTTTTGATTTAACTCCGTTGCAAATTGCTTGAGCAGTTCGTCGCCCGCCAAGTGGCCATATGTGTCATTAATCTTCTTGAACCCGTTTAGATCAATCATCGCGGCACAAAACTCCTGGCCTTGTTCCATATTCGATCGAATTCTCTCTTGAACGCAGCGGCGGTTAACTACGTTGGTAAGTTGGTCCTTCAGGGCAAGATGCTCGGCCGATTTCAGCTTGGTCTCGTAGGTCGAAACCCCCGCTTTCAACTGCGCGACCAGCTGACGGTTATCCCTGGTCATTTGGTCGACACTGGTCTTGAGTTCTGCCACCCGCTCCGTAATGGAAGACCGAATCTGTTTCAGATCTTGAAGGTCGGCAATCTTTGCCAGGCGACCACTGAGAGCGGTGAACTTGCTGGAATAGCCTTCGTCGCGGCTTCCCACAGGATCGGCGGTCTTGGCCAACGCGATGAGCAGTTCCTTCACTTCATCCGCCTGCGCTTTGAAGTGCCCGGATGCGTGCACTCCCCACTCGTTCAGCTGGATTTCGACCAGTTTCTGCGTGCGTTTGACCAATTCAGTGGATGGGTCGGTTGCAAGCCGACGCTCAAGGCCTTGTAAATCTGTTTCGAGCCCCGCACCAATTGAGGGACAGGTTTGAGCTGCAACTTTGCCCATGGCCAGAAGCGCGGCACGATATCACTCCAACGTTGCGGCGGTGAACTCATCGGTTTCTACTTCAGAACTATGCGCAATCGGATCATCCGAGTTGAGGAACCTTCCAAGGGATATCATTCCGGTGTCTGCCTTTCAGGCATCGGCGCATGCATCGCTTCTGCCTTGCAATGTTTATTCCAGGAGGCTACGGTTGCACCTGTCCGTCGCGGCTTCCGGAAGGCTACGCAAGGGACGTTCACAACCTGCTTCTTTGATCTGGTTACTATCGGCACTTCTCTGTTGATTTTCTAGCCAACGGGAAAACGCGAGCAATGACTCGGACTTTTGGGTAAAAACGAATGTTTGGCGCAATTACCAGCGAACTTGTGAAATCCCTGACGGCGGGAGTACTGCAGAGCAACCGGAGGGCACGTGCGGCGGTCCACCCGTCCGCACAGTGGTGGGGCGTTACCAGCTAGGTGCAAAGATCACGACCGGTCTTTCCGGATACCTCGATTCTTTCGCCATTACTTCGCTTTCGTGCTACAGTGTTGCAGATGATCAAACGTGCCAAACATCCGTCCTTTCCCCGTCGAGGCGCTCCCCCATCAGGATGCATCAGCTCGATTGTCGGCGGTCAATCCAACGATGCAACGTATTCAAATTCCATCGCTTATCGCGTTTTTTTCTTTAGAATCAGAGATTTGGAAAGGNNTCCTCGACTTTCTGGAGTCTTTTGTGCTCCGCAATGGCTATTCCCCCTCGTTTGAAGAGATTGCGCGAGGGATGGGGCTCAAGAGCCTGGCAACGGTCCATAAGCACATCACGAACCTTGAAAAGAAGGGACTTCTCGACCGGGTGCACAATCGGAGCCGGTCCATTGATNNCGGCCGCATCGCCGCCGGCCGCCCCGTCGAGGCCATCCAGACCGCCGAGACCATCTCCCTCGCCGACATCATCGGCAACCGCGAGGTCTTCGCCCTCGAGGTCCGCGGAGACTCCATGCGCGACGAGCACATTATCAGTGGAGATTACGTGCTCGTGGAACGCACACGAACTGCTCGTCAGGGCGAGATCGTCGTCGCCCTGGTCCATGGCTCTGAGACCACTTTGAAGCGGTTCTATACAGAGGGAAGCGTCGTGCGGCTGCAACCGTCCAACATTGAAATGGAACCAATTTATGTTCCAGCGGCGCAGGTAGCCATTCAGGGCCGCGTCCTTGGCGTCCTGCGAAAGTACAGGTGACGCTATAGACAAGAGAGTTCCTGTAGAAATCTGAGAGGCGCTCTGACCATTCGGTTTAGAGCGCCTCAAGCAATAAGGGCCTATGTGGCGTTACGCGCCAGCTTGCTTCGCTGCAAATTTCCCGATGATGGGCAGTTCAAATTGCTGTCCACCTAAGGCCTTAACAAGGCACATCACCCAGGCCACAAGAATCAGAAGGCCGAATGGGATAAGGAGGATCCATCCGACGATGGGAATGAGCGTAAGCACGACCTGACCTGCAATCGCCGTAATGCACAAGAAAATAGACTGCCAGGCGTGGAAACGAATCAGCCGATTTTGGTTGTAGGGCGCAACCACCAGGAAGATGATCGCCGGGATGAGAGTCACGTAGCATAGACCCGAGGCGGCATTTTCGCTAAGGCCGGCTTGCTGAGCTTCTTCAGGCACGGTATGTCCTTTCGGTTTCGAAGATTAACTGCTGGTTCGGCTGCGCCACGCGCGCCCAGGGGTGAAGGTGTAGGAGAAGCCCCGGCCGCGATTCAGTAGGACGGGCGTGGAATTGGGATGAGATAATCAAAACCCCGAACCAGAGAATTGTCAAGCGAGATTTCAGCCTGGCCACGCACTCACAACAATTCAACTAAGACCGCCTCACACAAATGGCCTGATGCTCACCTGTTGGACAATTCCCCCGGGGAAGATTCATACATACTTCATGCCGGAAGAAAGGGATAGCTTGCCTTCTATCTTTCGCTGATATATTGTTCTTGCCTGTTTTGCTTTACAGTCCTATGACGCCGCAGTTGCATTGAGGAGAGACACTATGTTCGTGCGCGTCATTGCAACTCGCGGAACCAACCTTGCATTGCTCTCTTCCTGCGGATTATTCGCTGCAGCGCAAACTGTACCTGCGCCAACCGCCTACACCGTCACTGTCACAAATTCGGTTTTTGGCTCGCCTCAGGTCATGAGGATATCAAGACTCGGATCGAAGGCGCTGATTGACCTGGTGAGCCAGGACAAGATGGCCGACCCCAAAGCGCCTCATACGCGAAGCCTCTACGATCTCGACAAGCACCGCAACCTCTCGTGGTCTTGGCCCGACAGCTCCGCGGGCTGCTCAACAGGAACCTTCTCGGGCGATTGGGGAGATCCCTTTACCGGTGCGGAGGATGTGACCGGCCAGGGCGCTCGGCAAGTGGGCACGGAAACTATCCTGGGAATGCCTGCAAAGATCATGGATGCGACCAGTCCAGCAGCTCACGTCAAAGCGTGGATCGACACCAAGTACGGCATGATCCTTAAGGCGCAAATGAGTCAGCCAGGCGGAGAACTTAAAAACGTCATTGAAGTCACGAATATTAGTCTGGCTCCGCCCCCTGCATCGATTTTTGTTTATCCTCCAAGTTGCGCGGCGACTGCCGAGGCCCCACCACCTCCAACCGAGGCGGAACAGATTGCCACATTGACAGGCGGCAATCCTCAAGACTTTGTAAAGGCCATCTACGGACCCGGCTCCAAGAATTCATGCTCTGCGCTCTTCAGGGTTGTCAAAGCCGGAACCATGGAGCCGATTACTGGCGGGATTCAGGTCGCCGTTGACTTGAAAGTCACATCGGAGCCAACCCCCAGCTACGTCTTCGGCGTTGGAGAAGCGGGGCATGCCACTTTCTCCGGCGGCGCGATCCACGAGATCTTTTCGCAAACCCATAANNGGCGTGTTTCGCATTGACAACGCTCCATCACAGTTTGAACTGGTGGCCGATTTCGGAAGCCCGGGAAGTTCCGATTCCAACGTTTACTTGCAATGCTTCGCGCCCCAAACGGTGCTGCTCCTCGTGGTCAAGAACCCTGCCAAGATATCAGATGGAGCTGAATTGCTTTGGGTGAAGTCGGGGAAATACGCCACGGTTTCCCGCTGACGAAAGAGCGGGTCCGATGAGCTAATCAATTCTCAGTGTTATCCGTCTCCCCTTGATCGCCAGGCCCCAAGTTATCCGGCTGGCATATACCGCTAAAGTAACTTGAATGAGCCAGAGGTTGCAGCAGAAGTCCGTGCCGCTCTTGCCATTTTCGCTATGAAAGCGAGTGGTTCTGCGAGATACTGGCTATACCGCCAGATCGCGGTTTATGATCGACTGCAACCGATTCAGGACCATTGAACAGGGACCGTGGGAATGATGGATACCGGGGCGACAGTCACTCAAATCGGCAAGTACCCAATCCTCGGCATTCTCGGCGTTGGAGGCATGGGAGTTGTCTACCGGGGCATGGACAACTCCGTCGGTCGAGAAGTTGCCATCAAGACCCTCACGGAAGCCACTGAAGAACTTCGCCAGCGTTTCCTCCTTGAAGCCCGCTCAGGTGTTTTGAACCATCCAAATATCGTCACAGTCTACGATTTTGGCGAAAAGGATGGCCTTCCCTACATCGTAATGGAATATCTCCCCGGAGATTCGCTGGAGAATCTTCTTAAATCCGGACGGCAGTTCTCTCTCATTCAAAAGCTCGAAATGGTTCGGCAACTCTGTCTCGGCCTGGGCTATGCGCACCAGAAGGGCGTCGTCCATCGCGACGTCAAGCCCGCCAACATGATGGTGCTGCCCGACGGAACCATCAAGATAGTCGACTTTGGTGTGGCTCGCCTCGAGAACAAGTCCGGCCACACGCAAACCGGAATGGTCATCGGCACCTTCCATTACATCGCGCCGGAACGGCTTTTGGGCAAAGTCGCTGACGGCCGATCAGACATCTGGTCTGGAGCTTGCATTCTCTACCTTTTGCTCACGGGCCGCCTTCCATTTCCCGGCGACGATCCCGCTACTCTGCACCGGGTCATTCGCGAACCGCATGAGCCTCTCTCCTCGTTGCTCACCAGCTACCCGTATGGCCTTGACCATGTGATCGACCATGGATTGGCAAAAGATCCGGAAGATCGGTACGAGACAGCCGAAGACATGGCTGCCGATATCGATGCGATCAACGATACACTGAAACGTGAGCACGTAGCTGAAGTCTTGGGAACATTGCGCCCTCTCATTGAACAGGAGCAGTGGACCAGCGTAAGGCCGGTGTTGCTCGACCTGCAAAAACTCAATCCGCAGCATACCGAGGTCAAGCGCCTGCTTCGCGAAGTTCAGGACAAAGTATCTCGTCAACAAAAATCAGTTCAATTCCGGCAACTTTTGTCTGATGGCGACGAGGCGGTCCTCGCGCAGAAGTATGCTGAAGCGCTTGAAATGTACACCCTGGCTGCCGCGCTCGATCGAACCCATTCCGAGTTGAACGAAAAGATCGAAAACGCGCGCAGATTGAAAGAGAAAGCCGATAAAGTTGCCGCTCTCCTTGAACAATCGCGCGAAGCACGCAAGCGCAGCGATTTCGGCGCCGCCGGCCAACTCATCGAGCAAGCGCTTCAACTCGACGAACGGAACACGGATCTTCGCAATGAACGCGCACGAATTGTCCAGGAGTCTGAACGGGCGTCCAAGGATCGCTCGCGTCGGCAATTCAGCGATACTGCAAAAGATCAACTCAACGCCCGGCAGTTCACTGAAGCGATAAAGAATTTGCGCGCCGCGCTGGAGATTGATCCCACAGACGCGGAGACACAGCAGCTGTACCAGGACGCAGTTGAGCGCCAGGAAGAGCAGAGACGCCGCAAGATTATCGAGCAGATTGTTGCTGAGATCTCCGAGTGCATTGCGTCGGAAGAATTTGATCGCGCACTAACCCTCATCCAGCGCGCCCAGGAGCGCCTCCCTGGCGAAGCGGTGCTGCTTCAGTTGAGAGCCGATGCTGAAGCAAAAAAGCGCGAACAAGCGGCTAAGAAACTGGTCGAAAAGACGTCTTTGCATGTCTACAACGTTTTTCTAACCAGCCCNNAAGCGGGCCCAGGCTTCGATCGATGCAAAGCAATTTGCCGAAGCAACTCAGATTCTGGAAGCCGCAGCCATTGAATGCGGGGAAAGCCCTGAAATTACATCGTTGCTCACTTACGCACAGGAGCGAAAGCGAAGCGTCGAACTTGCCCAGAAAGCAGCCAATGCAACTCGGGAAGCCCAGGCGCACATTGCATCGGGTGATTTTGAAGCAGCAATTGCAGTTCTGCAACCAGTCGCTCGTGAAACCAACGATGCCTCTGTCGAGCAAATGCTCCGGCAGGCAACCAATACCCAGGCCGAGTTGGTGCGGCGCGTTGATGCCGTTGTGACTCGCGTAACCGCACTCAGCGAACAGGACATCGAAAAGGCGTCAGAATTCCTCACAGCCCAGCCTGCAGATATCCAGCGACAACCCCGCGTGCGTGAGCTAAGTGTCAAGATTAATTCCGCCAAAGAGCGGGAGAGGGCCATCTCGCAAGCGATACAGAATTCCGACACCGCGCTCGAGAAGCGTGACCTGCGCAATGGCCTTGTTGAGCTCGAGTCCGGTCAAGCCACCTACCCCGACTCGACGCGGCTCTCCTCGGCGATCGCCGAACACAAGACCAGGCGCGCTCAGATTGCCAATCAACTGCTGACCGCGGCAATTGAATCGGCAACCCAGGCCATTCAGGCAAATGACAGGCCGCGCGCCGCCGAATCACTGAATGCTGTTGCAGATGCCGTCGAGTTTGCGGACTCTGGATTACAAGCAAACGTGAAGCGCCTTGCTAAAGAGGCAGGCGCGCCGCCCCTTCAAAAGCGCGTAGCAGTCCAGCCGGCTCCAGCAGTGCAGCCGGCGGCAGTCGCGGTAATTCATAAAGCAAAATCTGGTTTTCCGATTGGACTGTTGCTGGGCGGCCTTGCAGTCGTCTTGTTAGCGGCTGCTGGTGGCGCTGCCTATTGGTTCCTTCGTCCCGCCCCTGTCATTCCACTGGGCGCCCTCGAACTCAACGCCACGCCTTTTGCTGAGATCGTGAGCATTACGTCCGATAAAGGCAAAGTCGTCGCACTCCCGGCCGGTGATCATTGGACTCCATACCGTCTCGATGACGTTCCGGTGGGTAGATACACGGTTGCCTTCAAGGGACCCGATGGAAATACCCAGCAGCAACAATGCGACGCGACTCAGACTGCGCAGATGTGCACCATCGAAATGAAACCGATCGACGACAGTACGATCGATCAGATCGTCGGAGGGCCACAATGAGCATGAAACGATTCATTCCCATTCTCTGCCTTTCGCTTTTCGCTGCTATGACCCCGGCACAGAATTCGCCTGAACGGCCCCAACAAGGGGCAAAGGACCTTGTTGACAAAGCGAAAACTGAGGACAACGACAGGGTCAGGCAGGTGCAGGACTACTGCGACGCAGCCGATATGGAGCCGAAGAACAAGAAGTATGTCGACACATGCAACAGCTACAGGGCAGGCCTCAACAATGACGACACGGCTAACCTTGCAATTGCCATTCAAGCGTACAAGAACCATGACCTCGACAAAGCAGAAGCCCAGGCCAAGCTCGTCACGACGTATGATCAGAAGCTTTCCGGTCAGGCCCGGTTTCTGCTTGATCGAATCAGGAACGAGAAACTTCTCAATCAGATAAAGGCAGCCTGGGATAAGGGTGACTTCAACTCTGTTTTATCGCTCACGCAAAGCATGACCAACCCTGATCTCAAGGCAGCCGCGAATGTGTACGTCAACGACGTCAATCAATACAACGGATATATCAATGAGGCAAAGGGCATTCAAGGCAGCAATCTCCAGGAGGCAATTCGGCAGCTCAGCTTGGCACAGAACCTCAATCCGAATGGCCCCGGAAATCCCGCCGGAATGATTGCTTCACTGCAAAAACCAACCCAGGTAAAAGCTGCCCCGCCAGCGACAGCCCCTGCTCCCAAGCCCGCGATGGATTCGGCAGCGGAGATTGCCAAAAAGGTCAACAAATTGATGGCCGATGCGCACGATGCTGAGAAGCAGGGTAAGTTGCCCGATGCGCTCAATGATTACCAACTGGTTCTGAAGCTTCAGCCAGCAAATGATGAAGCCCAGAGTAGCGCGAATAAGATTGAGCAGCAAATCAAGAGTGATCCCGCAGCGGCACGCAACGAACTCGTTTCAGCAATCCGCTATTTTTACCATTCTCAGCTCGACGACGCGCGAAGAGCATTGCTGGATTATCTGGAGTCTCCGCAAACCGCCCAGAACCCAGGCGCGGCGGATTTCTATCTCGGAGCGACCCTGATCGAACGATCGATATTGGTCACACCGCGAGCGCAATGGCAGGGGCCTTCGCCGGAAGCACTGTCCGCCTTTAAAGAGGCCCGTAAAGCCAATTACAACCCCGTGCGTGCGTATATCTCGCCTTCGCTGTTGAAGGTCTGGGACTCGACAACTCCTTAGGCTGAAATCCTATTTGCACGGCATGATCACCTGCCCGCGCCGTTCTATTTCTTCGGTCAAGCTGCCGAGTTTACACTGTCATCACTCAAAGTCCTGCGACCGGTGACATTGCTCCGCTGGCGGCAATTCCACCCATCACCCCGCCCAATCCGCCCGCGCCGGGCGATGGTGTGCCAACCTCACCAATGATGCAGGTAAACGAACCCAGGACGATCACTCCGCCATGCACGGTAGGATCCCCGAGCCTGGCCGCAGGCAGGAAATTGATCATCACCCCCGTCGATCCCATGATGATCATGTCCGGCGGCCCAACACAGGTGGCCATGCTGGTCACAGTAGCTGCAGGCAGAAAGTCGATGAGCACAGTGGGAGCGCCCGGTGGAAGGATCGGCCCGCCCACATGAGGCACAAGGACGGTCACCATCGGGCAAACGTGCATATCGGTTACTCGTGCTGCTGGCGGCATCAGTCGCTCTGCTCCATCCGCATCATCTCGATCGATTCTCTTTGCGAGCCTGCCAGGTCATTCAGTACCAATTCGCAAGCCCTTTACAAAAGCCTCGTAGTCCGGTCGCACTCCCCTCAGTTGCAGTTCTAAGGTCGTCAATGTAATAATCCCCACCCAATCCGCAAGTCGCACGTACGTCTGTGCATGCAACATGATTCCCGCAGATGCTACGTTGTGACGAACAAACAGCAAGTGGGATTCTTCAGCACCAGGAAACGGAGAAGCTTGCGGTCCGGCAAAGTTCACATCTTGCAAGTGTCCACCAATGAGTTTCTTCTGTTTTTCGATGTACTCCAAAAGGCCGCTGTCTGCGCTGAGCTTGTCCTGTCCCACCCCTACGCTCGCAGTCACTGCACCCAGCCCCATCGGCATCTGCCTGATCCCGAAATCCGCCACATAAATCCAGCCCGAAGGAATCGCAGTAACGCTCCATCGACCAACCGCTGGGAAAGCCGCAGCGTTGCCGGGTTGTGCCAATGATTCTGTCAACCGTCACCAGCCATTTCCCGGATGAACTTCTCAACCTTGCTTCAACCCAGGGGATTCAATTCCCTACCCTAAAGTTTTGTGCCCTTGGTGCCATCGTCTGCCTTGTCTGGAGCGGTTGGGGTCGCTGGACTCGGTGTCGAGCCTGCGCTGCCGGAACCAGCTGCTCCGCCACTATTAATCAGCACCATCGTCCCCGAGATCGCAACCCCGGAAGGTCCGATGGTGATAAACCCCCCGGATCCGACCAGGCTCAGCTCCATACCGGCTTGAATCACCACATTCATACCCGCGTTGATATACACCGTGTTGTTGGCGCTCAAGGAATAAGCCGAACCCACTTGTATGCTTTGGTTGGAGCCGACATTCAGCGAATGATTGCTTCCCACCTGCTCGGTCAGATTCGATCCAATGCCGAGATCCGAATTTGAATCGATCTTCTCCACCGAACTGCCCTTGATTTCCCGGTTGTAGTCTCCACCTATCTGCTCCAGTTGGTTGCCGGTAACGATGAGTGAGTCTTTCCCCCCCACAGAGATGCGCCGATCGTTCTCGATCGATTGATCCATGTCCTTCTCGGCATGCAGATAAAGCTGTTCGCTTCCCTTCTTATCCTCAAACCGAAGCTCGTTGGCATTTGGCGCCGAGCCGCCTATGCTGCTCCGCGTCAGCACTCCGGAACGCGTCTTGTTGTCTGGCAATTCGTATGGAGGAGAATTTACTCCGTTGTAAAGCGAACCTGTTATCACCGGATTATCAGGGTCGCCGTTGAGGAACTGAATGACCACCTCGTCTTTGATTCGCGGCCAAAAATGAGCGCCCCACCCGTTGCCGGCCCAACTTTGTGCAACGCGAATCCAGATACTGTCCGCGGTCGATCCCCGTGCGTTCTTCTTATCCCAGAAAAACTGGACCTTGACGCGGCCGTACTTGTCTATGGTAATTTCCTCTCCGTCTTCCCCAACAACGAGTGCCGTTTGCGGTCCATAGATCTTGGGCTTCAGCAGCGTCAGCGCGGGCTTAAAGACAATGTCCGAGGACACCGCTGTAAAACGATTTGAGTATTCGCGTCCGAGACCAGAAGTTGTTGCTCGATACGACGGAACCTGATCGGCGTGCAGAGTGATTGCAGTCAGAAGATACTTCCGGTTCCACGCTGCTCGTGGATTGTCCTTCAGGCTAAACGTGTAACCTGCACATAACGACCGCGCATTTGAGCTACCCCGGTACACCTCCGCCGTCGCGTCGGAAGATAGCTCTCGCGTCTCGATAAACAACGTTTCGAGATCCGTTGATGTCTGCGTAACATCATTCGCATACCCCTCGGCACCCGCCGGATACAGATACTGGTCAAATGCGTTCTTTCCAAATGGACTGGTGCTGCTCTTGTCTGGCGCATCGACCCGCGCAAAGTCGATGAAGTTATATTCTGACGTCGAGTGCTTCCCTGAGACCATGGTCGACGTTGCCGTAAACTCTTCGACGCTCGCTCCGTATGCGCCTTCCGCACCTCGTTCATTCAAGGCATAGGGTACTGTAGCAGACAGTGGGCAATCCTGATAGGCATTCCGCGAATCGCCCAAGGCGATCTTGTTGTCCTGATCTGAGTGCTCAAACCAATAGAAAATGCCGCTTTCCTCCAATATGCGCGCGACAAAATGAAAATCAGACTCAGAATACTGGGTGCAGTAATCAAGCGGCTTGTAGGAACCGCTGGTTTGGTCCGAAATTGACAATCCGTATTCACCGATCACTGTCTTGGCAATGTCGAGAACTGTCTTGCTCTGAAAAACACGGCAATTGGCGCTCAGTGTCAGCTGCCACATGGATGGAACGATGCGAGCCCTGTAGACGTCGAACTCCGGATCTCCGGCGCACTGCTCAAACGAAGCAACAATGCCGCTGATCCATCGCGATCCCTGCACATCGTTCAGAGCGATTGCCACTGACACTTTTGAACCAATAATCGCCTTGGGGTCGATCGTGGTATCGACGGTTGCCAACAATTCAACATGGTATTCAAACAAGCGCGAGATTCCTTCCGCGCCATCCAGCGACTCAATCAGCAGTGCGTCCTTGCCTAATGGGCTTGAAAACTGCATCAACCGGTCTGTTTGCTTCGGGCTTGGCATGCCGACTCCGCCTGTCTCTCTCGCTTCTGTCCAGAACTTTCCATTCCCCTGCTGCCGAAAAACGTTGCCCGCGCTATGAACTCATATCCCACGTATAGGTCAGAGCGCCGTCCTTCACTGAAATGGTCACGCGATCTGCTTTCTCTCCTCCGGCAAGCTGGGTCAGAATCTGTCGCGATAGCTCCGGCAGCATCGTATTGGACAATATGTTGTCCACATTTCTGGCTCCGCTTTCAACCTCAGTACAACGACCAGCAATCTCATTCAACAAAACGGCGTCGTACACAAGTCGGACTTTGTGCGTTTCCAACAAACGCTTCTGAATCTTGCCGAGCTTCAACCGGATGATCTGCTTGAGTGCCTCATCTCGCACCGGGAAGTAGGGTATGATCAGCAGCCTGCCCAGGAAGGCCGGCTTGAATATCTTGTTCAATTCCGGCTTCAGCGCAGTCAACATGCCTGCACTGTCCGGCATTGTTTCGGGGTCTGCGCAGAGTTTCATCAACGTGTCGGTTGCCGCATTGCTCGTCAGAAGAATGATCGTGTTCCTGAAGTCAATCTCCCTGCCTTCTCCATCCTCCATCCTGCCCTTGTCAAACACCTGGAAGAAAAGTTCCAGCACGTCGGGATGCGCTTTCTCGACTTCATCCAGCAGGACAACCGAATAGGGCCTGCGCCGCACGGCCTCGGTCAACACACCGCCTTCACCATAGCCTACATATCCCGGGGGTGATCCCTTCAGAGTTGAGACAGTATGAGACTCCTGGAATTCAGACATGTTGATGGTGATCATGTTTCGTTCGCCACCGTATAACACATCGGCAAGTGCAATGGCAGTCTCGGTCTTGCCAACTCCGCTGGGGCCGACCAGTAGAAATACTCCAACCGGCTTCACTGGATCGTCCATGTTGGCACGCGAAGTCAGGATGCGCTGCGCGATCGCGGACAGTGCATGGTCCTGCCCAATCACACGCTTCTTCAAGTGATCATCGAGCGTAAGCACGGTCTCAATCTCATTGCGCACCATCTTGCCGAGCGGGATTCCCGTCCATGCTGAAATCACCTCGCCCACAATCTGTGCGTCTACTGAGACCCGCATCATCCCTCGCTCACCCTGTAGCTTTTCAAGCTCTGCCTCAACCTTTTTGAGTTCGGCCTGTACTTCGACCTCCTTGCCTTCTTCCTCAGCGCCCTTCTTCTCAGCGGACTCGAGGCTCTCCTGCAGTTTGCGGATCTTCTCGATGAGCCCTTTTTCTTTTTCCCATTGCTCTTTGAGAACCGCCTCCTCTTCCTTCGCTGCGGCTATCTGACTTTCGATCAGTTCCAGCTTCTCTGCGTGGTCCGCGCCGATCTTTGTCTCCCGCCCAAGCACCCGTTTTTGCACTTCAAGTGCGTCCAGTTGCCGCTGAATATCCTCGAGCCTTGGAGGTGTTGAGTTCTGCCCCAACGATAGCCGCGCACAGGCCGTATCAAGAACGGATACCGCCTTGTCCGGTAATTGCCTGCCCGCAATATAGCGGTGCGACAGTCGAACCGTTGCTGTAACGGCTTCGTCCAGAATGCGCAGGTTGTGATGCTTTTCGAGCGATCCCACAATGCCCCGCAGCATTGTGCAGGCCACATCCTCCGTCGGCTCCTCAACCTTGACAACTTGGAACCTTCTTGCAAGCGCAGGATCTTTTTCGAAGTATTTTTTGTATTCCGACCAAGTGGTCGCTGCGATGGTGCGCAGTTCCCCGCGCGCGAGTGCGGGCTTAAGCAGATTGGCGGCGTCGTTCTGTCCGGCCTGTCCGCCGGCCCCGATCATCGTATGAGCTTCGTCAATAAAGAGAATGATCTTCTCGGTCGAGGATTTCACTTCCTTGATCAATCCCTTAAGCCGATTCTCAAACTCTCCCTTCACCCCGGCTCCCGCTTGAAGCAGCGCCAGGTCAAGGCTGTGTATATGAATCCCCTGCAATGCCGGCGGTACGTCGCCGCTCACAACGCGGTTCGCAAAGCCCTCTACCACTGCCGTCTTTCCAACGCCCGCCTCACCCGTCAGAATTGGATTGTTCTGCCGCCGCCTCATGAGAATGTCTATCATCTGGCGCACTTCCTGGTCGCGCCCCAGAACCGGGTCAATCTTCCCCGCCTTCGCATTCGCGGTGAGGTTCACGGTGTACTGATCAAGGTGCGGAGTCTTCCCTTTCGAGGCTGAAGGAGCAGTATCCTCTCCGACGTCACCCTCGTCGGTCGCAGCACCCCCTTCAGCCAGCCTCGTGTGCGCTTCCTTTGAAGTGGCCACAATCTCGTAGAAGCTGCTCCGCAGTCCATCTACGGGGATCACCTGCAGTTCCCTGCTGATGTCCTTCACCATCCGGGCCAGCTCATCGTGCCCTAACAAGGCAAGCAGCGTAAAACCCGTGCGAATATTCCCAGCATTAAAGTCGATGCTCGCGACAGTCCACGCCTCTGAAAGCATCTTCACTACGGCGGGGCTGAAGGCCGGCGAGCGTGCATTGCCGCTCTTCAGATTGTCCAGACTCCGTTCCAGCTCTTTCGTCAATCTCGAACGATCAACGCCAAAATGCTTCAGGATAGCAGCGACGTCGTTGTCGGTGCTGTCCAATGCTTTCAACAAATAATGCTCAATCTCAATGTCGTAGTGGGTCCGCGAAACGCACAAGCCGGCCGCCGCCTCAAGCGCGCGCCGTGTCGTGTCGTTCAACTTCTCAATGAGTGCTTTCAGGTTTGTACTCATAACCTTCATTCTCCTCGTCGTTGCGGATCCCTCATTGCACCAGGTAAGTCGCATCCGCGGGATCCCGCCCCAGCGGCTTCGTTTTTAACCAGCTCACCAGCCCTAATTGTGGACGCATGGCCCCGCCAGCTCCTAACTCACATGCAGGCGCATCTTCCCGTGCCAGCACAAGTTGAACCTCTGTCTCATAACTTCCATTCGAGTAAAACTTCAACCAGGCCACGAGCTCGTGATAGGCCTCCTGCTCCGGCAGAAACTTCAGGTATTGCTCAAATCGCATCGGGCCGAGTGATATCCGAATGCGCCCGTGATGGTCCCACACCTCATCCCCAGCCACAACTCCGACACCGAGCCGTTCATTCGCTCCACCAAGGCCGCTAAAGCAGGTTTGATTCTCCGCGCTCAACTTGCGCCAGGCACCCGCAAATTGGTGAACCTGGACACCCACGCCAAAGTAGTCCTCAAGAATCTGTTGCAGTGAGGCTGCCGACCGCACGTGGCGCGCCAGAAGAGCTGCATAATTCAAGTAGGCTGCGTCGGGAACTCCGCCTCGGTTGCGCAATCCTTCGGTACCAAGTCCCAACAAGTCCAATATGCGCGTGGAAAGCCGGTCCTGCCTGGTTCTTTCGTACTCAATAAAAAAGCGGTACTTCTCCCAGCCTCTGTAAAAGAAAGAAATCATGCGATGGTTGAAGATATTCAAGAAATCTTCCATCGCGTAATCTTTCTCCCGAGCTCGCTCAATCAAGAACTCGGTATAGGGAGCAGGCATCACGGAGATTGCGGCACATAGCCCCATAAACTCCACGGTCATGCTCACCTGACCGTTTTCCAGGCGCTTCAGTTCGTGAAGTTCGCTGGGCGGGAATCCGAGCGATGTCCTCGATGAAAAGCGAATCGTCTCACCCTGGGGTGTAACGAAATAGCCAACTGGCTTTAGATCGCGCTCCATCCTCTGCAGCATGCGCACAGCCTGAAAGAAGTGCACTCGAAATGGCTCTTCGTCCAGCATCTTGCGAAGATTCTCAAACTCGAGTCCTTCTTTGATGATGCTCGTCTGCCCAGTTAAAGCAATGCTTGGGTCCCAGCTCTCGGCGGCCATTTTCCCAGCGCCTCCTTTCGTAGATTGCTTCGAGCAGTGAGCTGCGAGAAGCTGTTCATCGATGCATAGCTGGCGAGAAATCGGTCGAGTATTGCAGCGAACAGATACAAGCCGCTGCCCGCAAACTGCTGCTCGTCAAACTCCATCTCCACCTGCGTTCCCCTCGCGGGAATCAGTCCGTAGGCCGAGTCCACCAATGCAAAGTTAGGGGAAGAGTTCATCCGCAGAATCGATCCAACCTGGTTTTCGCTCGCCGTTGAATCCGTCATGTTATGCAGGCGAAGGATCTCCTGCATCGCAGCGCGGCCCTCCTCGTTGAGCGAAAGATAGTTCAAGGAGAGCAGCGAAATCAGTCGCCAGAAATACCCTTGCCCTCCTGGTGGATTCACGCTTGCCGTTGGACGCCGAAGCGCCGTAACCGTTTTTACTGCGGCAAAGCCCGGCGCTTCAAAGTCTCCGGCTTCGCTCCCGAATTGCAAGCGGGACGGCAGGTCGAAGTTGCTGCAAAGAGCCCGCACCATCAACACGTCTGCTTCGGGATCTTTGAAATTACCGGTCAGGTCAACCGCGGAAATAGTCATCGTCGAGGGCTCGCGTTCGCCAAACTCATTCAGGTGGCGAGTCGCAACCCAGAACGCAAGATCTTCGCGGTCACGCGTCTGATGCCGGTACGCATGCATCGGCTCCAGCACTACGGATTGGCGCAATCTTGGGTTTGTCGCAACTACCTCTTCAATACTGAAAATCTCCATCACCGGCGAATGGCGATGATCCGGAACGATCGTGTAGTGGTCCCGAGTCTGGTTCAAAAGAATCGGTTCTGACATCTGCGGGAACAGATTGATCGCCGGCGAGCATCCCAGCTTGAATGTCCGCTCGTTTACCCCAAGCTCCAAAACCTGCTGCCGTTCCGCCCGTTCAAAACTCGAAAACAGGAATACGATCTCGGCTTCCTCGCCAAAGCCAGCCTCCGCCAACGGTTCAAGCCCTTCAAGATCGAAAAACAAAAACTTCTCTGGAAGCGCAAAATACTCCTGAAGAAGCCGATGACCATCCATTGACCGGCGCACGAACGGCAGCAGGCTCTCATCGGCATCGAACCCGGCCATGCGAAGCCGCTCAGGCTCGAGCGCAATCAGCCGCTTTTCATCATTTGGATCACGAAGCTGAATCTCGATACATTTCTCTGAGAAAAGCTCATAGAGCGAATACACCACGCTTGCATCTCCGGCCAGATGAAAGCGCAGCCTGGAAAGCGGGAGCCCTGCGAAGACAACATCCTTCTGGCACCGCAGCCGCAAACGGGCTGCCGCTGCAGCCTGCACTCCGCCAGTGCCCCGCGGTGGCCGCTGCATCCGCTCCGGTTGCCGCCACTCCGCAGCCACAACCGAAAATGGCCAAAGATCGACGTCATACGCAGTTTGAAAGCGGCAGGGCAACCCATCCACTGTCACCTTGGAAACAAGCTGTGTCCCTCGCGGGATCCGCATCCCTGCTGTCTTCTTTCCCTGCGCAGGATCTGGCTGGCATTCCACAATCGTCATCGAGGGCGTTGGACGAAGATACCCAGGGTGAATCACCCTGGTCAGCGATTCGCAAATCTCGGGAAAATCGTCATCAATTCTGCGATGAATTCTGGCGGCAAGAAAAGCGAATCCCTCCAGCAGTCGATTCACATGCGGGTCATCGCAGCGATCCGGGTCGAGTAAAAGCCTTCCCGCTACCTTGGGATACTTGCGCGCAAATTCTCCACCCATCTGGTGCAGATAGGTCAATTCGCGCTCATAGTACTCGAGCATTTCCTCGCGCATCGCTTACTTCACCTCGTACTCGCCGCTGATAAGTTCCAGTACTGTATCGAATTTAATTTCTTCGTTCATGTTCTCGTACGTAATCTGGCCCTCTATGTGAAACCGCAAACTGCGGCTCAAAGCGTCGGAACAGGTCAAATAAACACGCGGCTGATTGATTCGCGGTTCATAATGCCTGATGCATTTCTCCAGTGCCGCACTCAGCGCATTCTGTTCCTTTCCCGCGGAGCCATCGAAGCTGTGAATGTCCGGAAATCCATAATTCAGGATTGAAGCGGCCGTTGCGGGAAAAGATTCGAGCTCCGGCATCACCGGCTTCCGCGTATTCAACAGCCACTCCAGGTCCCTTTTCATCGAATCCCGATACATGCTGATTGAGGAAGCACGTGTCTCCGGCCACTGCTCGACATTCGATAGCCGATCGATCAGGGATTGCGTAACAAGAATTTCGGACTTTGCCCTGGCCAACTTATCCTCCCGAAATTACTGCAACCGCGCTATTGGAGAACGGTTGAATCCAGCCATTGTTGTGTCTCAGGGTTTGCTGCCCCGGTATCGTCTTCAAGGGTCCAATGACGCAACTCAGGCCGAACGACAAGAAGACTTCTCACCGTTCCCACCACAGCATCCGAGATCGCAGTCGCACCGGTCTCTTGGCCGGCACGCCAGATGTATCGGTGCAAATCCAGCCAGCTCCTGGCACACTCGCTGGCCAGTATCGGCAAAGCTTCACGCAGCAATTGATGCCAGTCGCCCCTATTGGCCAGCGCCCGAAGCGACTGCCTGACTTCTGCGCTCGGCCCCACGGCAAAACCCGGCGCGGGCGATTCTCCCTGCATTCGAGTTTCGCCCAGCCGCAATCCCGAGCAGACAAGATACGGAATTGGCGAATTCGGATCCTGTTGAAAGAGAAACTCCGCGCTCTCCACAACTAGCCCGTAGGCGTCGGCCACACCGCTTAATTGTCCGGCAGTCGCGCCTCTGCGTCGAATCGATTGGCTCGATGGCTGGCCACTCGCATCCAGCACCGCACCGTCTGCACCGGCCTCCTGACCTTCTCCCTCCGCGGCGGTTGCCTCCGAAACTGGCACGGGATCCGGTTCCGTCTTGCGCCGCTCGTTCAGCAGCGATTCAACCACTCGATGAACTTCTCCAAGCCCCTCCATCATCTTGGACAGGTTTGGAGAGTTTTCCCCGTATTTCTCCCGCTGGAATTCGTCCAGCCGCTCCGCTGCCTCGAGCGCTTCCGCGAAGGCAGCGTCCGCCGAGGAGTAGAGACTCTTCGGACTCGCTGCAAATGCAGTGTCGAAATCCTCGGCAGTCAGTTTGTCGTGGGCTATCGCGTCCTGCCGCGCTTCCATCTTCGCGTCATTAGTCGCGTCTTTTTCATGGCCAACGACGCGAGATTGCAGATAGTCTTCAAAACTCAGGCCGCTCTTTGTCAGCGGCAATTTGCGTACGGCAGCGGCGATCAGAGCGGCCCCTGCCTCCACCGTAATCATGCGCAGTTCTAAGTCATCACCCTCTTCGATAACGGGATAGAACGTGGGCCAGAAAGTCTCCTGGATCGACTGAAACAACTCGATCCCCGGGGTCAATACCGAAAGACCGTCAACTCTTAAATGCGATTCAACCAGCCAGCCAACCAGGCGAAGGTCCTTGCTCCTCTTGGCCAGCGCTTCGCCCGCCAGCTTGATCACCGCTCGATGATCGGCTTTTTTCTTCTGCGAACGTTCCCAATCGCCCTCAGGCAGGTCCTCTTCGTCTTCCTTGCGCGCTTCCTTGATTTGAGAAAAGACCTTGTCATAGTAAAGGTCCTCGCCCGATGGATTCTGTCCTGCAATCGGCGTAAGCAGATCCTCACGCAGAGGCATCTTGAGACTCCTTCTCCGGAGCAGACCACGTCACGTTGCGAATATCAAGAAGCGGAATCTCGACCCCGTCGACAACCATCATCTTGGCGCCGTACGGGATTTCCCCGAACTCGTCGTTCGCTTCCCATGCCGACTCTCGACCAAGCCGCACGGTCTCGTCCTGATGGTGAAACGAAAGCGGACTTAGCACTGGAAGAAGAACCTCGCCAAGCTCCTGGAGGCGAAAGTCAGCACTGGTGTCGACGCGAGCCCGCGCCCACACCAGGTCGCGCAGGTTCGTCGGAGGCTCAATTTCGAGTCTGCGGAGATAATGGATGGGAATCCACGTGTAACTGCCAGCCAGGAACACTTCAAGATTGGCGCCGATGCGTGGATCAGCGTCACGGAACTCGCTAAACGCGGTTCCGTTCAACTCTCCGCCATGCACAGCCTCGTCCTTTGAGGGGGGCATTTCATGGTTGGCAAACATAGCTTGCCTGGTGCGCTCAGCATGCAGCGCACTTCTATACAGCAGAAGCCCCATCGCTGACCCAGGATTTGCTCCCGCCAAAACGTCCAACTGCTTCTCTGCCCGGTCAAACTCGCCGGCAAACAGTAGAAGCTCGAACAGGAACGTACGGCGCTTGGCGTCGAGTGGGTTTGCCCTCAACTCCTCGCCAAGCGCCGCGATGGCCTCCCGCAGCTTTCCTTCGCGGTAAAGCGCAAGTGGTGTCATTGTATGCTAGGTGACCTGGTTCCCCTTCACGTTGTAGGTCACCGATCCCGTGGTAGTCACGATTCCCTGTTCGTTCTGCGTGCTGTACTCGATCTTGATTTCGTTGTAGCTGAATGAAACGCTCTCTGTCGGAATCTCGCTCGACGCCGACAATTGTTGCGACGTCACAAACAGCTCTTTGAAGTCGACTTTGAGGAACGGCTTGCCGCCGGCACCCGACTTCACCGCCTCGAGATTCCCCGTCTTAACGTGTGTGCCGGCCCCGATCGACTTGAACAGCGGTGTGCTCGCTTTGTCGAGGTGCTTCATGATGCTGAAGTCGGAAAGATCGACTTTGCCGGCTCCCGAGCCGCCCGTCCCAGCAACTGACGTTACCTGACTCGCACCCCAGCTGAAAGACATAATCTGAATCCAACCCGTGTGGTTTTTGTCCGCCGACTCGCCTTGAATGCCGTCGAGCTTCAAGAAATAATCAACTGCCATGTGACATTCCTTTCGTGTTTGACCTTGCATGAAGGCCGGTTGGGGATTCCGGGTTCAGAGAGCAGAGCAACGAAATCTACTTGCCCGCAGGCTGCGGCAGATCCGCTACAAGTCTCAAGGAAACTGTCAGTTCATCCAGTTGGAAGNNCAGGCTTGCCGGCAACTTCTACAACCTCAATGCGAGCTTCGCGAAGCGGTCTCTCTGATTTTGCCGCTGGCGAGGCATTATCGTCAGCAATCACATAGTTGGCGATCCACTGATTCAGGAAGAGCTCAGCCTGTGATCGGCTCATCGTGCTGCCCAACTTATCCCGCATCATGGCTTTCAGGTAGTGCGCAAAACGCGCCATAGCCAACATATACGGGAGCTGAGCAGAAAGCCTCGCATTGGCATTCGCCTCGGCCTTGTCATAGAGCTTCGGCTTGTTGCACGTCTGCACGCTGAAAAAGGCGGCATAGTCTGTGCCTTTGCAATGCACCAGCGGCACAAAGCCCTGGTCGGCAAGTTCCTTCTCACGACGATCGGTAATGCCAACTTCCGTCGGACATTTCAGTGCCACGTCGCCTTCATCGGTGCGGAAGTTGTGGGTGGCCAGTGCTTCCACCAGGCCCCCGTTCTCAACGCCGCGAATCGATGCGCACCAGCCGAACCGCGCAAATGAATTGGTCAATCGCCCAGCCAGGGAATACGCGGCGTTGCCCCAGAGATACTTTGAGTGATCCCTGCCGTCGACTCCTTCTTCAAAGGCGAACTCGTCAATCTGCCGCGTGTCCTTGCCGTATGGCTCACGCATCAGCACGTGAGGCAGCGTAAGAGCCACGTAGCGGGAGTCATCCGTTGCCCGAAATCCCTTCCACCTGGCATATTCGGTGCTGTCGAAAACCTTACCCACGTCGCGAATTCCCGTCATTTGGCCAAACTCGCTCAGGTTGATCATCTCCGGCGACGCCGCGGAAAGGAATGGCGCATGAGCCGCCGAAGCTACCTGGGAAACCTTCTCCAGTAGCTCGATGTCTTCTCCGCTGCGCCCGAATTCATAGTCGCCCACAAGCGCCGCGAAAGGAGCGCCGCCGAACACGCCGAATTCCTCTTCATAAACCTTCTTGAACAGAGCGCTCTGATCGAATTCAAGCGCACGCTGCAAATCCCTCAACAAATCTTTCTTCGAGGCATTCAGCAGCTTGATTTTGAGCATCTCGCTCGTTTCGCTGTTGATCACCAGATGCCTGATCCCAGTCCAGGTGGCCTCCAGCTTTTGGAACGAAGGGTGATGGATGACCTCGTTAAGCTGCAGCGAGATCAACCGGTCGATATCCGCAATGCGGGCGCCGATCGTCGCCTCTGCATCGCGGGTCAACGTCATGTGCCCTTCAAGGACCTGGTTGATGAACTCCTTAACCATATCCTTGCCGCGTTCCTGGGCAAGGGTGTCCTTGCCAAAACGCCCCTGGGCCACTATCTGGTCCAGCAGGGATACCTCAGTGGTCTGTGTTTCAGCGGACTGCGCCGCGACAGGATTCGCTGGGCTACTCATGCTTGTCTCCTTCCGCCGGTGCACCAATCTCGGAACGCAGTTTGTTCAGTTCTTCCGTCTTTGAGACCGCGTCGAAAAGTGCCTGATCGAGTTTGTCATTGCCCTGCAAGCTTCCACGCAGGTTCGAAAGCCGTGTCCGTAGATCCATCAGCTCCTTGATAGGACCTACTTGCTCGGCCACCTTGGCGGGCGAAAAGTCATCGAAGCTTTCAAAGTGCAGGTTGACGCCGACCTGCCCAGCCTTGGAGCTCAACTTGTTCTCAACTGAGAACTGCAGATGGGGCGCCATTCCCTTCAGCACGCTATCGAAGTTATCGGGGTTAATCTCAACAAACTTGCGATCCTTCAATGCCGCGAGCGGCTGCTCGGGCTGTCCTGTAAGATCGCCTAACACTCCCATCACGAACGGCAATTCCTTCAGCTCGATGGCATTTCCAACTTCCACATCGTAGGTGATTTGCACCCGGGGTGCCCGGACGCGACTCAGCTTCTGCTGCGAACTCTCTCTAGCCATAAACCTCCTGTGAAACGGGGCAATTGACAGTGTCAAAGAAACCACAAAATGTGAGGGCTGTCCAGAGGAATCTTCGACAGCATGATATTAACCCTAAACCTAAGTTTCGAATATAAGCAGCAGAAAAATATTTCTACCCTCACGTTGACAACTGTGCGACGATTATTCGAAGATTCTAGCGCTTTTCACTATGGTTTACAGCTTCCGGTTTGGACACCGTCTTGGCTAAACCGGTAACATCACATCTCAGCCGAGGTTGCTGAGCACATGCGACAGCTTCAACCCGTCATCTGGTCCAAAGGCACCTTCCTTTCGCCTCAGCACCTGCAGGCGCAGGAGCGCTTCGTTGAAGACAGCGCCCGGTTCTACCTGGACTCCCTCAACGCCAGGTCCTGGGGATTTCGCGAGATACAAATCGACACCAAGGCCCTGTCGGAGGGCCGGTTGGCAGTCACTCGCGCCTCGGGCATCTTCCCAGATGCCCTGCCCGTCGACATCCCGGCGTCAGAGTATCCGCCGCCCGCCCGCGTATTGGACGAGTGCTTCCAGGACGGCCGGCAAAGCTGCACCTTTTTCCTTGCGGTTCCCGAATATCTGCAAGGCGGAATGAATGTCTCAGTGGATCGTGGCCGGGTCAGTACCCGCTTCCTTTCTCAACTGCAGATGGTCCGCGATGAGAACACCGGGAGCGGCGAAAAGCCAGTCCAGGTTGCGCGCAAGAACCTTCAGATTCTTGCCGAAGGCGAAAACCGCGAGGGGTCAGTCCTTCTCGGATGCATGCGCATTCTCCGCTCTGAGACCGGCATCTATCAGGTTGACCCCACTTACATTCCCCCGCTCATTGACATCCACGCCCACCCCACCCTGAAGCGCATTCTCAGCAACATGGTTGAGTTACTTGTTGCCCGGAGCAGTCAGCTCTCCGGCACTCGCCGACAGAAGAACCAATCGCTGGCTGATTTTGGCGCTTCCGACGTGGCTAACTTCTGGCTGCTCTATACGATCAACAGCCATCTTCCCGTCCTTCGCCATTTCCTCGAATCCACCAATATTCAGCCCGAGATGCTCTTCAACGAGTTCTCTGATATGGCTGGCGCGTTGACAGCCTTCTCCAGCAAAATCGCCCCAAAGGACCTGCCTGCCTATAACCACGAACAGCTCGGCGCCTGCTTTGGCGAGTTAGATCGCCTCATCCGTATCATGCTTGAAACGGTTGTCCCAAGTAACTTCATCGCGCTCCCGCTCAAGATGGTGAGGGATACTATTTATGCAACATCAATCGACAAGGATGCTTACTTCGAGGGCTCACGCTTCTATCTCGCCATCTCCGCCGATATCCGCGAAGCTGACCTGATCGACCGCACCCCTCAGTTACTTAAGGCATGCTCGGCAACACAACTTGAGACCTTGATCCGCAACGCTTTGCCCGGGTTGCGCCTCCAGCACGTACCTACTCCGCCTCGATCCATCCCGGTTAAGCTGCGCCACCAGTACTTCGCCATCGAGCAGGGTGGCCCTGTTTGGGAATCGGTTCAGCGCGCGCGCAACTTTGCCGTCTATGCGCCGGCAGAACTGCTCAACCCGCAAATGGAACTGATCATCCTGCTTGCACAACCAGTTTGAGTCCGCAAGAGGCTTGTTGGCCGAGTCAGCAAGCCGCATGTTCCTCAAGAGAGGAGAACGTCGCATGTCCGTTCAGGATTACATGCGCCCAATCGATATCACGGAATTTCGCGATGCCGCCAAGGCAAAGCAGTTCAGGGTTTGGATATTGTTTCGTGCCTCAAATCCTGCCGGCAAGCAGTACATCGGCGTCCATGGGTACGTTCCCAAGCGGATCGATTGCAAAGCCAAGACCGCTGACCAGGATGTCACCCTGCCGGGCGGCCTGGTCGTCAATCTAGAAATTGACGGAATGCTCGCCGCCTTTGACGATACAGCGGACATCGTTAAGGAGTGACTCAAATTCAAACCCCTCTGTAACATTCCCAAGCCAGGCCCGTTGCCGCCCTGGTTTCCCAACGGGAAGCAGTACTCAGTTCAGATGGACCCCTCCCACCAGCGGTATGGCTGCGTCCTGCTCAGCGTGTCGAGCAACCGGGCAGCCGCGTCCTACGTGCACTCCGACTACGACCTCTACGGCATTGTTCCCGCGGCCGATCCATCCTCAAACGTTCGCGTAGTCGATCGGGAGGGACGCCATGGCCAGGAGCATACGCGGAGCCGGTTCTTCTTTGATGTACAGCACTACCTAAACCAGCGGATGGGAGTTCCCTTGATCCCTCACGGAGAGCAGGAGACATTCAAAGAAGATTTTGATGACAAGCTGGATGTCTTTTGCCCCGACGATGAAACCATCATCCAAACGTATGGGGCCGACGCAATCCGGCGCTTGTACTCAGTCACGTTCAAAGGACGACAACTTTACGGCAAAAGCGCCACTCCCAAGCCGTTTTTCGGCCAATGGCAGCTCCTCCGTCCAAACGCATAGATCCCAGTTCGGTCGTGCAAAATTCCAATGAGTCTTCAATCACTTGCATTCCGCCTCCGCGGGTTTGAACTCGCCGCTAGTGTTTCATCAAAAAGAGCACTGTCACAATCAGCACGACGAGCAAAACGATCACCACGATCAGCAGCACCGGCACCAACTGTTGCAGCTTTCCGGCGGGAGCCTGGGCAGGCTTCGCCGCGGGCGGCGGTGGTGGGGCCGCTATCGGCGGCGCAGCCGGTACATACATCCCTGGCGTCTGCGGCATTGGTGGAGGCGGGACATACATCGCAGGGGCCTGTGGAACTTGTGGAGGGTAAACAACCGGACGAGGCACCCCCCCCCCGCCTTGCATTCCAACGACTGGTGGAGAAGCCGGAAGCGGATAACTCGGCATCGTCGGAGACGGCGGCGCAGCCGACGCGGCCGGTAACTCTGCAGCCGGAACCTGCCCGCCCCGCATTGCCATCTCCCGGATGCGCGAGGCGTCAAGAATCCGCGTAAACTCACTTGGACCCGCAGCCGGAGTTGGAGCGCTACTGACGCTCACCGCTGGATGCACTTCAGGTGGGGGCGGAAATGACGCTGCCGGTGGCGCAGACTGCGTCGGCATCAGATCCGGTGCCTTGCCCATGGGTGCTGCGGGCTCATTCGCCGCGCCCAAAGCGGCGAATGTCTGCGTCCACACCCCTGGACCCGGACCTTGCGGCGGGGGTGGCGGGGCCTCTTCCCTACGCGGTGGCGGCGCTTTTGAGGGCTCATCAAGCATTTGAATCAGCCGCGTAATGCCAACCCCACCTGCTTGTGGAGGACTTTGGACTAGTGGCGCCTCTGAGAAGGGTTGAGTGGCAAACGGGTCGCTGCCGGTCGCAGCTGGCCGTCCCGTTCCGCCTGTCCCAGGAGTCAGGCCATAATCCAAGCTTCCCGGTGCGGGTTTCGGCTCCTGGTAAGCGGGAGGCGCGACAGGCGTAGTTGGCGGTTCAAGTGAAAGCATCCGGGTAAATGAACCAGCGCTCCCGCGCGAGGAATCTGTTGTCGTCTGTTCGGACGGAACGGGAGCAGCTGGACCTGCCTCTGCGCCGCCAATACTTCCAAATAGCTGCGTAAATGTTCCCGGCTTGCTTTCAACCGGGCCCTGTGCGCTGGCTGCTGCGGGCGCACCCATTCCCGAGCCAAATGTCTGCGAGGCGCCCAACGCGGGATCGTTCATTGACGTTGCCTGCAGGACCTGTGTAAAGCTGCCCGGGGTTGGAGCCGCCGGCGCCTTCTTGGGTTCATTTTGAGTAAACACTGCGGCAGGCTGGCTCACTGTCTTTTGCTGCTCAGCAGTAGTTGTCCCGGGCTCCGCCGCACTCAAAGTTCGCAACAACGAAGTGAATCCCGCATCCGATGCGGGGCGAGCCGTTTCAGGCGCGGGTGCAGCCGTGGCTGCCGGTGCCTGTTTCTCGCTTTCCAAGGTGCGCAACAGCTCTGTGAAGCCTCCACTGCCTTTTCCGCTGGGCGCAGTTGTCGGTGCCTTCTCCGCACTAGCCAACCGAATCCGATCCAGCAATTCTGTCGAACCCACTGCTGGCCCCCCGCCCAGCACTACCTTGTGGACCACCGGCTCCGCCATTGGCTTGGAACCTAATAAAGGCCCTGCGCTTGCACCTTCGTTCGCTCGAATTCCCGGTGCACTTTGATCCGGTTTCGGGCCGGCTGTCAAACCTTGCACTGGCTCCGGTGCCTTCACCGTCTGGAAAACGCCCGTTGCTCCAAACCCCTGCTCTGCGTCTGATTCCTCAGGCCANNGGTCCAGCGGGTGTCGTCGGCTTGTCCATGCGGATGACCTCCGTACGTTGCGGGTAGCATAAATCATTGCTTGCTCCCGATTTACCTATTTACCCAAAAAGATTTTGAGTATAATCCGTTTGCGCCCTGCCATTTCGGACGAGTGAACCAATAAATGGTCTGCCAATCCCGTCCCCTTTAGGCGGCACGCGCTTTCAGTCGAGTTGTTCGCACTGTCGATGGAATGCGCTGCCCATCGATCCGGAATCGAACCAGATTTCTAACTCACGCCTACGGTGTCCCTATTATGAAGTTCCTGTCGCGGGTCGTCTGGTCTGAAGGGATGCACCTCGGTCCACATCATTTCCAGACTCAGAGTCGGTACTTCGAAGACACTCTCTGGTTCCTTAATTCCAATCTTCGCCAGGAGCCCTGGGGATTCCTTCATTATTCTCTCGACGTTGAAGCCCTTCGTAACGGTCTGGCCATCCTCACGTATGCATCCGGCATCCTGCCAGATGGTCTCATCTTCGATCTGCCCGACTGCGACTCAGCCCCGGAACCGGTCCAGCTCAAGGATCTCTTCTCCTCGACGGACAGCGACATCTTGCTCTACCTGGCCATCCCGCCGCGCATCGACCAGGGACTTGACTGCGACCTTGCAGGCGGCGCCAACACGCGCTACAGCGCCGTCGAACGCAAACTCCGCGACGATTCCGTTGGTCAGGGAGAGTACAACGTATCCTTTGCCCGAAAAAACCTCGTGCTCCTCAGCCAGGCTCAGCTTTCCAACGACATCGTCTCCTTCCCCATCGCCCGCATTGTGCGCGATGGCACAGGAGGATTTACCAGCGACACGGACTTTATTCCACCATGCCTGCGCATCGGCGCGTGCGAGAGCCTGGTCCTTCTCCTCCACCGGTTAGCGCAAGCCATCGAAGAGAAGATTGAATCCACGCGCAACATGAGGCTGAGCTCCGGCCGCTTCGAGCTCGGCACGTCTGCGCTCGACGTGTCCAATTACTGGTTCCTTCACGCTCTCTGCTCGGCGCTTCCAGCGTTGCGCCATCATCTGCAGGACCGTCGAAGTCACCCGGAAGATGTGTACCGCGACCTGGTCCGCCTCGCCGGAGCCCTCAGCACGTTTTCCCTCGAAACGAACCGGAGCGAGATCCCAAAATACGATCATCGCGATCTTGCAATCACCTTCAAAGAACTTGATTCCCTGATCCGCCGCTACCTCGAGATCGTCGCCCCATCCAATACTGTCGCTCTGCAATTCCGCAAGGCTGACAATTACATCTATGCCGCCGAGGTGAAGGACGAGCGTTGCCTGCGCCGTGCCCGTTGGATCTTTGGCGTGCGATCCACGATCACTGACTCGCTCATCCTGCGCCAGACTCCTGCGCTCGTCAAGGTCTGCTCGGCTGAGGGCGTTGCCAAGCTTGTCCAGCGCGCTCTCCCCGGTTTGGAATTGATGCATCTCCCGGTCCCACCCGCCGCGCTTCATGCACAGGCGGATATGCACTACTTCGCCGTCTCCCAAAGCGGTGCTTGCTGGCAGCATATACTGCAGACCAAGCAGGTCGGCGTCTATCTACCCGGCGACCTCGGTGACGCCACCTTTGACATCACCATCATTACGGAGACATCCGCATGACTTCTTCTCCAGCCTCTGCTCCCCAAGAGATGAAAACCAATGATCTGGCTCTGGCCTTTCAGGAGGTATTCACTGTCGTCCTTCGAACACGATTCTTTGTTCAACGCGTTGAAAATGCAGACTCCTTTCGCGCCACTTTGCGTAAGATGATCTCCGCGGCCGTCAAAGATGCCTCTGCCATGGGGTACAGTGATGAGGCTTCCAAAATGGCCATCTACGCCATGATCGGATTCCTCGATGAAAGTGTCCTGAATTCCAAAGACCCCACCTTTGCGGATTGGGCCCGCCGGCCACTCCAGGAAGAGATGTTCGGCGGTCATTTTGCCGGCGAGTATTTCTTTCGTAACGTGACCGATTTGCTCAATCGCCCCGAATCACAAGAGGTCGCCGACGTGCTGGAGTTGCATGCCCTCTGCCTCTTGCTCGGTTACCGCGGCCGCTTCGCCTTCGGCGATGCATCTGAGATTCACTCCATCCTCCATCGCATCCGCGAAAAGATCTCCCGCATCCGTGGCTCATTCAGGCTCTTTCGCCCTTCAGAAACCCCTGCCGCACCGCCGCGACGCAAGGCCGATTCCTGGGTGCGCGTGTTGGCCATCGCTGCAATCCTCCTTGCCGTCTTCACTCTGCTGGCTTACGTCGGCTATGTGCTGATTCTCGGCCAATCGATGCCCACCGCCGCCAGCGTCAACGAGCATTCTCCCACCGTTTTGGCAACAACAGGGCCATCCTCCAAGGCGCCCGGCCTCCAGGAGGTCTCCCTGTGAAACGGATTCTGATTGGGACGCTTATCTTTCTCGTATACCTTGCGCTCGTCATCTGGGGAGGATTCGTCCTCCACTTTGAAGGCACAAAGCTCATCCTGTTTTGCGTGATTCTCGGCCTGCTGGGAGCATTAACCACAGCGTTTGTTGTTTGGTACTTATACAAGATCAGCAAGGGCGCCGCGGATGCGGCAGGCCCGGATACGCCCGACGCCGTCAACCTCAGTACGCTCCTTCGCGATGCGGATGCGAGAATTCGGCAGGCAGGACGAGCCGGCGTCAAGTCCCTGGCCGCCATGCCACTTATCTATGTCATTGGTGATGAGAATTCCGCCAAAACCCAGACGGTCCTTCAGTCCGGCCTTGATCCTGAGCTACTTGCCGGCAACGTCTTTCGCGATGGAGTGATCGTTCCAACACAGCTTGCCAATCTTTGGCTGGCTGGCAACTACGTTGTGGCAGAGGCTGGAGGCGCACTCCTGCGCCAGCCTGCCCTGTGGACCCGGCTTCTCAAAGCCACGATCCCGGCACGGCTCGGCTCGGTCTTCTCCTCAGACAGCCGCCTCCCCGCACGTTCCGTTGTCGTCTGCGTCAGCATCGAGCGGATTCTGGCGCCCAATACCTCTGAGCAGATTCGAGCCTTGGCTCAAACGCTCAATGAGCGACTCCGCCAACTCTCTCAGACTCTGGGCATTTCGCTCCCCATCTACGTTCTCTTCACCAAGCTGGATAACGTAACACCCTTTGCAGAATACGTCAGCCACCTCTCTGAAGAAGAAGTCAAGCTCCCCATCGGTTCCCTTCTGTCATCGCTTCACACTGGTTCGGGTCTCTATACAGAGCAGGCTACCGCCCTCATTAGCTCTAAGTTCGACCAGCTTCTATTTGCCCTCTCAGAATTCCGTCTGGACATCCTTTCCCGCGGTGGCGAACTCCAGGAATTGGCCAGGGCCTATGAATTTCCCCGCGACCTCCGCAAACTCCGCGCTGGCATCGTCTCTTTCCTTGCCGAGGTCGCACGTCCCAGTCAAATCGGGGTCAACCCATTCTTGCGCGGCTTTTTCTTCGCTGGAATGCGCGCCCACCTGGTCGAAGACGTCCTCGACATCGGCCCGGCTCAGCCGCAAGTCTCCACCCCCTCCGCCGACGCTGGTGCGACCCGCATTTTTTCACTCGCCTCGGTCCAGGCTCCCCAGGCCCCAACCCCGCAACCAAGGAGAGGAGGCACACGCAAGGTTCCGCAATGGGTCTTCCTTCCTCATTTGTTCTCGAAGATCCTGCTTGCCGACAAGTCGGCCCTTGAAGCAAGCCGCTCCAGCACCAGGACCAGCTATCTCAAACGGACGCTTCTTGCTGTTACCTGCGCAATCATCCTCATAGCTCTGACGCTCGTCACAATCTCGTTCTTCCGCAATCGCTCGCTCGAGCAGCGCGCCGCCGCGGCCGCAAGCGCACAAGTCTCTCCCGCCTCACCGACCATGTTCGCCTCACAAGCCGATCTGGATACCCTCGACAAACTCCGGGCAATCCTGGACCAGCTGGGCGCTTATCGCAAGGATGGTCCGCCCCTCATGAGCCGCTTCGGGCTGTATCGCGGCGATGCCCTTTACCCAGTCGCATGCCAGGCCTACTCCAACAAGTTCCGTACGCTTCTGCTGGCGCCCACGCAGGAGAACATCCTCGCCAAGCTCCGCGCCGTACCCTTGGCACCCACCCCCGATGCCGATTACAGCGCAACCTACAGGCCGCTCAAGGCCTACATCATCACGGTCTCCAATCCTGACCCTGACTCCGCGCAGGACACGAATGATTTCCTGCCCTCTGCCCTGCTCGCAGAATGGACGGGCAATGGAGCGCCTTCATCTGATGTCGCTCGTCTCGCACAAGCTCAGTTCGAGTTCTACGCTCGCCTGCTCCCTGAGGCCTCTGGATGCCTTTCCGGCAGCGGCGGATACCGGAACGACGTAATTGTCGCCCAGGCTCGTGCCTATCTGAATGGCTTCCAGGGATTCCAGCACGTCTATCAAAGCATGCTGGCAGCCGCCAATCACAAGGTCCCCGGTTTCAACTTCAACGGCAAGTTCCCTGGCTCCGCGCAATATATTGTCGATAGTTTCCCTGTACCGGGAGCCTTTAGCAAAGATGGCTTCACTTTCATGCAGGATGCCATCCTGCATCCCGATCCCTACTTCCGTGGAGAAGAATGGGTTCTTGGCCCTTCTTCCGGCCCCCCAATCGACCGCGCGGCTCTCTCCACCCAGCTGAAGTCCGCCTACACGGCTGACTACATCCAAACCTGGCGGAGCTACCTGACGAAGGCTCAATTCATCACTTATCGAAATTTCCCTGATGCCGGCACCAAGCTCAGCGCACTCGACTCCAATACCTCGGCGCTGCTTGAGCTGTTCTCGCTCATCTCATTCAACACCGGCGTCTCCTCGATCGATATCTCGAACGCCTTCCAAGCGCCGCAGGCCGTGGTGCCATCTTCCATCCCTGACAACCGGCTCATTGTCTCATCGAACCAGGCTTACATTCAATCTCTGCAGGCTCTTGAAGGGGTTATCAAGAATCTGACCCTCAATCCCACCAATGCAAATGACCCATCCGCAGCCATTCCTGTCACGCAGGCTGCGATTGCCGGTGAACAGGCTGCGGAGAACCTGCGCAACTCATTTCTCCCCGACCCCACCGGTGGAATGGACAAGATCAGCTTCAATCTCCTCCAGGCTCCCATCAAGTCTGCCCAGGAACTGGCTGCCCAGGCTCCCGCGTCCGCTGCCGGCGGCGGAGCCAAGAACTTCTGTGCGCAGATCGCGCCCGTTCTCGCCAAATTCCCCTTCAATCCCCAATCTTCTGTCGAAGCGTCTACTGAAGAGGTCTCCCAGGTCTTCGCTCCTGGATCGGGTTCGTTTGCGCAGTTCTACAACGCCACCCTTCGTCCCCTCGTTGTCTTGCAGGGTTCTCAGTACGTGCCGGCTCCCGGATCCACGGTCAAGATCAGCCCATCGTTCATCACCTTCCTCAACAACGCCCAAAGGATCTCGAACGGCCTCTTCTCTTCTGGTGGAAACCAGCCCTCATTGGACTTCACCCTGACTGAAGTCAAAGCCCCGGATGTCTCCAATGCGGTGCTGAATATCGACGGCAAACAACTCAAGAACAGCGGCGAATCGGTCACCTTCCACTGGGTCTCCCAACCCTCAAGCAACATTACCCTCAAGACTCAAAAGAACACGGCGCCCGCGATGACCGGATCGTGGTCTGTCTTCCACTTCGGCTTCGGGGCTCCCCAGGTCTCTCCCAATCGCCTGAAGTTTTCCTTTAGCTTCAACAACCAAACGCCTGAAATCGTACTGCTTGACGCCTCAGGACCCGGAGCTCCATTGCTGAATCCAGAATTCATGAGGAGCTTCCATTGCGTTTCCAACGTCGCTCGCTGAAGGTTGCTCATCCAGCNNCTACAACCTCATCTACATCAAACTCGCCACGAGCCGATGAACGACGAATACACAAGCGATCCGTCGCAACCCGAAGCACCAGCCGAACCGATGGTCGCCGCGGCCTCGAATGCTGCGTCTTCGTCTAAAGTTTGTCCCCCTTCCAATCGGATTGCCGTCTCAGCGCTCAGCGACATTGGCTGTGTCCGCACCAATAACGAAGACTTCCTCGGCTACGACGAGACAATCGGCATCTATGTCGTGTGCGACGGCATGG
>PLKU01000169.1:0-8654 GCA_003140705.1 Acidobacteriaceae bacterium
GGTGGCAGCGCCGATACTTACACCGCTGGCAAATCTATTGCCAACGCGCTCGCCTCGATCAGCGCATAGATTGAGCGAGCCTTGAACTCGAATTGAGATGGGGGCACAAGGCTCCCTGACGCCGCGGCGTTTTCGGGGAGNNAGGTCTCAGAATCGAGACCTGGAGCACCCAGCGTAACGGCCTACGACCCGGCCAGCAATCTGACCACGGCGACCTATCCTAACGGATACCAGGCCATTTACACCTACGACCAGTTGAATTGGGTTACGGGGCTGGCGACGCAGAACAGCGATACGAGATCGCTCGTTTTATCTGAATCGATTCAAATATCATGATCATTTCGTATTTGTTACGCTGTGGGAACATCGTTTATCTTTTCTGCCTGGGGTGATTTTCGCAGGTGCGGTGGTATACGGTTCCATTTTAGAAGAGCTCCCACCGAATGATAGGAACCCTTCGCGCCATCGATTCAACCAATCCAGAAGTCATCGAGAAGCTTCGCACCGAGACAAACTATTTTGAGAGAAATGCCGAACGTATGCGTTATTCCAAGTTTCGCCGGCAGCACTTGGTCGTCGGTTCCGGTGTAATCGAAGCCGGATGCAAGACCGTCGTTGGTTCACGCCTCAAACAGTCTGGCATGTTCTGGACCGTCCGAGTGGCAAACGCTATCGTCGCCCTACGATGCTGTCAGCTCAACGGCCAATTCGAAGACTACTGGGAGGCTCGTCGGGCCTCTTGATTCCACTTCTATGTCGCCCACCCTTCTTCAGTCTGGTTCCGTGAGCCGAGCGAGAAGAACATGAGCGAAGCTGGCATCGGTTCGACGAAGGGCCGGTTGCAGCAGAATGGTCTGTTGCAAAGAAATGGGCTGTTCCTACTGCCGGAGGAACAGCCCGTGTTGTTCCCGCAGAGTACTGGTGTTCTACTGCGAGGGGTCCGACACGCCGGTCAGATTCGCAGGCGGTGCGGTCTGGGCACAGCCGGGGCTCTGGGAGGACTCAATGCCGGTGGGCGGCTGGTTTTCCTAGTGGGCTGCGGGCCCGCTTTACTGAATGCCGATGGCGGCTCCCGAGACCACTAACTCGACACGCCGGTTCTGGGCTCGTCCTCCATTGGTGGAGTTATCGGCGACCGGGTTGTTCTTGCCGTAGCCGGTTGCGGTGACATTTGCATCGGAAACACTTTGCACAACGAGGTAGTCTCGAACGCCGTCTGCGCGCTGTTCAGATAACTTCTGGTTGTACTCATCCGATCCGATGTTATCCGTGTAGCCTTCCACCTGGAGCTTGAGATCGGGATATGCGAGCAGAATCCCGGAGACCTTGGCCAGCTTTTCGCGGGCCTCCGGCTTCAATGTGTACTTATTGAAGTCGAAGAGCACGTCGGACATGTTGACGATCAAGCCACGGGCGGTCTCGGTGGTCTGCAGTACCTGGTTCAACTGGTCCTTGAGCCGCTCGCGCGCCTGCTCTGCCTGCTGACTGGCTTGCTGAGCACCTTGCTCTGCTGCCAGTTGTGCTTCGCGCGCCTGGCGTGCCCGGGCTTCGGCTTCCGCTGCCGCAGCGTCGGCTTTTGCGCGTTCGGCTGCCTGCTCCGCGGCTGCCATTTGGGACTGCTGGGCTGCCAATTGGGCCTGCTGGGCGGCTAACTGCGATTGTTGGGCGTTCTGCTCGGCCTGGTTCTTGGCCTGCAACTGCGCCGCTTCATCTTCAGCCTTTATCTTGCGAATGGTGATGATGCGCGCATCTTCAGCCGACTGTACGGCCTCCCGCGCAAAGGTGATGGTCTCTTTGCGGTTGTCCTTGTGCAGGTCAAGATCCTGCGCATTCTTGAGGGCTGTCTTGGATGTGGCCAGCGTGTCGGCGGCGTACTTTCCCGCTCCGGCAGCCTCAGCGATCTGGACCGCATTGAGAGCCTCGTAAAGTTCCAGCGGCGAGCGCTCATTGCGGGTGATGGGATTGAGCACGGTGTGGCGTCCCGCGGTTTCAGCATACGCGCCGCGCGNNGTCGCTGGGCATGGTGACGGCGTAGTAGGGCTCGGCAGTCAGGATCAGACCGAATGCCTGCAGATTTGTGGTAACCGTGAGGTGGTCCTTATCTTTGGAGCCTGACGGAAGTATCTCACCCAGGTTGATTGGGCGGCCTTCCGGAGTAATCGCCCACAACACGTAGGTCAGGTATTCGTTCCCGAAACCGTTGGCGGGCATCAATCCTTCGAAACTGGCATCGATCGATGTCCGCCCCAGGCGGCTTTCGACTTTGGCGGAACCCGTTGCTTGCGGCAGCAGGCTTGTGCCCTGAAAGCCGATATTTGTGGAACCGTTGCGATGGAAGTAGTTGATGGCAGGGATGTCTCGTCCGACCACCTGAATTCTGTAAAGGGGAACGTCGTCGCGCATGCCCACCTGTGTCATCGGCGCCGCGTTCGACGGGTTCTGCGGCTGCGTGGCCGTGGGGTTGGACTCCTGCGCGCTCGCCAAACCCGACGCGGCGAGCAGCAGAATTGGAAAACAGAATAAGGCTTTGCTCTTGATCATCTCGATGTCCTCTTTCGTTGCGGTACGAACCCCGCTTTCCGAAGCCAATTCTTCATGGACTCAGCCATGCAGTGACACAGATTGCACGATCCAATGGCTTAGACTGCAATAGACTGGAATTTCCGTTTTGGCATCCAACAGCCCCCGATACTTGAGTTTCTGTTTTTGAGGCCATCCTGACTGATTAAAGCTGCCTGGGCGGCGGCATGTCTGTTCAGAGTTGCTCGCTTTGGCAGACAACTACTTCGGAACCAGGATTTTCCGCTCGCGCAGCCGATACTTCAGACACCGCTCCTGTCTCTTGCCCCCCTTTCTGCTGTGTTTATTTTCCAAGCTCTTCGGCTACCCCGCTGGCAGCGGCAGCGTCGCGATGCGTCGCACCATACTCCCAAACAGCCGCTTCGTCAGATGGCTTTCCGCCAGCAAAAGCCGGTGGTAGCGGGCATGCTTCACCAGCCGTCCACCTGTCTTCACCAACCGTTGCTGCAAGCTGGTCAACGACCACGTTTCGATTCCCTTCGGCAGCACCAGCCGCCGCCACAGGTTGCCCCGGTTGCAGGCGCTCACAGGCCGCACTTGGATTGCCTTCCTGATCGTCGGCTTCTGCTGGGCAGCCCTTCATTCCCGATTGGCGATTCCTGATCTTCCGCTTCCTCGCCTTTCTTCCCGGCGTCCTGGTCATGATGCTGATCTATCTGCGCACGCGGAGGCTGGCGCGGCTGATTGTCGCGCACTGGCCCATGGATATTGCGGCTGCAATCATGACCGCTATCTACTGATGAAGAAAGGGACCACGGAACAGATGCCAGCCTGGATTTATGGTTTCCCACCCTCGCGGCGGAAGAAAGCCGCATTCAAGATAAGACCTGATCTCCACCGCACCTGTGTGCAGATTGTGTGCATCGCTACTGAAATCGTACCCTTTTCGAAGCTCCCGGACCCTATGGCCTCGGTGTTTTTCGGGATCGATACAATTGGGCACTCTCCGCCCCCGCGACCGAGAATTGATCCTGGGTTGCCTTTCGGTTTTATACTCGGCGATTTTGCGCGAAGCGAAATGCACTCCGGGTTGCCGGTTCACGGGAGCTGTTGAGCAAAAAGACACTTCCGGATTGGCGACTTCCGGATTGGCGCCTGACGGCTTGCCGGTCAAACGTCCGGAACCCCGTTGTCTGCTCCCCCCGGGCACTCGATTCGCGCCATGACGATCTAGCATAATCCAGAGGCATTCCCGGAGATGGCGCTTATCTGGATTGATTCCGAGAGGAGCGGGGTACCTGGCGCATGCGGGAGGCTTCCTGTTTGACGTGGTGACGGCTCGGCAGTGGATGGGAAGGCGGCTATCAGCTTTTAGCTCTCAGCTAGCAGCCTGGGGCTTTTCGCCGCTGGCTGCTGGTGTGAGGGTTGTTTATTCTTGACAAGGGCGACGGGGTTGGCGATGGTACAAATCACCGGGCGGCTGCGGTTCCCCATTTCCCCGTTCTAGACGCGATCCGCTGTCGCAAATTGCGTTTAGAATAGGCACCCAACGCAGGAGGAGGTCGGATCGCCGTGTCGCGGATTCATAGTAGAGTTGTGTTTTTCCGCCGAGTGCTGATGCGGACAGGTGGGGTGTGTGCGCTGGTGGCGGCGTTCGTTCCGGTGCATGGGCAAGAGGCGCGATGGGCGCAACTGACGCAGCAGGTACAACAATTGCTGGCGCAGGGCAATGATGGGGCCGCTTTGCCGTTGGCTCAGCAAACCGTGCAAGTAGCCCAGGCGACCTGGCGCGCGGAGGATGCGCATGTGGGGCTTTCGCTGGATTCGTTGGGCAATATTGAGGCCGATCTTGGGAACTACAGCGGCGCGGAGGCGGCGTTCCGGCAGGCGGTGGTGATCGATTCGAAGACGCTGGGGGCAACGAACATCCAGACGGCGCATGTGATGGCCGATCTCGGCGAGCTTTACGGATCTCACGGGCAATTTGGCCAGGCCGATCAGCTATTTCATGCCGCGCTTCCGGTTTATTTGAAGGAGTACGGACAGGCGGATGTGCGCGTGGCCGACCTGGTTTTCAAAGCGGCAGATGTTCTTCTGTCGGAGGCGCATTCTGCGGGGAGTTTCTCTGAGGCGCAGTCGAAGTACAACGCGGCGACGAATGGATTTACATTGGCGGCGACGGTCTATCAGAAGGCGAAGGGCGACTGGAGCGTGGGGCTGGCGCACTGTTACGACAGGCTGGCAGCGATTGCCGAGGACGGCGGCGGACATGCTGTGGCGGAGAAGTTGCACAAACGCGCACTGGAGATTCTGGAAAAGGCATACGGGCCGGACAGCATGCAATTGACAGATTCGCTGGAAGGGCTGGCCAGAGTTTACAAGGATGAACAACAGCTGGCGGAAGCAGAACCGTTGTACCAGCGCGTGTTGAATGTCGAGCAGGCCCATCTGAAGCCGGACAATCCGGGGCTGCGGGACGCGGAGGCCGACCTGGCTGGTTTGTATTACTTCGGAGGAAAGCCGGCGCAGGCGGCTCAGTACTTTCAGGCCTACCTGGGCAACCTGATGGATGAGTTTCGCGCGAACGCTGCGACGATGAGCGAGCGGGAAAGGCTGATCTACCTTGCGGCGTTTCATAATGCGCATCCGCTATTTTTCAGCTTTGTGCTGAAGTATCACGGCCAGATGCCCGAGTTGGCGGGGCAGATGTACGACGCACTGCTCGAGGAGAAGGGGCTGATTGCCGAGAGCGCGGCGGCGATGCGGGCGGCGGTGGCGGCGAGCGGCGATCCGCAGGCCCTGCAGATGCTCGACAAGCTGACCAGCGACAGGGCGCAGATGGCGGCGCTGTTGGAGTCGACCGCGGGAGATACGGCGAATCACCAGGCGCAGATCAACCAACTGGGTGATGAGGCGAACACACTGGAGCAAGCGCTGATGAAACGGTCAGCCGCGATGAGCCACCAAAAGGCGCAGAATGCTGCGACGTGGCGGCTAGTGCAGAGGGCGCTGAAGCCGGGCGAGTCGGCGGCGAGCCCGCACGCGAAGGCGCAGGCGGGGCCGATGGCGGTCGTCACGCTTCATGGCATGGTGGAGAGNNGATTCGGTTCCAGTATGAGACCGGGATTGCAGTGACTGGAGACCTGATTTATGTCGCGCTTGTGGTGACGCCGGAGAGCAAGGAGCCGGAGTTGGTGGTGCTGGGCGCAGCCAAGGACCTGGAAGCGGGACCCATGTTGGCGTATCGCTACGATGTGGGGCAGACGCGCGGATTTAAGGTGGAGGCCGCTCCGGTTGGGCCGGGGCAGGCAGGTGCGGTGGCGAATACGAACGCGGCGTATGCGGCGTTCTGGCGACCGCTGGAGCTGGCGCTGGGAGGTGCGAAGCGCGTGTATGTATCGCCGGATGGAGTGCTAGACACGATTCCAATCGGGTTGATGGCCGATGGCGACGGCAAGATGGTGATGGAGAAGTACCAACTACGCATTGTGAACAGCACGAAAGACCTGCTGCTGCCGGCGCGTGTCGCGCAGTTGAAGAGCGCGCTGCTGGTGGGGAATCCGAAGTTTGATTTGACGGCGACACAACAAAGGATAGCGATTGCGGAGTTGAGAGGGGGCGCAACCGGAGTTGGGGCGAGCTTGCAGCACGCGTCGATTCCGGCCGAGAATGCGGCACAGACGGCGTCGCGTGGCGGAGAGCTGAAGGGAGGTAATCTGAATTCGTTGCCGGGCACACAGGTTGAAGTGGATACGGTGGACAAACTGCTGAAGAGTGCCGGATGGCGGACGACCGAGTTCACAGGCGACCTGGCGCTGAAGGAGACGGTGACACAGGCGCACGGGCCGCGTGTGGTGCACATTGCCACGCACGGATTCTTCTTAACGGACGAGGAACTGACGGCGAACGCGGCAGCGCGGGCGCAACAAGCAAACCCGAATGAAGATCCGATGCTGCGAGCGGGGCTGTTTTTTGCGGGAGCTGATCGCGTGCGGGAGGGCGCGGCGCCGGAGCAAGGCGTGGACGATGGAGTTTTGACTGCGTTTGAGGCGAGCCAGCTGAATCTTGAAGGGACGGAGCTCGTGGTGCTGAGCGCGTGCGAGACCGGACTGGGAAAGGAGTTGAACAGCGACGGAGTGTTCGGGCTGCGGCGCGGACTGCAGGAGGCGGGAGCCGACGCGGTGATGATGAGCATGTGGTCTGTGCCGGACAAAGAAACGCAGGAACTGATGGCTCTGTTCTACGCGAAATGGCTCGGGGGCATGGAAAAGCCGGAGGCGCTGCGGCAGGCGCAGCTTGAGGAGCGCGAAACGGTGCGGCAACGCTACGGCAAGGATCTGCCGTTTTATTGGGGCGCGTTTGTGCTGGTGGGGCGGTAGGGAGCCTAAAGATACGTTCAATCTGGTTTCACGAGGGCGAATCCGCAGGGGTGCGGGATTCGGCCCCATTTTGCGGTTCCGGATGTATTGTTCGCCAATCCGTCCCCAACGTGATCTAGCTCACGAAGCTTCCGGGTGGCCGGTAAACCGCTCGCGACGTGGAAATATGCGGATACCTTCGGATTCTGTTTTACGTGCCTCGCCGGCGAGAGTGGTATGCTCCTTATCGACCAATGAACCGAAGAACGATTGCGACCGGAATCGGCTACCTGAGTATTGCCTGCTCTCTGGCATTTTGGGCATGGGCTGGCCTTTTTCTTTTCACGCCACTCAATCGGAGTGACGCGTGGTTGCACGTAGGGGCGGGCGCGCCAGTCCTGTGGCTAGTGTTGTGGATTGCCGGAGCATTGCTGGGCCTGATTGCCACAGCGCTGGGGTCGAGAGGGTGGATATTGGCGGTAATTCTGGCCATTGCTTCGTTTGGGGCCGCAGCACTCATGATGTCGACGATCCAATGGTGAGGCAACCAAGAAATTGAACGAGGCGTAATCCCATCCGATGCCGGGAAAGACAAGCAATTCCATCAACGATCTCTATTTTGCATCGCGGTCGGATCGTCGGCAATCCGGACATTACACCCGTTTTGGGATAACTTCCGGATAGCCGGTAATCCGGGCGAAGCTATCGAGCACAGCCGGAAGTGCAAAGCTGAGAATGACCAGCGCGAAGAGCACCGCCGAACATTCTTTACTCTCGCAGATATTCTCGAATGACGGTCCCGTTTGAAGCGCTGGCCAAGCGCATCTCGGCGGCAGCTCCTTCGATCTCGCTGTTGATCTCGGCGCCGAGAAGCAACATGAGGCCGGAGATGTAAAACCACGTGAGCAGAATGATGACCGCACCGAGGGAACCGTAGGTAAGAGAGTAACTGGGAAAGTAATGGAGGTAGACGCGGAGGCCCAGGGAGCAGAGAAGCCAGCCGGCAAGGCCGATGGCGCCGCCCGGCGTGAGCCAGTGCCAGCAGCGGGTCTTGACGTTCGGCGCCCAGTAGTAGATAACGGCGAAGGCCAGGGCGAGAAGAACCGATGCAACAAACCAGCCGATCACTCTCGACGTGATGGCGGCTCCGGCAGCGAGCAGGTCCTGGTGGATGCTTCGATGCGCCAGCGCGGCGAGGAAGTCGCCTCCAAGCAAAGCCGCAAGGCCGATGGTGACGATGATGGTGAGGGCGATAGTGAGCGCGATCGCGCAGATTCTGGCGACAAAGAAGGAGCGGCGATCTGCGACTTTGTACACGTCATTGAGCGTGTCCTGGACGGCGGAGATGCCGACTGACGCGGACCAGATGGCGGCAATGAGCCCAAATGTCAGCTTGCCGGAGCTGGCCGCGGCGGTGGTTTCGTTGAATGTTTGCAGCACCGCGCCGAGGGCGGCCGTGGGGATGACCAGGGCGAGGTAGTCCAGGAGCCGGTCATAGAACTGGTGGGCGGACTGCGCGGCCAGACCGAGGATCGAACTCGCGCTGAATAGCGTGGGAAAGAGCGCAAAAAGAAAGTAGAACCCAAGTTCGGCGGCGCGGCCGAAGATGCGGTCCAGAAACATGGATCTCCATGTGCGCGCGGCGAGAACACGGACGGGAACGCCCTGCAGATCCCACAGCGAACGCAAGGGCCAACGAGACACAAACTCCCATACTCGCTTTTCAGAGCGGTTCAGTTGCGAACCGGAGTTTGAGTACGGGCCGGTGATAAACGA
>PLKU01000169.1:8667-9433 GCA_003140705.1 Acidobacteriaceae bacterium
TTAGGGACGGGTTGCCGGTTATTCAGGCCTGACTGCGAGCTTTCGGTGGCCGTGCGAAGCCACGTCAAAAGGCGGTGCGTTCCCGGACGGTGTAACCCTTGGGAATCTGGAACAACTCCGGATCCGGTTCGCCTGGCTGGAATTCGGTGACTTCGACTGTGCGTTTACCCGTGAGCGGATCGTCGATAATAGTCAAAAGTGGGATGTGGTACTGCGTCGATGTCCAGGTTTCCGTCACTCTGGTGAGGGGCCGGTCGTTTCCCAGGTCACCAGCAGGTATGACCCCCGTGGCGCGCGTGCCTTTGGCCTCGATGCCGGCGATGGTGCGGACACCAAGGTCCTCTCTTGTCTGTTGCTGAGTCGGGCGACCGGCCGGCGGCTTCCGAGCCGCGTTAACGTCCAGAACCTGCATCTGCGTGACATTCGCAATCTTCGTGCGGTTGTCCCAGCTGATCTTCGTGCGGCCAACAGGATCGGAGACAAAGTAGGTGATCACGTCGAACGGCTGGCCATCGGCACCGAAGTGCAGGGTCCGTTGCGTTTCGTCATAAGTGCGGCCTTCCGAGTCGTGAGCCGTTTTCGTGGTAGAAGTAGTGGTGATGGTGGCTCCATTGGCGAGTGTCTGCACGACAGTGGTTATGCGGTTGAGGGTGTAGGGAACGTTGTTTGCCTGCGGACTGCCGATATGCACAACCTGACCGGAGCTGCTTCCCATTATCTGGGCCAGGAGGGTGGCGGATGTGGCTAGCCGCGATTTCTCACGAGG
>PLKU01000022.1 GCA_003140705.1 Acidobacteriaceae bacterium
TTATTAGCTAACGACAGTCGGCTACCCGGAATTTACTGGTTGATAAACATCTGCAAGGTGGCACCAATGCGATGCCGCAGGTAATTCGGCCTCAAAACGTGCAATGCTCAGTTTTTAACAGTTGACCGCCCAATGTCAGAATTAAAGGTAATCCGCTCGGAACATTTTCGAACTCTCGGAAAGACCTTTCTAAAAGCCTAATTACCAAATCATGCGGAATACTTCAGGGCATCTTGCAGGCGACTCATCCAAACTCCTGGGAATGGCTCCAGACTGTGGGCCACGGACGGCGGAGGTGGTGGCAGATGAGGATTTCCGGGTGGTCGACGGATTCTTCATTACGCACGCCGAAAGGGATGCTGACCTGAGCGGCAACGGCGCAATGGTCGAAGTTGAGTTCTTGGTCGTGGAGTTCTCCGCCAACTACGATAACGGTTTCTGGTTCGTATGGGCCGTAGCCCCGGTCGTGAAAGCCGTTGGTGCTGCTGATGGGCGTGGGAAGGCTGTATTGCGGACCGTAGAACGATAGTGCGCCGGCTTCGCCGTAGTTGTTGGCAAGGATTGCGAGTCGGCTACGGTCTTCGGGTGAGAGTGTATCGCGGACGGCCGCTACCTGGGCCACGACTTCCGGCCAACCGATCTCGTTGGCCATGTCGTAGTTGTTCTTCATCTGCCAGTTCCACCCAGGTGAGCCGGGTCGCCAGATAGGGAGGTAAGCCCACGCGACTGCGGCTGCGTCGACGAGCATTGCGGCGAGGACGATGGAGCGGACGCTGATGCGAAAGATTGTTGCGCAATTGGTGAGAGCGCTTTCGAGAGCGGCCGCTCCTGCGGCGTAGAGAACGGGATACGCCGGCATGAGGTAGTAGCCGCGGCCCCTGGCGATGGCAAAGAGGAGAAATGGGCCGATGTAGAAGGTGCTGAGCAGACGGAATCGGGCGTTTCGCACGAGAGAGACGAGGCCGGCCATGGCGAGCGGCAATCCGAAGAGAGTGAATTTGATCTGGTCGGTGTAGTAGCCATCAGCGCGACCGTGGCGAACGTCACGCGTGTGGATGAAGTGCTCCATTTGCAGCGTGATGAAGTGATGGCTTGCGAGCCAGATGAGGTTGGGCGCGGCGATGATGGCGGCAGTGATTGCTCCGTACCAGAACCACCGGGTACTCAGGTGATGGCGCTGCGATGGCAGCATGACAAGGGCGGCGAGGAGGCTGACGACCGGAAAGGCGATGGAGTATTTCGAGAGAACGCCGATGCCGATGCCGGCTCCGACGCTGATCCAGTATCGTTCGTCGCCGGTGCGGAGGAGGCGAGCGGTGAAGTAGATGATGAGAGACCAGGCGAGCAGATCTAAGGTGTTGTATTGCAGGACGGAACTGAAGGCGAGCGCGAGTGGAAGTGCTGCAAAGAGCGCGACGATCTGGGCTGGTCTGCGTCCGCCTAGCTCGCGGGTGGTTAGGCCGATTAGTACAAGCGAGACGGCGTTGACAAATGCCGCAGGGAGCCGAAAGACCTGGGGCGAGATGCCAAAGAGCGCGATGGCGATGCGTCCGCAGAAGGCGGTGAGCGGCGGATAGGCGACGAAGCCCCACTGGAGGTGACGTGCGTCGTCGAGGAATTGGAACTCGTCGCGATGAAAGCCGTATCCGTTGCCGATGTAGAAGTGCACGACGAGGATGAGCGCGGCGAAGGCGCTCAGGAGGGCTGCATCGGAGCGGAGCGAAGTTACAGGTTTGGAGACGTCCATTGTGGACAGCATACGATGATGACCGCCATTTCGTTCCTCACTCAGGCGAGGTTGCGTAGGATTTCATTTTTCAACCAGCTCGAACCTTAAGCAATCGGGGGGGAGTTCGGAGTTGTCCTGATAACACCCCAGGATCTTGTAACCGCCAATCACGCGTGTGGAACCTGGTATTCATCAAAACTTGCGCTCATTAGCGGATTTTTAGCGTTGTGGGATGTTATGCAAAAATCCTGGGCTCCGGGTGGTCGGCTAATCGGCATGGTTGATAAACATTGGCAACGCGGCACCGTCGCGATGCCNNGCCTCAGATTGTGCAATGCCCAGTTACCGCCAATCGACGATTAATCTTGCGGTCGTTGCGAGCTGTTTGGCCGTGTGGGGTGTTCACTGGAAGGTAATTGCCGGTTGCAGGAGTGGGCGGACTACAAAGAGATTGTCGTTATATGACTGCCGACGACAAAACTTGGAGAAGTTCTCGACTTTCGAAGTGCTAATTCTCGGTAGGCATTTCGATGTGATCGATGACAAGGACTTTCACGGAGCCCTTGGCCGATTCGAGCCTCAGCCCGACCTGCTCCTGGAGGGCGGTGAAAATGGAGGGGCCGTTCTCGGGCGAGGGCGCGGTACTGTCGGCGCCGCTGTCCGCGGAGTCCGCGCCGGTCTCGGGCGTCCATTTGAGAGTAATGTCGTATCTGCCCTGGATGCCGGTTTTATCGATCACGGCACGGCCCAGTTCTCTGGACAGTTCCTGGGTGAGGGTCTCGGCAAATTCGGTAAGGGTGAGGCCTTTGCCGGAGAACTTGCCATCGTCGGACGAGGTACCGGTATCGCCTGGCGGATTCCTTGTCTCCTGAAGGATAGGACCCTTCTTTGCGGCGACCAGGACATAGACGGGGAGTTCGCGCGTCTCCCAATGAACGGCAAGCTTGAAGCGGTCGGCCAGAAGCTGCTGAAACATGGCGCGCATCTCTGTCCGGCGCTGGTCGCGGCTGAGCGCTTTGAGCCGGTCGGCGGCGGTGCTATCCATTTTTGCGTCGATGTCGAAGCGCTCCGAATCGAGCCATTTGGGGCCACCGAGGATGCGCGGCTGCGGAATGCCGTAGGCCGAATATTCCATCAGGTTCTTCAACTGGATGTTGGTCGCGGTGAATCTTCCGTCTTTGAAGCTGGAACCGGAGCTGCCGCTGCCGGACTTGTTCAGCTTGACGGCGCTCACTTCAAAGGCGGCCGGCGCGGCAGTTGCCGGCGTGTGTGCGGTGGTCTGGGCGAAGGTGGGGATGGCAAGAGAAATGGCAACGAAAAGGGCCGTTCCGATGAAAGCGTCTCTTCGTCCGGCTCGTGTCTCGCCCATATCGGGAACTATAACGCAAAACTCCCGCTGATCCGGCCAACCAACTAAGCCGACAGCCCACGCGGTAGCGTCCGCCGC
>PLKU01000469.1 GCA_003140705.1 Acidobacteriaceae bacterium
TCAGATGCATAACGGATCAAGGTGTTCCCGACTCCTCGACTGCCTTGAGGATAGTAGGTGTTGGCAAGCGCCTCTCCCGCCAATGGTCCCAACAGCCCGTAAAAGTTGACCACCTGCTTCCCAGAGTCTGTGCGGGTGAACACCAGGCGGCGAGCGGCATATTCCGCCGAAATCGGTAAATTGGACTGCTTCTGCACATAAAAGCGCGGGTCTTCATGCGTGACCGAGGCAATCAGGAAAGTGCCAAAGAAATTGGAGGAAGCAACGCGGGCAATATCCGCTCCAAAGCGCTTGCCGTAAGCGCCGATCTCCTGCCCGTATCCCGCAGGGCTGTCGGTTGCCTGTCCGTAGGATGAACCCACTAATGCCGCTCCCAAGGTGGATAAAGCAAGGCTGTTGTTCGCAGCCAGTTTGAATTTTTGCCAACTATCGAGGGGTCCTGTGCTGGTAGCAAGATCTGGAAAGACCCGTGATCTATTCTGAAGCGTCAGGACCATTGCCACACTGTTCTGGAGTGCATTTGCGGGTTGGGAGTCGGTTTGCGTCTGCTGGCTAGGGGATGGCGCATCGGGCACTGAGTCAGATTGGCTTTGCTGGGCAACTCCCTGGCTACATACCACGCAACTGAAAGCCGCGATAAGAAGAAATCGACGCACTGGCTCGCGATCCACTGGGACCGGCAAATTATTCTGGTTTATTTTGTGCCCAAGAGCCGTCGTCAAGATGCGATCCTTGATAGACAAGTTTCTACTTCTCAAGACTTAAGCTAGCATGAAACTCCAAATGAGGATCGACGCTAAACATTTCAATTAATCGCCGTCGGGAGGGGAGCCATCGGCTCGCTACAGGCCTCTTCCTGATCCACGAACTTCTTCATAGTCCGAAGAGCAGGTGGCAAAGGTGACGTGGAATTGGACATTTCAATTCTCAGATGCCGCATTCAGGCCATTGCGCTCATCGAGGCCGATCGCGGCCAAATTTTCCGGGGTCCGGTGGGTTGGTCGCCCATTCGGACAGAACCCCTCCATTTTCGAGCTCTGTCCGAGTCTTCTGTCGACTGTCACCTTTAGTCTAAGCACCCTGATTTCCCGGGTCGTCCGCCTGCAGCTCCGCGATTTCCTGCTCCTCTGCGTCCGCCAAAACGGGGTCCTCATTGTTTTTGTCATTTGCAGCTTGAGCTTTGTTACAACCCAATCCCAGTAGCCGACGCGGGTATTTTTGCAATGAACCTCGGTCTGCCACTCCTCCATCGGGTGATTGGGATGTTCACCCCAATCGCTGTTCTCAGCAAGGCCGTCATATTTGGCCCGCAGCTGTTCAGCGTCGAGCGCCAGATCGTTTGTCGGATCGCGAGAAGCATCCGGGGACATAAGACTCCACATGGCCGATCACGGCATCGACCTGCGATCTAAGTTCCGGCGACACTTGGATGGCGGCCATGACCTTTCACCCGCTTCGTGAAACCCTACATTACGGTCATTGAACCAGTAAACGTCTAGGGTTCAAGCCAGTATACGCCGTAGCTCGCTTGCGGTTGTCAGCTCTCGTCCGCTGGCTGCACATTTGACGGCTGGACACGCTCACAAGGGCGAAGTCTATCCGTAAAAGGAGAGGTCAAGAAATGAGCTCTGTCCGAATCGTCGGCAACTCGTCAGTCACTCGTTGATCAATATCACCAGCTTGGATGCCATTCCTGTCGGGAATCGGCCTCAACAAGTCCAAAGCCCAGTTCTCAACACTTGACCGCTCACTCTCCGGTTAGACGGCTACACGCCCGGGCTTTTGTGGTGCGCAGCTTCACTTTCCACCCTCCCAGCCACTCGGAACCGTGGCCTCGCCGAGAGGGGAACGATGGCGAATTTAGGTCACGGGTCCTCAAGGGAATGGTGAGGACATTTGGGTACTTGGCTCACCAAAGTGGGAAATCAATTGCCCACTCGAGGCAAATGAATTGCACAGCTTGCCTCTCCCACGAGCGCCAATGCGCATTCTAGGCCCTAACCCCAGTTGGCGGGGGACGCCTTACAGGGAAGTGGCCAGATCTGAGCTGATGGTGTTAAACGCACTGTTGATGCCTGTGGCCAGAGTGCTCATTCCGGCCGTAGAACCGAAAGCAATCAGAGCAACAACCAAAGCATATTCGACCAGATCCTGACCCGCCTCGTTGCTTTTCAGGTCCTGGAACATCACAAACAGTTTGAAAATGAGGTTCTTCATCTTTGAACGGCCTCCCGATTGGTTTTCCCCGCTCTGTGCAGGGGTGACCAATGTGATGCAAGCGGAGGTCCATTCTCGACGCTGGGTCTTCTTTCCATCAGATCGACGAGTGAATCTTGAAGGCTACTTGTAGGCAAATTCCCGTGCCGCTCTTCTACCGACTCAGTTCTCAGAGGGCAAGAGCCACTCGGGTCCGGGGTCTCAGTTGGTTTGTCGCCCAACTCTCAACATCTGACCTGCCAATGTCGGATTTTTGCGGTCAGAACGCCCAAAACCTGGGAGTTTAGAGTTCCCTGAGTGATCGCTCGGTGACTCGGCGATTTTTCGTCAACGGAGCCATGCGCCGGTGCTTTGAAACCGACAGACTCGACGTTGGCAATTTAGGATATTTAGTCTCACGGGACGATTGAGGTCCTGCTTCTTGTCAGACTCAAATCTCGAGTAGCCTGTTGAGAGATCCACCCCAACTCGCGAACAATCGGAAATCTGGTGAATGCCGACATCAATCCCCTGCTGCGACTTCTGCTTTGAGAGGTATGGGCGGGGAATGCTACAGGCTGGTGGCAAGTTTCGAGCTAATGGTATTAAACGCATGGTTGATGCCCGTTGCTAGCGTGGTCATCCCAGCGGTAGCACCGAAGGCAATCAAAGCAACGACCAGAGAATACTCGACCAAGTCCTGACCTTCCTCGCGGTTCATCAGGTCATGGCATCTGACAAACACCTTGAACAGAAAACGGTTCATTCGCTTTCTCCCCGTCCATCGATCTTCCAGGCCGCAAAATAACGATGAGGCCGGGAACTCCC
>PLKU01000364.1 GCA_003140705.1 Acidobacteriaceae bacterium
ACCCTCTGCTCCCAAAGCAGATCAGATCATTTATGGAAACTTGTTGAAATTCATTGGAACTAAGTGCTTTTGATTGAAATGCTTACCGTGTGCTTGCCGGATCTTGTTGATCCTTGTGGCTCTTGGGTGCTTTGAAAGCTACAAAATCGACTACAGCGATGGATTTGCCGAGCCGCGTTTTCTGCGTCGCTCCAACGTGCAAATCGCCTTTCGCGGCATGAGATATGGAATTCATCCGGTTTGGCATTTTCTTGCCACGTGACAGAACCGAGGAAAGTCTCTTACCGCAATCTGGTGTGATCTAAATCACTGCGATAAACTCGGACTTAATCTGTCGTATATTAAATGCAGACCAAATTGGTCGTAGTTTATAGCTGTGCCGTGCGAGGCATACGACGGCCGAAGGAATTCCAATTGAGTCCGTCGAAAAACAATCGTCGAATTGCAGTTCGGCTGAGCTGCTTTCTCTTGTTTCTGGCCGCCGCTGCCTGGGGAGCCGTGGCGGGGAGCATCTCCGGCACGGTGAAAGACCCTTCGGGAAGCGTTGTTCCCAATGCGACCGTCACACTCAGGGAGGTCAACACGGGGATATCCCATCAGGCGCACGCCAACGCCAAGGGATACTACACCTTCCCAGTTCTGCCGGTTGGCCATTACGAGTTGAATGTGCAGGCTTCGGGATTCCAAAGCTACCGGCGCACCGACATTGAGCTCGATACCGACGCGGCGCTCACGCTTGACGCTTCGCTTGAGATTGGCGGTGTGACGCAGACGGTAAGCGTGACGGACAATACCCTGCATGTCGAGACGGTCAGCACACAGTTGGGCGAAGTGATCAGCGGACGGCAGATGGCCGCTGTCCCTCTGAATGGGCGCAGCTTCACCGATCTTCTCTCATTGCAACCCGGAGTGGCTCCGTCAACGACAATCGGCTCCAATACAGTTCAAGACGTAGGCGCGACCGTCCTCGAACCATCCGGAACGCTGAACCCCGGCACGATTTCTGTCAACGGGCAGCGCGAAACTGCCAACTACTTCAGCGTGAACGGCAGCGACGCGGAAGAGGACGTTAACGCCGGCACCGCAATTATTCCCAACCTCGACGCAATTGCCGAGTTTCGCATCGTGACGAGCAATTTCGATGCCGAGTATGGGGAGTTCAGCGGAGGACAAATCAGCGTGGTCACAAGATCCGGCGGCAACGGATTCCACGGCAGTTCATTCGATTTTCTGCGCAATACCGACCTCGATGCGCGCAACTACTTTTCGCCCGCGCGAGGGGCCTATCGCCAGAACCAGTTTGGCGGAACACTAGGCGGACCGATTCGTCACGACAAGGTCTTTTTCTTCACCGACTATCAGGGCACACGGCAGACACAGGGGATCGACACGGGCGAGATAAGCGTCCCGTCGAATGCGGACCGGATGGGCGATCTCTCCGACTTTGTGGACAGCAATGGCAATAGCCTGCTGACGGGGACGGTGGGCGGCCAGTACTTCGCCCATCTGCTGACACAGAAGCTGGGATATACCGTGTCGCAGGGCGAGCCATACTACTTCAACGGCTGCTCCCAGGCCGATGCACAGGCCGGAAGGTGCGTGTTTGGGAATGCGCAAATTCCTCAGAGCGCGTGGTCTGTTCCGGCGCAACGGCTGCTCCAATACATACCGGTTCCAAATACCGCCGATGGCTTTGCCACCTCCGCTTACAACCAAACCCTGCGTGACGACAAGGCGGGCGCGCGCATGGATGCGAATACACGCTGGGGCCTGCTGTCGGCCTACTACTTCATCGACGATTTCAACCTCGATAATCCCTATCCGACTGCGCAGAGCGGGGCCAGCGTTCCCGGCTTCAATGCGCTGACCACGGGTCGGGCGCAGCTTCTGGCATTGAGCGCTACCAAGGCTCTCAACACCACGACGGTGAATGAATTGCACCTGAGCTACCTGCGCGATATTACCAACCTCGGCCAACCGGTGGGCGGACGCGGCGTGAGCCTGGTTTCGCAGGGTTTTGAAAATGTCGACGGCAGCGCCAGCATTGTGGCTCTCGACCCGAACGGACAGAGTGTCGAGAATCTGAACTTCAACGGCTACTCGACTGGCGCCGCTGCCAACGAGATGCTTCAAGCCAACAACACCTACCAGGCGGCGGACACATTTTCGAAGGTGCTGGGCAGCCACACGCTGAAGTTCGGCGGCGAATTTCACGCTGACCAGGTAAATGCGCACCCCATTGCACAATTCAACGGGAGCTTCGTCTTCTCCGGCACTGAAACCGGCGTGGACTTTGCGGATTTCCTGATTGGCGTGCCCAGCCAGTACAACCAGAGCCAGCTCAATCCGTTTTATGCACGTAACAAATACGCCGGCCTGTTCGCCCAGGACAGATGGCACGCTCTTCCGAGCCTGACACTCAATTACGGGTTTCGCTGGGATCGAATCGCGCCGTGGACGGAAAAATACAACCAGATTTCCACTTTTGAAGCTGGCGCACAGTCGGCGGTGTTTCCGGGTGCGCCAGCGGGCATTCTCTATCCGGGGGATCCTGGGGTTCCACGAACGCTTGCCCCCATCGGCGACTTGGGATTCGCACCCCGTGCGGGCGTGGCATGGTCGCCACAGGCCAATTCCGGCAGCGCTCTTGGAAAGCTACTGGGTTCCGCGGGAGCGACCAGCATTCGCGCCAGCTTTGGCAATTTTTACACCGCAATCGATGCGCTCTCCATCAGCGTGTTGGCCGCAAATGCGCCTTACGGGACCACCTACAGCAGTCCCGCACCGCCGCTATTCGCAACGCCCTTCATCTCGGCAGCAGACGGAACCAACAACGGTCAGCCTTTCCCTTACACGCTCGCGCCGCTTAATGCTTCACGCAGCAATCCCGACGGAAGCATCGACTGGAGCAACTATGAGCCAATCAGCGGCATTCCAGGGTACGACATTCACAACCGTGTGCCGTATACCGAAGAATGGATGTTTTCGATTGAACGGCAGGCTGGGCCCAATACAGTTTTCAGCGCGAGCTACGTCGGCACTTCCAGCCATCGGCAACGGGTGCTGATCGAGGCGAATCCCGGCAATCCGGCGCGATGCCTCAGCCTCAGCCAGCCCAGCGAGATTCAACCTGGCACGCTTACGTGCGGCGCAGGTGGCGAGAACACGGTGTATTACCCGATCGGCGGCGGACAGGTAAATGGAACGCGCGGGCCGCTGGGAGCGAACTTTGGCAGCGATGCGCTGCAATCGACGATTGGCCATGCCAACTACAACGCGCTTGAACTCAGCGCCCGCCACACGAGTGGCCGCCTCGAGTTCTCCGCTGCCTACACTTACAGCGAGTCGCTCGATCAGTCGTCCAATATCGGCGAGGAGGTCAATCCCTTCAATCCCGCGCTCAGCTATGCGCTGTCGTCGTTCGACGTGAAACACAATTTCGTTCTTAGCTACGAATACCAAATGCCCTTCGACCGGCTACGGAACTCCAGTCGGCCGATCCCCAAGGGACTCGTGCAAGGATGGTCGCTTTCCGGGATCACCCGTTTTGCGAGCGGTTTTCCGGTAACCATGACGAACAACGGAGATAATTCGCTGATTGGCACAAATCCGAATGGAGTAAACAACAGCAGCATCGATGAACCCGACTACAGCGGCGGCCCGCTCAACCTGAACCGCAATCCCCGCAAGAATGGGAACGACTACTTCGACTCTACAGCCTTCAGCATGAATGCGCTCGGCACGCCGGGAAGCGCAAAGCGGCGGTTCTTTCACGGCCCAGGCGCGGACAACTACGATATGGCAGTTGCCAAGCGTCTACCCCTCACAGAGTCGAAGTCGCTGCTCTTCCGCGTTGAAGGATTCAACGTCTTCAACCACACGCAGTTCAACGGTCCCAGCTCAGTCGATGGCAACATCGGAAGCTCGACATTCGGCAATGCTATTAGTGCATCGCCACCACGCATTATGCAGGGGGCACTGAAATTCAACTTCTGAGGCTGAAGACCGTGCAAGTGGACGCGATAACTTTCTTCCAGCGATCATGTTGATTCCTTTCTGACGAAGATCAGCAGGCATCCCTGCAACTCAGGTGGGGTTAGTTCGTTGTCGCCCACTTGGATGCCTTCCGTTCCACATTGCGCCTGAGTCACTTGCTACTCGGAAGTAATCCTCGAAAAGCATTTTGCTGCGACGCAATCCGCATTTCATGATCTTCGCAATGCACTCGGAACGCTTGGGAACAACCTCAACACAATTCGTCTCCAGTATGAACACGCCGCATTCACTCCCTCAAGTGAACTCCTAAAGGACGCACTACAATCCCATTCCGATGCGCTGAGCTTTTTGAATCGCATCGAAGACAACGCATTATCGGCGTCGGAGTTTATGCCCACTCTATTCACGCTAGATTCACTACGCGATTTCTGGACGTCCCAATGGAATCCTATGGCTGGCAGGCGGAGGAATGCCCGTTCTGAAATTCAAGTCCTCGGCAATTCTGCCTGAACGGAATTCACTCTTGGAAATCTCGGAAGAGGAATGAGGGACTTATCCTTGGGAAAACCCTTTTGTTCTTCCACTAAATGATCTCGGAGGCGGGAACAGCTACAAAATCGACTACAGCGATGTAGCGGTAAAAAGCAGATGCCTGGCTGGAAGCGGACATATCGCTTGATTTATCAATACTTTAAAATGGTCGGGGCGGAGGGATTCGAACCCCCGACCCTCTGCTCCCAAAGCAGATGCGCTACCAGGCTGCGCTACGCCCCGACGTACCAGATTGATTGTATCGCGAATCGTTCTCAAAACTGCATTCCGGCCGGGGCCGAAAGGGTCTGCCCAAGCCATACGATCAGCCACAACACGAGCGCCACCGGAATGGCGAAGATCAGCGCCAGGCCCAAGCCAAGCATTAGAAGAAATGCCCAGTCTTTTCCTGTGTGCTTGCGTGGTTCGCCCAGGTGCAGGCAGAGCAGCAGATAGTTGCGACGGTTGGCCTTCCACACAATGTCGAAGATGTCGCCGAAGAAGGGAATTGAACCCACCAGCACGCCGATCCCCAGGTTCACCGCCATCCGTACCAGCGTCACGTAGGGCACTCCACGCACCCACGCCGCCAGCGGAATAATCAGCGAGAGCAGTCCCGCCAGCACATCGCCGAGCCCCGGAACCAGCCCGATAATTCCGTCGATGCCAAAGCGAACCCTTGTGCCGGGAATGCGAAATGCCTCATCCAGCAGGATCGCCAGCCTATGCAGCGTCTCGTCGCGGAAAATCCAGGCGCCTCGGTTCCAGCGATCCGCGCCCAACGTGCCGGCTGGCATCCTGGTCTCCGCCGAAATTGGGTCGGTGCGGGGCAAGAGCGTGTCCTCATGGTTGAAGGTCTCTTCACCTGATTCGATGCTACAATCGATAGGATATACGGCGGCTATAGTTCAGTGGCAG
>PLKU01000033.1 GCA_003140705.1 Acidobacteriaceae bacterium
CGACATATTTGCCATGTAGATCTCCGGTAGGAAAAATAATCGCGATCGACGCAATGACGCCCGCAATCACGCCAACCTTCAGGAAGATGGGTCCGTACCCGTCGCGTCGCCCCTCCAAAAGATAAAACGCGCCCACCGCGGACATCACAAACGATCCGGTGATCACCGCGCCTGTCATATTGTGCGCATACTGCAGCAATCCCCACGGGTTCAGCAGCAACTGCCAAAAGCTGAGCACCTCAAATTGGCCATTGGCGAGCCGGTCGTAAGCCACCGGGTGCTGCATCCACGCATCGTNNAAGAACCCCGAGATCCACGATCCCGCAAAGACCATCACCGCAGAGAACCAATGCATCCATTTCGAGAGCCGCTTCTCGCCGTAAAGAAACAACCCCAGAAATGCCGACTCCAGAAAAAAGCTGAAAACGCCTTCCATGGCCAGCGGCTGGCCGATCACTCCACCGGAGAGCCGCGAGAACCGCGCCCAGTTGGTGCCGAANNAACTCCATGGGAATGCCGGTGACCACGCCGAAGACGAAGTTGATGCCAAAGATGCGACCCCAAAATCGCGCCGCGCGATCCCACTGCTCGCTGCCCGTCTTCAGCGCCACCGACTTCAGGACCACGATCAGCAGTGCGAGGCCCATGGTGAGCTGCGGAAATAGATAATGGAAGGTGATCGTGAAGCCGAAGTGCAAGCGATGGATCAATTCAGCAGTCATCCGTAATCTCCAACTTCACACCGCCGCAAAAGCACGCCCAACCACTCGTCCTTTATATGCCTTCTTTTCCAGGGCTGCGAGCGCGGTATCCTTCCCGCTCTTTTCAAGGGGTGGTGCTCAACGGCAGAGCACACACCCGCTGTGATCGCGCCTGTAGGTTACGTTGAAACTGCCACCAGCCAATTAAGGTTGTCGTTGTTGGATTCTCAGACGCCTGCCCACGCCTTGATGTCAATTTGTCTCTTTATTTATCAATATTTTAAAATGGTCGGGGCGGAGGGATTCGAACCCCCGACCCTCTGCTCCCAAAACAGGTCAGATCGTTTATGGATGCCTGTTGAAATTGGGTGGAAATAAGTGCTTTTGATTGAATGGATTACTGCGTTTCACCCGACTCCTGTTGATCCTTGTTTTTCTCGGGTGCTTTGACCGTTACAAATTCGACTACAGCGGGTCATGGCCTGACGGGGACCTCGCGAAAGTGAACTTAGTGAAATCCAGATTTCACGGGATGTTACGGGATGAAAACTAGCCGGGTGACGGCTAGTTTTCAGACGGCTTCTCGAGATCGTACTTGCCGGTGAGGCCGGTGCGGTCTTCGATGGGCGGGTGCGGGTACCCATCAAGGCTTCGCTGCTGCTCCACCAACACTAGTATGTCAGCGGTTTCGCTTGAGTTGGGGCAACACCAGAATTGCACTCGACAGGGGAGCCCCCGGAGGTATATTGCTTCGTAGCCGGGAAAGCCAAAGATGGAAACCCCGGTACAAGGGAGCTATTCGGTGAATTCGATTCTTAGATGTGCAGCAATCTGCGGTCTTGCAGCATCCATCGTCACGCCGGCTTTTGCGCAGAACTCCGGTGCGGACACCTACAAAACGAAGTGCGCCATGTGCCACGGCGCCCTTGGCCTGGGCGACACACCGGCCGGCAAGGCCATGAAAGCCGCATCCTTCAAGGACCCGGCGATTGTCAAGGCCCCCGACTCTGAACTGATCGCTGCCGTCAAGAATGGCAAGAACAAGATGCCTGCCTATGCAGGCAAGCTTACCGACGATCAGATCAAGTCAGCCATCGCATATATCCGTACATTGCAGAAGTAGTTGCTACGTAGAAGGAAATGAGACGGCCTCAATGGCTGGCTCAGAACTCATCCTCATCGGCGGCGCGCTCAATAGCGCGTCCGCCTCCTTTCTTATCAGTCGTGTGGCGTGTAGCCCGGATGATCGTATCCGGTCTTCAGAAGACTAGGTCCCCACAACCTTGTGGTCTGTGATCTAAATCACAGACTACACCTGGCGCAATCTTCATCATTTCTCCCACGTAGTGCTGAAGGGAGATTTCTGTCATGGAAATGTTCTTGATGATCTTGGGCGTGGGCGTATTCATATTTGGACTGGTAGTTGCGTGCGTTAGGTTTCAGCCGTCGATGCGTTTGGAATCGTCTGATTCGGCACTCGAAACCGAGCGCGCTCGGGTCAACGCAGTCGCCCCAACCCTCGTGTCTTCGAAACACGCCGCAGTAAAGCCGGCTGCCCTCCCCCGACAGATACCGATTGAGCTGCTATTGCTGCAAATCGAAAACCATGTCCGTCTGGAACAGGCCGCTGCGGAGTCGTTTCTGGAATTCCCCACCCACGCTCTTTTGTATAGCAAGACAACTTCGCCGTTTGTGAACTGAGGAGGGTGGGTTATGCCGTATGAATTGCTCAATGGTCTCTCGCCTGACGAGGTCGAGCAGATTCTGGAGCTTGGCACCAGGCTGATCGTCCCCAGCGGGACCTTGCTGTTCCGTCTGGGAGACCCCGCCGATCGCCTGTTCCTGACCGAACGTGGCCGAATCAGGCTTACCCTGCCAATGCATCTCCGAGGCAAAGAAGAGGATGTTCTTGTGGAGGAAAGATCTCCCGGTCAGACGGTGGGCTGGTCGGCCCTGATTCCGCCCTACCGCTTCACCCTCAGTGCCGCCGCATCGCTTGATACAGAAGTGATCGCCCTGCCGCAGAAAGCCTTGCGCGAATATATGGCTGCCCACCCGGCAGTTGGCTGCAAGGTCGCCTTGAATCTGGCAGTCGTCATTGGCCATCGTCTGCAACTTTTCCAGACCATGTGGCTGCGAGAGATGGAGCGAACCGTGCAAGCGCATTCCGCTTGATCCGTGCCCGGAACCAGCCCGTGATGCTTGTGTTTTTGCCCTAGTTTGTATTTGCGGTGGAGGTGTAGTGAATGAGCGCCGACGAGAATTCAAAACCGGGATCGACGCGTCGTCGCGTGATTGAGTACTTCCTTGGCGGCGGTGTGATCGCCACGTTTGCTTCCTTCCTCTATCCCGTGCTGCGCTATGTATTGCCTCCGCCCGTCGCAGATCTTGGTGTGAACGAAGTGGTAGCCGGCAAGGTTGGGGACCTGAAGCCGAATTCCGGGGCAATTTTCCGATTTGGCAGCAGTCCCGGCCTGCTCATCTTGACCAGCGACGGCACTTATCAAGCGCTCTCTGCCACCTGTACCCACCTCGGCTGCACCGTGCAGTATCGCGGCGATTTGCGCCAGGTCTGGTGTCCCTGCCACAACGGCATCTACGGCATCGATGGCCGGAACATTTCAGGGCCGCCGCCAAAACCGCTTGAAGCATATGACATCCACCTGCGAGGCGATGAGATTGTCGTCACCCTCAAACGGGAGGCCTGACCGTGATCGCCGCCATCATTCGCTGGCTTGACGAACGACTCCATCTCGACGACCTGATCGCCCCGTTTCGCCACAAGACCGTCCCCGTTCACCGGCTGACGTACTGGTATTTCTTTGGCGGCATCACCCTTTTTCTCTTCGGGGTCCAGGTGATCACCGGCATCCTGCTGCTCTTGTACTACAACGCCGGCGCCAATGAGGCCTTCGAGAGCGTGCAGTACATCATGACCAAAGTGCGGTATGGCTGGCTGATCCGCTCCATCCATTCCTGGTCTGCCAACCTCATGATCCTCACTGCTTTTCTGCACATGTTCAGTGTGCTGTTCCTGAAGGCCTACCGCAAGCCCAGGGAGCTGACATGGGTCAGCGGAATGCTTCTTCTGTTCCTTGTCATGGGATTTGGTTTCAGCGGCTATCTGCTGCCGTGGAACACGCTGGCCTTCTTCGCCACCAAGGTTGGGACCGCCATGGTCGGACAGATCCCGATTGTTGGCCAGCCCATGATGATCTTTCTGCGTGGTGGCCCACAGGTGACCGGAGCCACGCTGATCCGGTTCTTCGGCTTCCACGTCGCTATTCTGCCCGGGCTGGTAGTGGTTCTGATCTCAATCCACCTCTTTCTGGTTCAGCGTCTTGGCATGAGTGTTCCCCCAAAAATCGAAACTGAGTGGATTGAAAATCCCTCGGCAAGACGTGACATGAAGTTTTTTCCCAACTTCCTGCTGCGGGAGATGATGGCCTGGTATGTAGCGATTGGCGTGCTGGGTGCGCTGGCGGCTATCTTTCCCTGGAACCTCGGTGTCAAGGCAGACCCGTTTGGCTCCGCACCGGCCGGCATCAAGCCCGAGTGGTACTTTCTCTTCGCGTTCCAGACGCTCAAGCTCATTCCCGCCAAAGTGTGGTTCGTCGACGGCGAGGTCTTGGGTGTGCTTGGTTGCGGCCTAGTCGGTTTGTTGTGGCTTATGCTTCCATTTTTTGAGAGTGAGCCGCCCTCACGCCCCAAAAGGTGGATCACCGGGCTGGCAATCTTTGCTCTTATGTACGTGGCGGGTATGAGTGTTTATGGCTTCCTTGCGAAATAAGTTCCGGCTGTTGCGCGCAGCCCTTACTGCCGGGCTGGCCGGGTGCATCGTGCTCGGAGCGTGCCTGGGTTATGGGCAAACCACCAACTCCTGCCTGGATTGTCACTCCGCTATGCCGGATCCACTGGGCGTTACTCAGGAGAAGTTCAGCCAGGACATTCACTCGCAAAAGGGCCTGACTTGCACCAGTTGCCATGGAGGCGACGCAAGCAGTTACGACCCGACCGTATCCATGGGTGTCAAAGCCGGGTTCAAGGGCAAGATCGATCGCAAGCAGGTGCCGCAGTTATGCGCAAACTGCCACTCCAATCCGACCTACATGAAGCAGTACGATCCCGGCCTTCGCACCGACCAGTTGGACCAGTATCACACCAGCATGCATGGCAAGCGCCTGGCCGCGGGAGACACCAAAGTTGCCGTCTGCGTCGACTGCCATAGCGTCCACGATATCCGGCCGCCCAGCGATCCCCGTTCCACGGTCAACCCGGTCAACATTGCGACCACATGCTCACGCTGCCATTCCGACGCGGCGTACATGAAGCCGTACGGCATTCCTACCGATCAGTTCGCAAACTACAAAACCAGCGTTCACTATCAGGCGATGATGGTGAATGGCGATCTGAGCGCGCCAACCTGCACAACCTGCCACGGAAACCATGGCGCGACGCCGCCGGGNNTTCACTATCAGGCGCTGATAGTGAATGGCGATCTGAGTGCGCCTACCTGCACAACCTGCCACGGAAACCATGGCGCGGTGCCGCCGGGGGTGGACAAGGTGCAGAATGTCTGCGCCAACTGCCACATTTTCCAGGACCAGATGTACGAAAAGAGTTCGCACAAAGCGGCCTTCGATGCCGCAGGTCTGCCCGGATGCGTTGTCTGTCACTCCAATCATGGCATTCACCTGCCATCGGACGCCATGCTTGGCACCGGCCCCCAAGGCGTCTGCATGCGATGCCATCAACCGGGCGACAAGTGTGATCGGGCAAGGGTTGAAATTCAGAGCGGATTGATGCAATTAGACGGGGCCATCAAGCAGGCCGATAAAGGTCTTTCTGTTGCCGAGGCTTCCGGCATGGATGTGAGCGAGGCCCGGCTGGCACAGACCCAGGCCAGGGACGAGCTGATCAAAGCGCGCGTTACCATCCATACCTACCAGCAGGCCCTGGTGAACCAGGATGTCCAGGCCGGCCTCAAAATCGCCGCCAAGGATGAGCAGGCCGGCAAGGACGCGATGGTTGAGCGCAACCAACGTCGTATCGGACTGGGGATGTGCCTGGTTGCCATTGGGATTATGCTGGCTGGGCTTTGGCTGTTCATCAGGAAGATCGAGAGCTAGATACTCCGCTGCAAGAATGGAGATTGCAGAGTTACGCATGGGCAACGCAAATAGGATGAGTTCTGTTTCTTAGCCCGCACCTTTTGGAACAGCGTCACGTATTATTCTCGATCATCTGATTTCAACCGCTTGCGGAGTCCCCAGCAGTCAGCCTTTTTGGAACAAACTTGCGCTGGTCTGGACCTGACTCAGGGGCGGGATTTCGATTGGCGAGAACATGTAGATGATTTTGTAGATGGGTTCGCATCCGAGGCAAGGCAAAAAGCCAGTATTGGCGCGCCTTTCAGCGCTAGCGCATCTGGGCCAAAAGCAGATGACCTAGCCCACTAATTGGCAAAGCATTGAAAACATTGGTCGGGGCGGAGGGATTCGAACCCCCGACCCTCTGCTCCCAAAGCAGATGCGCTACCAGGCTGCGCTACGCCCCGACTGGTTGATTGTAGCGTAGGGGCGTCGCGGTTCGGGTAGTGTTCAGCGCTCAGCGTTCAGCGTTCAGAAAGGCGCGCGACCTCCCAAATACAGGGCACAGAGCGCCCGGCGCGCCGGGTTCACATCCGGTGGGCGATCCAGATGATTATGAGCAGCAGCACGATGATGGGTATGGCGAGGATGGCGAGCACCGCCGCGAGAAGGCTGAGCAGGAAGACGTAGTCCTTCCAGGTATGCTCGTGGGGCTGGCGCAGGTGGCGCATCATGAGCCGGTAGTTGCGGCGGTTCGCCTTCCACGCGATGTCGAAGATGTCGCCGAAAAGCGGGATGGAGCCGATGAGCACTTCGATCGCGATATTGACCATCATGCGGATGAGGGTGACGTAGGGGACGCCGCGAATCCACGCGGCAATGACGAGCACGAAGGAAGCGATGCCGGCGAGCACGTCGCCGAGGCCGGGGATGAGGCCGATGAGGCCGTCGAGCCCGAGACGGATGGGCGTGAACGGGATGCGGAAGAAGTCGTCGAGCAGGTGGGCGAAGAAGTCGAGATTTTCGTCGGAGCAAAGCCGTTCGGCGCGCTGGCGCAGGGTGAGCGCGGAGCCTGGCGGAGGAGTGTTTGTGGGCGGCAGAATCTCGGGTTTTGCGGGCTCTGGCATGAGTTTTTGCGACCCTGTACGGCGCGAGTGGGCTGTGCCGCCAATGCTACAATCAGGGTTGGTATGGCGGCTATAGTTCAGTGGCAGAACGCCTGTCTGTGGCACAGGATGTCGAGGGTTCGATCCCCTCTAGCCGCCCCAGGAATTTCCCGGGCCGACCCACATAAACCTTCTTCGAGATAGCCGAGTTGCCGAGTCTCCGTGACCGCTGAAATCCATGAAAATGCAGGGTTAGACCACCGGTCCTCCGCCCTTCCGGAATGGCTCACGTCGTTTCAACCCCGCCTTGGTCTCTCCAATGGTCACCTGCAGACGATTGTGGGCAACTTTCTTCCCCGGCCACCCCTCCAGTTCGCCGCCTTCGCTGAAACCGTGGAAGTGGACCCGGTCGATGGCAGCCGCGTACTCTGCCATTGCCACTGGCAGCCGGAGCCTCCGCTCTCCAATCCTGCCCTCGCCGGCCGACTCACCCTGGTCCTCGTCCACGGGCTCGAGGGCTCCTCTGGCTCCCGCTATATTCAGGGCATCGCTGCCCGGGCATGGGCCGCTGGCTGCAACGTCATTCGCATGAACATGCGCAACTGCGGCGGAACCGATGCCCTCACGCCCACCCTCTATCACTCCGGACTTTCGGGCGATGTAGGCGCCGTGGTGCGCCATTTTTCTCGGAGCCGCGGCCTCACGCGATTCGCGCTCGTCGGCTACTCCATGGGCGGTAACCTGGTGCTCAAGCTGGCTGGAGAATGCGGTAACACCCTGCCGCTTGTTGCCGTGGCCGCGGTCTGCCCCGCCATCGACCTCGCTGCCGGCGCCGATGCCCTGCATGAGCCTAAGAATCGTGCCTATGAGTGGCGCTTCCTTCGCGGGCTCAAGGCACGCTACGCCCGCAAGGCGAAACTGTTTCCCAGCCGCTATGCAAAGCCCGCGGAAATCGGCCCAGTGCAATCCATTCGCGAATTCGATGGCAAGATCGTCGCCCGCTACTGCTACTTCCGCGACGCCGACGACTACTACTACCGCGCCGCCAGCGCCCGCGTCGTGGACTGTATCACCGTGCCGACGCTCATTCTCTGCGCCCAGGACGATCCCTTTATTCGGCTCTTTCCTGAAACCCGCGCGCTGCTCCTCGCCAACCCTCAGATCTCGTTCGTTGAAACGCGCCACGGCGGCCACTGCGCATACCTCTCCAGGGATCCTGGCGATCAAATTCACTGGGCAGAGGCTGCCGTCGTCCGCTATCTTCTCTCCAAGGCCGGGTCATCCGATGGAAGCTGATTGGGAGATTCAACTCGGCGGCGGCGCCCCGGTCATCGAGGCCAATTGGTCCGGCTTCGTCGACCTGCGCCCCCACCCTGAGCGCGCCGCTCTCTTGCCTGAGGCTGTGGCATTCCCCGCATTGGCTGAAGCGCTCTTCATGCTCAACGCCGGCACATCTTCCGTGTGGACTTCAAGAAGCGATGTGTGGCCAGTCCTGAACGTCTCAGATTTGGACGTGGACGAGTTGAACGCGCCGCCTGAATCCGTTGCCCATGCCTTCGCCTGTTACATCGACTTGCTGCCCCAGGTCAGCTATCACTGGACGACGCATATCGATGTAGCTGAATACTGCAAGCGAGCCTGTCGCCATCTCCGCGCAGTCCCGCTCCGTTGTAGTCGCGCAGACTTCGTCATTCGCTACGCTGTCTTCTCTGCGGAGTCTCACAGCCTCACTCCGATGGACCGCGGAATCACCGCGTACATCACAGCCTGTGGTGCCTCTGAGGCCGAAGCAAATACAACCCTTCAGGCTGCGCTACTGGTGTTTGCCCGTGTACTCTCATCGCAATCGACGCTAGAATGAAACCTACGGGCGAGTAGCTCAATNNGAGCACCGGCCTTCTAAGCCGGGGGTTGTGGGTTCAAGTCCCGCCTCGCCTACCACTAAATCGATAACTCCAGCGCATTCTTGGACTTATCGACATTCAGTGCCTCCGTTTTGGCCTTCAACCCCCGGCCGATTTGTGTGAAAAATCCGGAAAACCGTGTACGAAAAAACATCCGCCGGCCCTTGTCGATCAGGACGCCGCACACCTGCTTGCCGTCGCCTTCACTGCCGGAGATCAGGAGCAGGCGAACCTCGGATTTCATTCTCATTTTGAGAAATACTACCCCCACAGCGGCGATCGATTTCCGGTGCATCGATGTGGATTAAATGGCGCCCCAACTCACCTTGCAGAGAATGGAGGTCGCAGGTGCCCATTCCAGTCGGAAAGCCGACATTCGGGGAGCAATCCGCGGAGAACCTCTAACGAGCAGAAAACAGCACCGCTATTCAGATTCTTGTTTAAGGCATGTATTGGTTGCGAGATTCTGGCTGGAGTTAATTCAGCCGCCCATTATTGATCTCTGTATAAAG
>PLKU01000091.1 GCA_003140705.1 Acidobacteriaceae bacterium
CTACGATCGGATCGCGCGGGTAAATCCGCAGCTGAATGTTTATCTGAGCCTTACGAAAGAGCGGGCACTTGCCCAGGCGGAACGGGTGGACGCGCTTGCCGCCAAGGGCGATCCTCTGCCGCCGCTGGCGGGTGTCCCGGTGGGAATCAAGGACGTCCTGGTGATGCGGGGAGCTCCTGCGACTGCGGGCTCGAAGATTTTGCAAGGCTACCTGCCGCCCTATGACGCCACGGTCGTNNGAGTTTGCGATGGGCTCGTCGAACGAAAACTCAGCGTACGGGCCAGTGCGCAATCCGGTGGATACAGGGCGGGTTCCTGGCGGCTCGAGCGGCGGTTCCGCGGCAGCGGTCGCGGCGAACATGGCAGTGGCCACCCTGGGAACAGATACGGGCGGTTCAATCCGCCAACCGGCAAGTTTTTGCGGAGTGGTGGGCGTGCTGCCCACGTATGGACGCGTCTCGCGGTACGGGCTGATTGCGTTCGCTTCGTCGCTAGATCGTGTCGGACCACTTGCGGCAAATGTGCGCGATGCGGCCACGATGCTGCGAGTGATCGCTGGCCACGATGTGAACGATGCGACCAGTTCCGCGGCGCCGGTGCCTGACTTTGCAGCAGAGAGCGACAAGCCGGTCGAAGGGCTCCGACTGGGCGTGCCCGCAGAATACTTTGGCGAGGGGCTCGACGAAGAAGTTCGCTCCGCGATTGAAGCCGGGATTGCGGCGCTGAAGTCGGCAGGTTGCAGTGTGAAGCCGATATCGCTGCCACATACCAAGTATGCGATCCCAACTTATTATCTGGTGGCCACCGCAGAAGCCAGCGCGAACCTGGCGCGGTTTGACGGTGTGCGCTATGGATATCGGTCGAAGGCTTCGGAGAGTCTGAGCGCCTTGTACAGTCATTCGCGCGACGAGGGATTTGGGGCTGAGGTAAAGAGGCGCATTTTTCTCGGGACCTATGCGCTGAGCGCCGGCTACTACGACGCGTACTATCTGAAAGCTCAGCAGGTTCGGCGGCTGCTCGCGGAGGAGTACCTAAGGGCTTTTGCCGATGTGGATGCGATCGTCACGCCGACCTCGCCAATACCTGCTTTCAAGCTGGGTGAAAAGACGGGCGATCCACTGGCGATGTATCTTGCCGACATCTACACCGTGACGGCGAGCCTGGCGGGAATCTGCGGTGTGACTGTGCCTTGCGGAGTGACTGGCGCGGGATTGCCGGTAGGGATGCAGGTCCTGGCGGCGCATTTGCGCGAGGGAACGGCGTTCCGCGTTGCCCGCGCGGTGGAGGCAGCACAACCCTAGCAGAGGGATCAATGAGAAGCAGGCAAAATCAATCCCGCCCATAGGCGATTTAGCACCATTAGTTTTGAAGTATGTGCGAACGGCCTTTCGGCTGTTCCTTCCGTTTCCCGATAGATTTGCGCCAATTTTCCTGGAGCAGATTAAATGACCATCGGTGGACGGATAGTGTTTTTTGTTGTGGCGGCAGGATTCGCCGCGTGTGCGCTCGTGCAGGCGGCACCGCGCAAGCCCCATTCATGTAGTCTTGAGCGTGGTCAGGAAAGTGCCATACTCAAAAGCTGGTGATCAGGCGGGTGCGTTGCCTGGCGAAGATGAGCTCAAGGTTCGGGCGCTGCTTGTCGACGGCGTCCTGAAAGGGTGGTCCACCGGCGACGCGCACGACGTAGCCGACAGGAGCCTCGTGGTCAGGCGCGTGATCCGGCTCAACGATGCGCTGCCCAGCGACAAGGCTGAAGGAAATGAGAAGCCGGGGCTCGGCGGAAAGCTGGGACACTGGGTTTGGCAGCGTGGCCCGTGGCTGCTGGTCGATCGCGTTTCTGGCCACTTAGTCGCGCTGAAGTTGCAGGACTATGATCCAGGCGTGAGCCAGATCAGCCGGTTCCGAGACTATGGGGCATATTGCGGTGTGACAGCAAGCGGCAGGAGCTTGTTTGCAGTGGTGGCGCAGATGGCAGCGCAAAGCTGTGCTGGCTGAGAAGCTGACCGGGTTCGACCCGGCGAGTCATGCGAACCGGGTTTACGGTGCGGCAGAGTGGCAACATGAGCCATTCCGCATTAGGTTCCATGAGACTGGCATGGACGGCGTGAGTTTCGATCTGGCTCCGAGGTCGGCTGTGCTGGTTGAGGACTCGGCGGGCGAAGCAGAAACGCCGACAGGCGAGGCGAACTAGACCTCCGGAGCTCTAACGGCTGCGGCGCAGAGTCGGGGCCTGGGTCACCTGCCCCGCTGCGAAAGAAGCAACCGGCGGCCCTTCGACCCGCCGCCGAGGTTCAGCCTGGCGGCCCGTGATGGATGCCTCAGGACCGGGCGCCCGGCGGCTGGCCAAGCTGGAAGATGTTGAACGTCTCCCGGAGGCCTTGCAGAACATAATGAAGACCCAAGCCATGAAGGTTACAGCGAGTGCTGTGGGGACGACAATGAGCAACGCGATTGGGAGACTGAGCATTGTGCGCTCCTGTTCCCGCTTTCCGTTGAGCGAGGCGGGATCCTGCTGGAGGGCGTCTGGTGCGGAAAGCGAACTATGACCAGAAGAAATCAAAACCGATAAGGAAGAAGTAGGCGACCCGTAAGAGCTTCATAAGCATTGGAAAAGACGCCAAATCGGCGGCAAGAGATGGGAGAGAGCGGGTGTTGCCAGGCGTGG
>PLKU01000508.1 GCA_003140705.1 Acidobacteriaceae bacterium
CGCGAAGGTCTGGCCGTAAGGCGCGGAGACCACATCGACCTCGCAGCCGAAGGCCCTGGCCAGCGCCGACCAGCGCTCGCCGAACTTGCCGGCCGTCAGCACCAGTACGCGGTCGCCCGGCGAGGTCAGGTTGGAGACCGAGGCCTCCATCGCCCCGGTGCCGGAGCTGGCCAGCAGGATGACGTCGTTCTTGGTGCCGACGAAAACCTTCAACTGCGCCAGAACCTTCTGAAACATTGCGCGAAACTCTGGCGTGCGATGGTGAATATCCGCCGCCGCCATGGCAAATTGGGCCGCTGGCAACAGAGGTGTGGGGCCGGGTGTGAACAACCGAGTCTTGCGAATCATGTGTCTCTCCTCGTTTCTCGCCGATGCGGAGGTGACAGCAGAGCTCCGCAGGCTCGATCAATCACAGAATACACTTTATTGTGATTTATGTGAATAAATTGCCTGTGCAAATCTTCCCATGGGCCCCAAACTGGAGTCGGTTCAAAATCGGGTAGACAGGCGCCATCGTCGCTCTCCGCCCCCAAAGTCGGTACAATTCCCCTTTGAAGCAAGTTTTGGGCTGGCCGGCGAGCCTATCCACGAAGTAGGCCGGCACCGGCTGACACGGGTGGATCCAAACCAGAAGCCGATAACCAATTACTGATCAACTATTTAACTGAAACAACCAAGAAGAAAAGGAACCCTATGACCGACGCAGGCGAACTTGAAGCTATCATCTCGCAGCATGTGATCACCGCCTTGAAGGCCCACGACGCCGTTCGCACCGGCACCTTGCGCTTGATCAAAAACGCACTGAAGAACAAGGCCATCGAGAAACGTGCCCCCCTGACGCCCGCCGAATCCGAGCAGACGCTGGCCACCATGATCAAGCAGCGCCGCGACTCTATCGAACAATTCACCAAAGGCAACCGTCCCGAGTTGGCTGCCATTGAAGCAGCCGAGATCGGCGTGATTGAGGAGTTCCTCCCCAAGGCGCTCGACGAATCCGGCCTTCGCGCCATTGTGGCTGAAGCCATTGCCGAAGTCACCGCCGCCGCTGGAAAAGCGCCAACGCCCAAAGAGATGGGCCAGGTGATGAAGGCCGTCCAGGCAAGGCTCCAAGCCGCAGGTCTCCGCGCTGAAGGTCGCGTTGTCAGTGAAATGGTGAAGAAAGAACTGGCCGGCTAGGCGCAGTCTTGCTCTGCTCCACACTGGGCAAAAATCTGCATCACAATGCAAGTAGCTTTTTTTGTGGCTTCCTTCATGGGCAAGATTTTGTGGACGAGGTGAGGAAATGCAGATACATCGGATTCGCATGGCTTTTCGATTCGCTTTGCTTGCATTGTGGTGTGCAGCGTTCNNTGGCAGCGCCGAGCAGTCCTGCGACGAGCGTCCACATCTTCTTCAGGGTGCAGGTGGACTCGTCGATCTCCGCTCCGGTCAGCGGGCGTTTACTGATCTTCGTGAAGCCGGGTTTCGGCGATCCCTCGGTGAGCACCAGCGAATTTCATCTCGATGCGGTTTGGGTAGCGGCACAGGAAGTGCGCGACGTGGTTCCCGGAGCCGTTGTCGAAGTGGACGCCAATGCACTGGCCTTCCCCGCGGCCNNCCCAGGCGGTGCTCGATGTCGACCATTCGTACAACTACAGCGAACGGGTCCCGAAAGATTGGATCAGCAATGTGGTCACATTGCGAGACTGGACACCCGGCAGCGGACCCGAGCCCGCACTGACGTTGGATCACCATCCCGTGGAAGACGCAAGACGAGCTGCAGCCATGGCCAATTTGAAGGCTGAAGCAATGCCAGGTGTCGCTCAGCTTGAGGAGTTCGAGAGCGCGTTGCTGAGTCACTTTTGGGGCCATCCGATGAAGGTCAAGGCCTGGGTAATCCTGCCGCCGGGCTACGACCAGCACGGTCCCGACAAGTTTCCGACTGCTTACTGGACCCATGGCTTTGGCGGCGGAATTGATGGCGCCCTGGTCTCCGGCCTACGTATTTACGAGCGCATGAAAAGCCGCAAGATGCCTCCCATGATTTGGGTGATGCTTGACGAGTCCATCCCGCAGGGCGCGCATGAGTTCGCGGATTCAGTGAATGACGGGCCGTGGGGCGCCGCCCTGACCACGGAATTTATTCCCTATCTCGAAGCGAAGTATCACATGGATGCGCGTCCGTCGGGTCGCTTGCTGAACGGCCACTCCAGCGGCGGATGGGCAACGTTGCAATTGCAGGTGAACTATCCCAAGATTTTTGGAGGAACGTGGTCGACTTCTCCCGATCCCAGCGATTTTCACGACTTCACCGGACCAGATCTATACGCAGTGAACGCAAATGTGTATAAAAGGCCCGACGGTTCCGCATTTCCGATCTTCCGCGACAAGGGTCAAGTCGTAGCAACGTTAGAGCAGTTTGCCAGGCTCGAAGAGGTCTTGGGACCCTATGGAGGCCAGCTCTCATCCTTTGATTGGGTGTTTTCGCCCAAGGGCACGGATGGCGCGCCAGAACCGATGTTCGATCGCCAGACGGGCAGGGTCGACCCCCACGTTGTGGCCTATTGGCACGACCACTATGACCTGGCTCATCTGACTGAAGCCAACTGGGCCGAGCGCGGACCCGATCTGAAGGGTCGCATTCACGTGATTGTTGGTACAGCCGACACATTCTACCTTGACGGCGCCGCGCACAAGTTTGAAGCTGTGCTCACGCGTTTAGGCGCCAATCCGCACTTTACTTATCTGCCGGACCGTACGCACTTCGATCTTTATGGGGTAGCAAAGGACCCTTATGCCCTCTTCGATCAAATCGGCGCCGAGATGTACGCAATCGCCCGTCCCGGCGTGGCTTGGAAGAAAAAGAAATAGGTCGAGCCGCAGGGATTGCGCCCCCTTGATAGGCTGGCCTACTTTTTCAGACGGTCAGTCGCCGGCGATTCGGCAGCCAGCAGGCAAACACCTTCTAATTCGCGCATGGTCGTAGGCAAACGCGAATGAGAGGGCGATCGAGTGCACAGGCTCGATCTAGTTGCTTGGTGGGGCGGGTTGGGCTGGTGCTGCAGGCTCCGGCGCAGCGGGTTGGGCGGGCTGGTTCTTTGAGAAACTCCGAATATAAGTGATTAGGCCCCAGACTTCATTGTCCTTGGCGCGGCCTGCATCCTCGGCGGGCATCTTGTCCTTGCCCTTGCGGATTATGTCGAAAAGCTCCTGATCCGACTTGCCCGCAAGCGTCTTCGGGTCGGTCCAATCCATCAGGTTCAGGCTCATGTCCTTGGCTAGATCAGTTTTGCCGTTGCCATTGTCTCCATGGCACATGGCGCAGTCGATGGAATACATCTTCTTGGCCTTGTCCTGAGAAGCAGCGGTCGCTTTTACGGGATTCGTTTTGGCTGGGGTGTTCTGAGATGGCCCGGCAGCGAGGGTAGAGGCAGGTGTTAAAGCCGCGATTTCAAAAAGGATGACAGCGGAAAGTACCAGAAACGATTTCAGCATGGCAGGCTCCACAGTTGCAGATGTCGCGTACAGGCGTCTTGCAGCTGATAGTTTTTCTGGCCCGAATTATAAGCCAATTGGAAGGATTCGGCTCAGTTGATCTTCTTGAGCCACAGGTTGCGGAAGGAAACCTTACAGGGCATGCCCTCAATCTGCAGACCGATCAACCCCGAAACATTGTTCGATGAAGCAGGATCATCGTCCACCAGCACGGCCATGAGCTGGCCATTGAGGATATGGATAATCGTGCCGCCGCGCGCGATGATCGTGTACTGGTTCCATTCGCCATCCTTGACGAACGCGCCCAGTTTGTCCCGGTCTGCGATTACGCCAACGAGTCGGGGAGGCTTGCCTGGCAGCGACTGCACCACCTGTCCACGCCACGCAATGATGCCCCGCGTCGTGTTTTGTGAGTAGAGCTGTCCGCTGTACTGTTTGGCACGATCGTTCACCGGGTACCAGAAATCGGCCTGGGGACCAATCATCGCCCAGCGTGGGTCGCGCCCCTGACCGGTCGTTCCTGGCTGAGTTCCCGAAGGCAGTCCTACACTGCTGCGGTACTGGATACCGCTGCCCCCGCCTTTCTCAACCTTGATCTCGAGCTTCAAGTCGAAATCTTTTGCTTCAATCCCGTTGTAGATCAGGAAAGTGTTGGGGAAGGCGTAGCGGTCAAACATTTCGGGGGCAGTCTCGCCCACAATCGCGCCATCTTCCACTCTCCATACACCCGGCTGGCCATCCCATCCGGTGAGGGCGTTGCCGTCGAAAAGCGAAACGTAACCGGTGTGATCAGAAAAATCGATCGGATCCGGCTCAATGAAGACCCCGTTTCTGGCCCGACAGGCTGGGTCGCACTCTTAGCAAGGCGGCGCGATCCTGAGCCGTCGCACTATCGGGCTGCGCCTGCGCAGCGGCTTGAAGCGCGCAATTGAGCATCAGCGTCGAAACAGCAACTGCCATCGCCATCACAACGTGGGGGTTGATCGGTCTCTTGCTCATGCGCGTATCTCCCATGGCAATGCGCTGTTAATACCGCCTCAGACCGCCCTCGGGCACAGGGGCATGGGTGAGCAGACCGAGTTCGCCGGCCAGCCGCTCCAGCTTGGCACGAGTAGCCGCCGTCGGCGGAACCAGTGGAAGCCGGACGTGGTCAGTACAGAGGCCCATCAGGTTGAGTACTGTTTTCACGGGGCAAGGGTTGGAGTCCCAGAAGTTTGCCTCAATCAACCGTGTGTAGCGCCGCTCGATCTCCCGGGCATCGGCCCAATCGTTCGTCAGGGCGGCGCGAATCATGCGGCTCATCTCTGCGGGAATCTCGTTCGCAGCCACGCTGATGAGCCCATGCGCGCCCACGCCGATCGACGCAAGCGCCATGTTGTCATCGCCGGAGAAGATCTTGAAGCCGTGCGGAAGGCTGTGCACGAGCTCCGCGATCTGCGGCAACTTGCCGCTTGACTCTTTGATTGCCTGGATGTTCCGCGCTGCTTCAGCCAGACGCACCACAGTGGGCGGATCAAGGTTCACCCCCGTCCGTCCGGGAATGTTGTAGAGCACCACGGGCAACGGATCAACAGCTTTGGCAAGCGCCAGAAAGTGCTGGAACTGCCCCTCCTGCGAGGGCTTGTTGTAGTAGGGATTGGCGGAAAGTACCGCGCTGACCCCGCGAATCTGCTTGAGCAAGCTGGCGATGCGCACGAGCGTACGAGTGGAGTTGTGAGTGCACCCGGCAAAGACAGGAACGCGGCTCGCAGCCGCTTCAGCCACAATGCAAACAGCGCGAAGCCACTCTTCTTCATCCAGTGTGGCTGCCTCGCCCGTTGACCCGCAAGCAACCAGAAAGTCGATCCCAGATTCGATCTGAAAATTCACCAGCGCCCGTAGCGCTGCTTCATCAATAGACCCATCCGCCCGAAAAGGCGTAACGATAGCTGTACCGCAACCCGTAATATCCATCACTCAAAAAGTGTATACCGCTGGAAGGGCGATCGGGGAAGGTCCATCCGCGATGCGGTTTTCCATTTGAAATGTGTGCCGGATCACATTTCGACCCTGGTGATGAGGGGTACACTTCCCTTCGCTATCGCAAGGCCTGAAAACATGCTGGTTGAAGAGAACCTTTGTACTTTGAGCTACTCGCGGGGACCCGACCGGCCCCACATGAATCTGACCATAGGCGATTTGCTGCACCGCACCTCAGACCGGTTTGGCGACCGGCTGGCGGTGGCCTCATGCCACCAGGGCAAGCGCATGACCTGGGCTCAGCTGAGCGATGCTGCAGACAACGTCGCACGAGGACTCTGGTCTCTGGGCATTCGCAGGGGCGACCGGGTGGGGCTGTGGTCGACCAACTGCATCGAGTGGATTGTGATGCACATGGGCTGCGCGCGGGCCGGCGCAGCGCTGGTGAATGTGAACCCAGCTTATCGCTCGCACGAGTTGCAATACAGGCTCAAGAAGTCGCAAATGAAGGCGCTATTCCTGTGGCGCGGTGACAAGCGGGCGGATTACGAAGAGATTCTGATGCGAGCGCGGCACGGGCTGACCCTGGAACTGAAGCATACGATCTATTTCGACACTCCCGAGTGGTCGGCGCTGCAAGGTTCCCTGGGCGAGTTGCCTGCTCATGTTGCGGTGCAGGATGTCGCCAATACCCAGTACACCAGCGGAACCACAGGGCTGCCCAAGGGCGTGATGCTGTCGCACCACAACATTGTGAACAATGGGCAGTTTCTGGCGCAGGGCTTTCACTACACGGAGCAGGACATGATCGTGGTGCCGGTGCCTCTGTTCCACTGCTACGGGTGCGTGATCGGGACGATGTCTGCATTGAATACAGGTGCGGCGATCGTGCTGCCGAACTGGACCTTCGATGCGCAGGCCACTTTGAAGGCTGTGCATGACGAGCGGGCAACATCGGTGTACGGCGTTCCCGCTATGTACGTGGCAGAAATGGCGCTGCCTGACTTCCTCAGCTACGACCTGAGCAGCTTGCGGACCGGAATGATGAGTGGCGCGCCCTGTCCGGTCGAGTTGATGAAGCGCGTGTTGGACGAGATGCATTGCCGCGAGCTGGTGATCGCTTACGGGCAGACAGAAACTTCGCCGGTGGTGACCATGAGCGATGCAGCGGACTCCATCGAGATTCGCGTAAATACCGTAGGTCGGGCCATGCCCCAGACAGAGATTCAGATTGTCTCCATGGTGACCGGCGAGACTTTGCCGACGGGCGACCAGGGCGAAGTCTGTGCACGCGGCTATGCGGTCATGAAGGGCTACGACGGCGATCCCGAAGGTACTGCGCAGATAATCCATGCGGACGGATGGCTGCACACCGGCGATATCGCTTACGCCGACGACGAAGGCTACCTCTTTATCACCGGCCGCAAGAAGGAGCTGATTGTCTCCTCCACCGGCAAAAAGATCTACCCATCGCGCGTCGAAGCGCTCTTTAAGATGGAGCCGCTGATCAGCCAGGTGCTGTTGGTGGGCGACCGCCTGCCCTTTTTGACGGCCATCTTCACCATCAACCCCACGGTGGCGGAAGGGCTCAAAGGGATGGAGCCGTGGAAAGGCCGCACGGCGCGGGAACTGGCCGCGGCGCCGCCGGTGCTCGCCGAAATCCAAAAGGCCATTAGCCGCGTGAATAAGCAACTGGCGCCTTTCGAGCAGGTGCGCAAACACCGCGTGCTGCCGCGCGATTTCTCCATCGAAGCCGGCGAATTGACGGCCACCATGAAGCTGCGCCGCGGCCGCGCGCTGGAGAATTGCCGCGAAGATATCGCCGAACTGTATGCCGGCCGCGAGTAAGGGGCGGCGGATAAACAAGNNTATTGTTCCGGCTCCCCTAAGTAACCGCGGGAGCATCCGATACCGAGCCGCGACCGGAGGGAGCGGTTGCGGCGTAATGGCTGACTTGTATCCGGCAGAGGTTCCGACGCCGGGGAGAAGCAACGGTCGAGTGCGCGGCGGCCAATTCAGCGTGAAACGTGCTATCGCCTGTTCGGCGCCGGCGCGCTGCTCCTGGCGCAAGTCCAGCTACGCGTTGCGGCAGCCGGCGCACGGTTGCGGCCAAGTACGGTAACGTATTCGGGCACTCCGCTCCTTGTCCTTCCGCACTGAGCCGCGACTGACAAGGAGCGGAGTGCCTCGGGGGCAAAAAATACGTTAGCGAACTTCTGAAACGACGGGCTAAGTACGCCGTTTCGCAATAGGGTCGCGTATTCAAATACTCCGCTCAGTTGAAGAACCGGCGAGGAAACAGCGAAAACGCCTCTTCGCCGCGACCGCGTCTTCATCACCTTTGGTGGGCCTGCAGGGCCATGGGGCACTCCTTGTCAGTCGCGGCCCGGTGAGAAGCCGCTGTATCGAGCCATACTGCACAAATTGTGGGGCGGCCAGGATTGCCAAAGGCAGGATTGCATGCCTCGGCACGTCTTCGCAATAGCCCTGGAGATTTCCGGGTCCGCGTCTCAAAAGCTGGTGCGCGTGGTCGTCGCCGAGCCTGCGGAATTGGTCACCACAGCCTGGAACGCCGTGATCTGGCTGGTGTCGCCCAGCACCGGAAACACCGCCTTCAACGCAAACGTTCCGCCCGCCGCGTTCTGAAAGTACGCCGCGAAATCCGCCGTGCCGTCGGCCTGAATCGCCGGCGCGATGGCGTTGCCTGCCGCGTCGTAGAAGGTGAAGGCGAGCGCTCCCGCGGTGCGGGTGTTGTCGAATCCCGTCAGGTCCACTTCAATCGAGCCCGCCGAACGCTCGGCCTGCGCGGCGGTCACCCCTACCGCCGCCGGCAGAATGGCGATCGATTGCCGGTTTGTATTGCTCCCCAACTGGGCCGTGATTGTGAGGGTGCCGGCGGTAGTCCCGGTTTGAAACGGCGCCGTGAGTTGCGCGCCGAAGTAGCCTTGTACCGCGCCGGCCGAGACCGTGAAGGTGGCGGACTGCCCCCCCGAGGCAAACGCGACCCCCGGGTCTTCAGGGGCAGCCGATAGCGCGGCAGCGGGCACGAACGTCAGGGTGACCGTCCCGGTTCCGCCGATCGCCGCGGCTGCGGCCAGGTTCACGGCCACGGTACCCTGTTGCGCGCTGTCCGGCTGCGCCAAGGAGAGAGAGATCAACGGTTGAGGCAAGGCAACTCCGACGCCCGTGCCGGTCAGCGGGTAGCTCCGATCGCCGATCGCCAAGGCGCCTGCGGAGACGCCATCCGCGGTGGGGCTGAATTGGATGTCGAAGGCGACGCTCGCGGTAGGCTGCACCAGCGTCCCGCCGGGCGATGGGCCGCTCAACGTGAACCCCGCGCCGGTCAGCAGCGGGCCCGGCGCAATCAGGGCCACGGATGTCTGGTTCACCATGATGATCTGGCGCGTTGCCGCCGACCCAATCTGCACTTGGCCGAAGTCCACCGGCGCCGCCGCCAGCGGGAGCGTTCCCGTGCCGCTGACCAACTGGCACGTCAATTCCACCGGCACGGTGGCGCTCAGGGTGACCGAGATCCCCACCGAAGCCAGCACGGCAGTGTAGGTCCCCGTACCGTTGGATTGAAAGACCACCGCGAAATCCACCGATTGCTGCGCGGCCAGGGACACCGGCAGCGACGGCTGGTTGGCGCTCGATAGCGCGAACCCGTTGCCGCTCACTGTCAGAAAGCCCAGCGTGGCGGCGGCCGTGGAAACGTTGCGGATGCGGAACGGTACGGTGAGTGACGACCCGGGCTCCACGGCTCCAAAGGCGTAGGTGGGCGGAACCGGTTGTTCGATGCTGCCGTTCACCAGGTAGAGTGCGAACTGCCCCCAGGCGGGACACCCTGTCGCCAGAGCGAGGAGCAGCGCGCGCCGGATCGCACTCCTCATGGCTTGCCTATCGTCAGGGAAGGGCTCCCGATGGCGATGCCGACGGCAGTCGTACCGGTAGCTCCCGGCGTGGGCGACGCGGACGCCGTGCCGCTCGATTTGCCCGCCAACACGGCTCCCGCGGCCGCCGCGCCCCCTGCCAGCGCCGCCAACACCACCCACTTGAGAGGACCGCGCAGCACCTTCGGAGCGCTCTTCGGAGCGCCGTTCCGGGCGCCCTTCGGCGCGCTCTTCGAAGCAATCGCCGACGCCTCGGCGATGTATTGAAACGACACCGTACCCGCGCGGGCCTGCTCCTTGGAAGCGACAATGCGAATTTGGATCCGCCCCGGCATGCGATTCAGCAGCAGAGTGCGAACATTGGCGCGCCCGCGGGCGTCGGTGACGATGACGTCGGTCCGCAACCCATTGCCGAAGGTTCCACCGGGGCCTTCCTCGGGAAGATGAAAGCTTACCGCCGCACCCTCCACCGGCTTGCCGGTCTCGTCGGTGACTTCCACGGCCAGCGGACGGGAATTGCGCGAACCCGGAGCGTTCACCGCGCCCTCTCCCTCAATCACCTGGATGTGCAGAATGGCCACTTGAGCGGTAGCCAAGTGCGCGAATACCGAAAGCAGGGCCGCCGCGGACAGAGAGATTTTCACCGTTACCGGGAGAGTGCCGGGATCAGGCGGATTTTCTCACCAATATTACCGTGACGTTGTCGGGACCGCCGGCATCCTTGGCCGCGGCGATCAATTCGCCGCAGCTTTCCTCGAGAACGCCAACCCGGCCTCGCTGCAGGATTTGCTCCAGTTGCGGTGGTTCCAGCA
>PLKU01000330.1:0-16558 GCA_003140705.1 Acidobacteriaceae bacterium
TTCGACTTGGTGGCGGAAGTCAGATGTTTCTTTTCGCGCCTGTTCGCCAGATTGAATGCGAAGTTCAGGATGCGATCGACGCCTACTCGGGTCATCACAGTTTCCTGAATGACCACCTCGCGATCGGTTCCGGGGAAGATTCTGCCGCCAATCGACGAGTACTCGCCCTCGGTGTTCTCGCGAACCACCAAGAAATCGATATCGCCAGGAACCCGGCCGGCGAGTGGGCAGGGGACGCCAGGCATGAGCCGAACTGGTCTCAGGTTTACGTACTGATCGAATTCGCGGCGGAACTGGATCAACGATCCCCACAGCGAGATGTGGTCGGGAACAGTTTCTGGCCAGCCTACCGCCCCGAAAAAGATCGCGTCGTGGTGGCCGATCTGGCTCTTCCAGTCGTCCGGCAGCATCTTGTTGTGCTTCAGATAGTAGTCGCAGGAGGCGAAGGAAAACTCCTCAAGCTGAAGTTTGAAGCCATATTTGCTGGCAGCGGCCTCAAGCACGCGTACGCCCTCGGGAACGACCTCCTTCCCGATTCCATCGCCTGGGATGACGGCTATCTTGTAAATGCGATCCGCTTGACCTCTCCAGGTACCGACTTTCTCGCTCACGTTGGACATGTTAGAACACCTTTCCGGTTTGACAATTTTGGGGTAGCATCGCCTGGCGCGCGAATCGCATGGCCACGATGGTCACCGCAGATACGATCAGCGTACCTCCAACCAGATAAAGGCCGCGACTGAAGTTGCCGCCAGTTTCATTGGTCGAGCCAATCATGTAGGGTCCCGCGAAGCCGCCCAACGTGCCCAGGGAGTTGATGAGTCCAATGGACGCGGCGGCCGCGGTACCGCCAAAGAAAGTCGTTGGCAGACTCCAAAGGGGCGGTTTCGCAGCGCTCACCCCGAAGGCGGTCAGTGACAGTCCGGTGATCGCGAGGATTGCAGACGAGCCTGCGCGAGCGGCAACAGCCATTCCCAGGGCCCCTATCAAACAGGCGATTGCGGCATGCCAATAGCGCTCTCCGCTGCGGTCCGAGTGGCTTGACCAGAACACCATGCCGATGACCGCAATCAGGTTCGGGATGGCAAGGAGGAAACCCACATTCATGACTGAAAAGCCAAGGCCCTTGACGATGAGCGGGGCCCAGAAGCCAACCGTGTAGAGGCCTGCAGAGGTGCCAAAGTATGCGAGGGAAAGCGCGAGGACCTTCCAATCCGCCAAAGCACGCAAGGTGCTGTGGCTGCGCGTATCCTTTATGCCGGCTTGCTCCTGCGCGATCGCTTGCGAGAGCCAACTGCGCTCTTCAACGGTGAGCCAGGCGGCGTCGGCAGGACGATCGCTGAGAAAGTGATATGTGATCAGTCCCAGCACCACCGCGGGAAAACCTTCGGCAATGAAAAGCGACTGCCATCCCCTCAAACCCAGCAAGCCATTGAGTTGCATCAAGACACCTGAGATTGGCGAGCCTATAAGCCCGGCGGCCGGCGCGGCGGCCATAAACATCGCAGTCACCGTCGAGCGATGATGCGAGGGAAACCAGTAGCTGAGGTAAAGGATGATTCCCGGGAAAAAGCCGGCTTCTGCCAGGCCGAGCAGGAATCTCAGTAGATAAAAGCTGATCGGGCCTCGAGTGAATGCCATTGCGATCGAGACAAGACCCCAGGTGAACATCACCCGCCCAATCCAGAAACGTGCTCCCACTTTGTGCAGAATGATTGTCGAGGGCACTTCAAACATAAAGTAGCCAAGAAAGAAGATGCCCGAACCAAGGCCGAACATCTGCGTCGTCAGGCCCACATCCTTGTTCATAGTCAGAGCTGCGAATCCTACGTTGATCCTGTCAAGAAATGCTACGAAATAAAGCAGCATCAGGAACGGAATCAGTCTCCAGGTGATCTTGCGAATCGCTTGTTTTTCCAGGGAGCTGTCAGCAGGTTTTGCGATGTTGCTCATCCTCACCCTTTGGCAATTGGTCCAGCCTCAAACGTTGGACTTCTTGATTGTACCGGTGGACTTGGGATGCGGCTCGATCGGCAGGGTCCGAAACCATTCAGGGCTTTTGCTCTGCGGCACAGGCAGCCAGGCCGAGGATTAATCCCGGCAATCCTACGCCCGAACCAATAGACGCTCAGCTTAGCGACACCCGTTTCATACCCGACAGTGCTTCCCGGCTTCCTTCAAGCTGTTGGCGAAGCTATTCGGTGTCGTTTGGGCTGCTGAAGGTAAGTTTGAGCGGGATGCGCTCGCCGATGTGAAACGTGCTTTGCCCGCCTGTGGTTTGAAAACTCAGAGCAGCTTGATCCTGTTGTGCGCTCAGCGGCAAGGCCGCAAGCATCAGAGCTGCCCAGAGCGATTGAAGATAAAGAAGGGTCCTTATCTTGCGCATATCCAGATAATTTTCCTGAATTCAACTTTTCATGGAAAGTATACCTTGCAGATGAAAATGACGTTTGCTTGTTTCGACGGCTGTCGCGCTCGGGCAAGGAAGGGCGATGTCAATTGGCGAAAACAATCCATTGCGTGATTTGAGGTCGAAATGTTGGCGTAAACGGAATGCCGCCGACTCGGGAATGTTATCTCGAAGGCAACTGCCGAGATGGCGACTGTCGAGAAGCCGACAAACCAACCGGAACCGCGAGATTGGGAGCTGGAAACACGGTTTGGGCTTTCGGCAAGAACTCAGCACTTTGAATACCATCGCTGCAATGCATCGGCCCAGGATCTTTAGATAATTGGCGAACGAAGGGCTGGCGCAGGTCTCGTCCACTTAGCCAGGGTGTTGGCCTCCATGCTATTGAGCCAAGAAGGTTGGCCAAATCGAGGTGCACCCTGTGCTGGAAGGCGTTGGAAAGCTCAATATGCAGCAATTACGAGCAGGGTCGCGTCNNCTGCGGCTTTCTTCAAACTCCTGCCCTTTCGCATCCGACGCCTCTGTGATGCCATCGGTAAACAAGAGCAACCGGTCTCCTTCCCTCAACTCGATCTTGAAGTCCTCGTATGTCCAGTCCGCGAAAACTCCGAGCACCGCACCGCCTTGCTCAAGCATTCGGACCGCACCGCCAGATAGGAGGATTGGGTAAAGATGCCCGGCATTGCAATATTGGAACGTATGCGCTTCGCCATCGAGAATTCCATACAGGAAGGTCACGAACTTTCCGGTTGCGATATTCTCGTGCAACAAACGGTTGACCTTGGCGCATACTCGCGCCGGGCTTTCCCCGTCCTTCGCAAACGCGCGCACCGCGGCCTGCACATTGGCCATCAGCAGAGCGGCGGACACACCTTTCCCGACAACGTCGTCGATGCAAATTCCAAGCCGGTGATCGCCGAGCTGGAGCACGTCGTAGTAATCTCCGCTCACAGTGCTGGCGGGCTGCCACGCTCCTGCGACCTCGAAGCCTGGAAGCTGGGGAATGTTTCTTGGCAGTAGAGACTGCTGGATCTCGCGGGCACGCTCCAGTTCCTCCTCTTGCATTTCAAGCCGGGCAGTGCCCCGTTCGACGGTTTGCTGGAGCTCAACGTTACGCCGCTCCAGATGCTCCTTCGTGCTGTGGTACAGAAACGAGGGAAAACCGAAGGCAAATGTGACCACAAACGAAAACTTCCATTGCGACATAATTAGGCTGGAAAGCGCCAGCGGAAAAGGTGGAGCAACCAACCAAACGACTACGCTCGTAATCAGGTAGATAGGGACCGTCAGCACAATCATGAGAGGCACAAAAATCAGGATATTGTAGGGGAAAGACCTCTCCTCATAAAGGAAACCCAACCAACCTATGGCGGGCGAGAGAAGATTCCCGATGCAGAGAGAGTACACCAGAACCGACGCGGGATTGGTCTTCTGTCCGATGGCCCAGACAATGGCGGCTATGACTGCGGCGATAGCAATGTAAAGGACTTGCTGCCGGAGGAATCGAGCCAGAGATGGGAGGTTCACGTTTACACCACCACAGCGACTGAACCGCTATTCAGCTATTTAATCATGCTATAGCCGCAACTCGACCGGGATCTCCACCTCGCCGTGCACCGTTCTGAAGCAAGCTCTCAAGCACCTATCCTTCGACTCCCACGAGTCATGCCGGCTTGTTCGCGTGGCTGCCGTGTCGGTTCATGGTAAATCGCCAATGCGCTCTTTGAGTGCCTGGAAGCCGCAATCCAAAATTCCGGGCGGACCGGCAACTCGGACAGAACCCCAATTTTTAACGTTCCAGGATTTCTGGCAGGCTTCGGCTAGGGTTGGGGAATGATGGGCGACCATGCGCCCGGCACCCTTCTGCAAGAACTCCAGAAATATCAGTCAATCAGATTGGAATTTGGCCTTAAGATCATCGGATGAGTTACGAGAAAATCTGCTTCGCATCCGAAGACAACATTGCTCTGGTCACCCTGAATTGGCCGCAACGACGTAACGCGCTTTCGCTCCCGCTGATGCAGGAGTTGATCGAATGCCTGAGTGAGATCGAGAGCCAGCGTGATCTTCGTGCGGTAATTCTGGCGGCAAACGGTAGTGTCTTTTCTGCTGGTCATGACCTTTCGGAGATGGTGGGCCGTGATATTAGCGAACACCGGAGATTGTTCGACGTCTGCACGGAGTTGATGGAGAAGCTGCAATCCATTCCGCAGCCAGTGATCGCCGAGGTGCAAGGTATCGCTACTGCCGCTGGGTGCCAACTGGTCGCCACCTGCGACTTGGCCATCGCTTCAGAGGATGCTGCATTTGCCACGCCCGGAGTCAGGATCGGGCTGTTCTGTACTACGCCGATGGTGGCTCTCAGCCGCGCCATCGGGCGCAAGCGCGCTCTCGAGATGCTGCTCACGGGTGAGCTGGTTGATGCACACAGAGCGGCCGATTGGGGCCTGGTAAATCGGGTGGTCGCCGCAGACAGGTTGCGGGCGGAGACGCGGCAACTTGCCGGCCGCATCGCTCAAGCGAGCGACATGGTGGTGGCGCTGGGCAAGCGGGCATTCTATAAGCAGATTGATCTAGATCAGCCGAAAGCCTACGCCTACGCCAAAGAGGTGATGAGCACCAACGCCCTCGCTCACGACGCACAGGAAGGCATCTCGGCTTTCTTGGAGAAGCGCACTCCCAGCTGGAAAGGACAATGAGCCCCGCAACGATCTGGAAATCGTGCGAGAATTGCTCAGCGATTCATTCTTAGGCATTCTCTTCGGCATCATTTGAATTCCCCCCCGTGGAAAGGCAACACGCATGCCCAAGAGGATCGCCTGCGCTCCCGCACCAACCATTTCCGCCGAGCAGGCCGCGAGCTTTGTCAGGTCCGGCATGTGGCTCGATTACGGCGCTGGGCTCTGCCAGCCCGACGTGTTCGATGAAGCGCTCGCCGCCCAGGGGGGGTCGCTCGAAAACGTTAAAATCCGCTGTTGCCTCTCAATGAGGCCGCGGGCGGTGGCGGAAGACGACCCAAAAGGCAATCACTTCTTCCTGTTCAGCTGGCACTTCTCCGGATACGACCGCAAGAGACACGATGCCGGGCGCTGCAATTACATGCCCCTCAACCTGGGCGAGGTGCCGGACTACTACCGGCGGTTCCTGGCTCCGGTGGATATTGCGATTCTCAAGACCTGCCCGATGGACAAGGACGGCTACTTCAACTTCAGCGCCGCCAATCTTTGGCACCGCGCGGTCGTTGAGAGCGCAAAGATGGTCATTGTCGAGGTGAGCCACGGACTGCCTTACGTCTTCGGAGACCGGAACGGCGTCCATGTCAGCGAGGTCGACTACATCATCGAGGGCGACAACCAACCTGCGCCTGAGCTGCCTAACCCGGAGCCAACCGAGATCGACCAAGCCGTTGCGCGCCTCATCGCCAGCGAGATTGATGACGGCGCCTGCCTGCAGATCGGTATCGGCGGCATGCCCAACGCGGTTTGCACGCTGCTGCTCGAAAGCGGGGTCCGCGATCTTGGCGTCCATACCGAGATGCTGACCGACGGCATTGCGGAGCTCTATAAGACGGGCCGAATCACGGGCTCCAGAAAGACGCTCGACCCTGGCAAGGTCGTCTACACCTTTGCCCTCGGCTCCAGTGCTATGTATGCGACGGCTCACCGCAATGCAGACTTCTGCTGCAACCAGGTGGACTACACCAACTCGCCGCACATGATCATGCGCAACGATCGCGTGATCTCGATCAACAACACAACCCAGATCGACCTGCAGGGCCAGGCCGCCTCCGAATCGGACGGGCACCGGCATATTAGCGGCACGGGTGGACAACTACAATTCGTGCGCGGCGCCTATGCGTCCAAAGGAGGCAAGTCAATCATTTGTCTCTCATCCACCTACTGCAAGCAGGGCGAGCCCCGCAGCCGCATCGTACTCAACCTCACGCCCGGCAACATCGTCACCACTCCGCGCTCCGACGTGATGTATGTCGTTACCGAATACGGCATGGTCAACCTCAAGGGAAAGTCAGTCACGGAGCGCGCCAAGGCGCTCATCTCTATCGCTCATCCCGACTTCCGCGAGCACCTTGAGCGCCAGGCTTACGAGCATCGCCTGATTCTGCATGGTGTCTCGTTCTGACAAAAACTTAGAACGAAACGAGTAACGCCTGTATCACCGGCCATACGTACTTTACCGCTCTGTTAAGTACGGATGGCCGACGATGCACCCGGAACCGTTGCCAATGAGATCCCTTTGCTGAAGACTTGGCACGAGATGCCATATGCTGTCGAGGCGCAAACTGCCCTTAGCTCGGAGCAAGAATGCAATGTTCAATCTACTCAAACGGCGGCAACGGCTAGCACACCGATTCCTGGAGCTACCTCACGAGCAACAACAAGAGATTGTTGAGCAGCTTGACCTCGTTCGTGACGGCGACCGAACTCTGCCGGTCGACGAGCAGTCGTTTCTCTTCTTTCGGCGGGCGGTTGAAATAGGAAAACTAATGATCATGTGGCGACTGGTTGAAGAACGATTTCCCGACGGGGAGCCTGACGAGAATCCATTTCTCACGGAATGAGATATGAGAATCTGCAACGCGACAGAAGATGTGAACTCGAGCGGTCAAATGTTGATAACTGGGCTTCTCACTTTCTGAGGCCGAATTGTCTGAGGCATCGCAACGCTCAACCTTGCCGATGTCTCTCAACCAGTGAGTGCCGAATAGGCGAATACGGCCGAAATGGGTTTAGGGCTCAACCGCGGCCACGCCCGCAGTATCGACATTGAACGAAATCGCATTGCTCGCGATTGATTTCCATGCATGCACTCCGCCACCGTATCCGGCCATGAACTGATACTCTCCGGCTGGAACATCAAAGCGTACGCGACAGCTCACGGATCCGTAGGCAGCAAGCTCGACTCGATCCTTGAAAGCGCATGGCTGCTCAACGTTGAACTTGGCGTAAACCATTTTTCCATCCACCGTCGAGCTCCACGAACTTGCTGCCGTCTGGTACGGTCCCCGCGGTACAAGGTCGGCACGCGTCATCCACGCCCTTGATACCCCGTCAGAAGGGCTGAATGCTCCACGATTCATTCCGAGGAGTGTGGAACGTGCCTCTCACTGAAACTGGTTCCAAGGAGACGTTCCTGACAGTGATGTCGAACATTGGGGCGCTCTTGCCGTCAAAAGCGGGTTCAGCTTCGATTTCTAACTTATTGGCAATTGAATTCCTCGGATCGTCTGGAGCTTGGCCAAGAATCACATAAGACTTTATGAGTCCGTCACCGGGGTTCATGAGCTGGAGGATTTCAGTTACATCGATCTGAATCGCTTGCCCTGCGTAGGGACGGAGCTCTTCTTTAACGGCTTCGGAAATGTACGTGATGTAAGGTCCGCTGAGTAAGAAGCAGGTGTCCCACCGATCAAAAATGACAATTCCGGAGAACTTTCCGGGGCCGCGGAATGCCGCATGCACGGGGGTGAGGAGGCTACAAAGAGCCACGCAAACAGCGATTGCCGTAAGCGGCCGCATGGTGTTTGCGGTACGCGAAGGAATTCTCATTTGCCATTCCCCTTCGCCGTGCATTCTAGGCTTCGATTCACACGAAAATCTAGTTCCGGGCGAGTCCGTAGACACTTGATTCTGGCTGGGGCCGCCAAACAGACTGTGCAATCTCCAGGGTTATCTCCGGATTGTCCGTCATCCAGGCGCAATCCGGATAGCTTGATGCATGTGGATTAGATGGGAGACGATCGTTTCCCAGCTTCAATAGGCTGGCGGTAGTCCTACACGTTTGATGATGGAGCGGTAGCGCTCGTCAGTATGGAGGAAGTCGTAGGCGGGGTCGCACTGGATCCAGAGCAGGAGCGGGGAGTGCTCGCTGAAGCCTTCTTCGAGAAGCGAAAGGGCATGGTCGCGGTCGCCGAGTTGGGCATAGAGAAGGGAGAGATCGACGGAAGAGACATATTGGGTGGACGCTTTCTTTTGGAGAGAGCTGATCTGCCAATAGAGCACGGCCTTGTAACCGGCTTGCTGGTAGGCGCGCCTTATGCTTGCAGCGGATGCCTCATCACCTTGCAGCAAAAGCTGCTTCTCCAGTTCTTCGGTCGCTTCTTTGTACATTCCTTTGCACCGGTACGTCTCATAAAGAACCCAATGCGAAAGCACATCGCCGCCATTCGCTGCTAATCTTTGATGCGCCTCAGTCAAAGCTAAATCGTACTGCCGCGCAAGCTGGTACGAGTAAGCCAAGGCCCAGGGGCGCGCAAAAGGATCGAGTTCTGTCGCTTTCTTCTGCGCTTCGATGGCTTCCTGGTGACGATTCAGAGTGGCAAGAATCTTTGCGAGGAAGTGATAGGCCTCGGAGTATTTTGGATCGAGCTGAATCGCGCGATCGACTTCCTGCTGTGACCTGTCCCAATTCCACTGATGGGTGAACATGGCTGCCCCAAGGGAGAGATGGGCTTCGGGAAGCGAGTCGTCGAGTTCAACGGATTTGGCAGCGGCAGCCTCCTCGAGCGCCAGAGGGGCTTTGGGATCAAGGTCGCCATCGATGGCGCCAGCACCGTAGTAGTTCGCCAAACCGCTCCAGCCCAATGCGTAGTCCGGCTGAAGTTCTGTCGCTTTCTTGAAGTATTCCCCCGCCTTGTCATTCTCACCGGCAAACCAGAGATAGCGGCCCCGCAGATAGGCATCGTGCGCTTCAGGGCTGATGTAGCGGGCAGGGGAGGCGGAGGGAACAGAGCTATTGAGCTTCTTCGCGATGGCCTGTGCGGCTTCAGTGGGTAAAGCAGCCACCTCACTTGCATCGCGATCGTAGCTTTCGGCCCACAAGTGTGTGTCGGTGGTCGCCTGAATCAGCTGGATGGTCATGTGCACCTTGTTGGCGGAGCGGGAGATTGAACCTTCGAGGATCCCGTCGACTCCAAGCTCTCTGGCAATCTCACGCAAGGGGCGATGCACACCCTTGTATTGCATGACGGAGGTGCGGGAGGTGATGTGGATGGTTGAATTCTTGGCGAGCATGGTGATGAGTTCGTCGGTCATGCCGTCGGCGAAATATTCCTGCGCTGGATCGCCAGAGAGGTTGTCGAGGGGAAGAACGGCGAGCGAAGCGATGACGGGTTGCGCGGTTCGGCGCAGCAGTCGTTCGATCCACAACTGCGGATCGAGGGTGACGGCGAGGATCAGAGCTGCGACGGCTATCCCAGATCCAAGCGCGAGCCAGAGCTTCCGCTGCAGGCTTTGAGATAGCTGCGCAGACTCGGAGGTTGTCGAAACCGAGGGCTCCGCAGCCGGAATGGCGCCCAGAGCTTGAGTTTCAGGCGACGCGCTCACGATGACGAGGGGCGCGATAAAGCGGTAGCCCTGACCACTAACCGTTTGTACGAAGCGGGGCTGCTCTTTGTCTTCGCCGAGTGCCTGGCGGATCTTTCGGATGGCGGTGTTGATGCCGTGTTCGGTGTCTACGAATACGTCGCTTTCCCAAAGGCACTTCGCGATTTCATCTCGGGTGACAATTTGACCCCCTTTCGTCGCGAGCAGGATTAGAAGCTCCAATGGCTGTCGTTCCAGCTTCAATCTGCGACCTTTCCGGCACAATTCGAATTGGCCGCAGTCCAGCCTGAAGTCGCCGAATTGGAAAATGGCAACGCTCACCCGACCCCTTTTGCGGCTGAAGTATAGACTGTACGAGCTTGGAGTACTGATTATGCGCTTCTTTTCATAGACTTGCACCTTCACCTTTCTTCACCACCGAAATTTACCTCTGTTCATTGCGCAGAAGTGCCACATAAGTTTTCCTCGGTAGCAGTCGGCGATCCCCGGCCGAGGAGGAGAAACACATGAAGACAGCTTTCCAACGGTTCTTGCTCGCTTGCGGTGCAATGGTACTCACGTTCTCGCTCATGCCGAATGCATTGGCACAATGCGGCGGGCTTCGCTTGCCGCTTGTTCACCCCAGCGCCTGGCATCCGCAATACGGACATGCGCGGTTGCTGCGTGCTGCCCTGGCTGCGCCTGCTGGTCAGGACGATCGGGACGGTGACGCTCTACCGATCGTGGGTTTCTGGCACGTGAAGTTCACGTCCAAGGACAGTGGTGGAGGAATACCCGACGGCGCCGAAGTGGACGCCGGATACTCTCAATGGCACAGCGACGGTACTGAGCTTATGAACTCGGGTTCACACGCACCGATAACTGGCAATTTCTGCATGGGTGTGTGGACCATGGTGGGGCCGCACCAGTACCAGCTGAACCACTTTGCGATTGCCTGGGATGACACAGGAAGCAACCTCGTTGGCCCTGTGCGCATTCAGGAACTCATAACCCTGGCCCCGAACGGACAGAGCTTTGCCGGCACCTTCGCGATCGATCCATACGTCGAGTCCCCCACTCCAAACGAGCCCCTCACTCCAACAATTCACATCCAGGGAACCATTGCTGGAAGCAGAATCAATGTGACTACACCCGCAACGAGCATCTTCTGAGGCTTTGGTGGGTAGAAATGAGCCTTTACTCCGAGCAAGAACTGCCCGGAGTGAAGGCCTTTGTTTATCGGATGTTCCCGAGTGGTGGGCAAACCGGCAGTTCGGTCAATACCTAACACAGCCAAACAGTCGGCGACGGTTCCGTGATCGATGGTCACTTGGCGATAACTAGGCTTAGCACGCTTCGAGGCTAATTCCCGGCGGGAACTGGCCCCGAACTGGCGATATTGATAAATCAGTGGCTTACGTGTTGTCGACCCTCGCGAAATCATACGGGAAAGCCGCGTAACGTTCTGGATGATCGGCGATCCGGACCTTTTGAAACATCTTCGTCCCGGGAGCAGTGCGTTTCGGGGTGCCGGCGATCAGAGGAGGTAAGGCATCAGGGCAGCAGTCTGACGAGCATAAGTGGCATACGTCTCGCCGAACTGGGAACGCATCCACTGTTCCTCCATGCGGAGCTTGATCCAGAGCGCGAGGAAGATGAGAACGAAAGCGATGAACCCGCGCACTTGGGAGATTGCAATCGCCATGCCAAGGAAACCGGTCAGAATGCCGGTGTAGATGGGGTGCCGGACCACGGCATAGGGACCGGTGGTGATCAGTTCGTGGCCCTGCTTAATGGTGACGGAGCGGCTCCAGTTGCTGCCGAGGTGCTCGCGCGCCCAGACGGCGAAAAGAATGCCGGCGATGGTGACGGCAGCTCCCAGCCAGAAGGGCCAAAGGCCAACCGGCCAGAGCTGGAGATAAAGCAAGGGCAGCGGGATGCGAGTTGTCGAGAGGAGGACGATCGCGATCAGGAANNTTGATCTGCCAGTAGAGAAGAAAGAAAATCCAGGCCACGGGAAAGAAAGATTCGTAGAACCAGAGCATTCAGGACCTCCGGGCGTTGAAGGTGTTTAGGCAGGTGAGCGAGGGGAAGTTCCAGGGCACGCGACATTTCGCCGTCCAATATATCCGACTTGCGAGGACTTATCCAGCGATTTGCGTCGACATCATCCCGTAGGAATAGCTCACGTTCTTGTGGGTTCCGGGCGTGTTGTCGACAACTCAGACATCGGGGTCAAATGTTGATAACTGGACTTTGCACTAGCTGAGAGCAAAAGGCTTCGCTCTTGGCGGAGCGATCCGATGAGAACCTCCCCTCGAAACGCGCTTTGGGCTGTTATTGACAATGGACCATGGGATTAGAGACCGTTACGGTGCATCCGGTCGAGAATAGAAGTTAACTAGATTCCCGTCCGGGTCGCGGAAGTAAATGGATCGGGTCCCCCAAGGCTGCGTCGTAGGTGGCTTGACCCAGACCTTCACGACGTCCTGCAGCCTCCGGTATTCCCGATCGACATCCGCAACTCTGAATTCAAGGATGACGCTCATGTTGTGCCCTGCAGTGGCAGAACCTGGGATATACCGATCCTGTGCCTGCGCCGAGAAGATAGCCAGGACCCCGATGTCCGTGTGAAATTCAGCATAGTCTTCGCCCGACATCTGTGCACTTCGTTCCAAAACAGATGCGTAGAACCTTACCAATTCCTTCACGTTATTCGTGATCAGGCAAGTGTTTACAAGCGTTGGACCCTGTCGGAGATCGAGCACTTTCTCACGAGCGGCGGATTGAGCATTTGCGGGCCACAGGGCAAAGAGTGTGGTCAGCGCGGCCGCAGTGAGCCGCAAGTAGCGAGTCTCCGTCATCTCACGATCCTCCCATGATCGCGTCGAGCTCTGGTCTGCTGATCCCCTGTGAACGCGTCAGACCCAGTCATTTTAGCTTGCGTGTCAAGGCTGCCGATTCGACGCCTCCTGCCAATACATGTTTGTCGCTTAAGATTCTGGATTAACGCATAATCGCCAATGCGCACGCCGACGGCGGAGACAAGACCAAAGCCATCGCCGTTCCGGTGCCTGCATCATCGGGCTATCTACCTCCAACGTGGCAATGAACGCCGCAGGGGACCGATCTAATCCGAATGTCGGGCTGCTCATCCTGCTTCCCGCACGTTGTACGCAGGCAATGTTGTAAGGCGTCCATCCTCGACTGGGCCACCAACAGTGAAATGGTAGAAGCTCTGCCAATCGCGCGAAGAGATGCCAAACACCTCGTGAACCGCATCATCGAAGTAGCAGCCGATCCCNNGCCTCCCAGAAGAGATTTCGGTAGAAGCTGGCGCCATAGACAACCAAACTGTCCATGTATTCGGCGATCATCCCAAGGCTGAAGGCCCCGTCCCCCGCGATGTCCTGACCGCAGGAGACGCTCGCGGCCAGAGTACGGCAGTCTCCCTCTTTCAGTAGGTATAGCGGAAGGCCATGCGGACACGACGGAGGGCGTAGCCACAGGAACTCAGGCCGCATCGCTTGCCGGAGTGTCTCGACCTTCTCCGGATCCCGAGCGAGCACGTAGAGACCAAGAGGCAGGTCGTTCACGCGGTGCACGAAGAGGCCCAGGTGGATGCGTGGGCGCCAGGGTAGGGCGTCCCACGGCATAGATCGGCCATCTCGGGTAGGTACGAGACGAGCCAACATCCGGAAGAAGGTCGCCGCAGGAATTGCTGTGGACCCGTCCATGCTCACCGCGCTTCTGCGCCCCAGGATGACTTTTTCCGCAGTGAAGGCTCCGGACCGAACTGGCGCCCCGAAGAGCTCTTCCTCCGAAGGGAACCTGGAGAACTCTTCGTCCGCCGCAATCCTCGGATTCGTAGTGGCGGCAGCCACCTGGTCGATCACTGGCCAATCGACGCCGTGCTCGGGACTCAGCGCGTTAGCTGTGCCGTACCATCGAGAATTGGCCACCTGGGTTACCAACTCTTTGGACAGGCAGAGGCCCCGGTCGCTGGCCCATTTCTCCCTGAACACAAGCGCCACGAGTTCGGGATGCTCCCGCTCCGCGCCTGCGTAATCGGCCTCGCGGTCGAGTCCGAGAAGTTGGGCCACGGCGGCGCTACCCACACGGTCGAGGAGGCGGAANNACATCGTGTTGGCAGTACCGGAACGCACGCTCGCCATACTTCCAGGCCTCCCGCCAAAGAATGGACGACAGCCCCACGAGGAATGAGCCCTCTGGAAACGCTGCCGTCAAGGCCGCCCAGACCGAGGGATCAAGGTCCGCTCGAAGCTCGAGACCGTGCGCCTTCGATGCATAGTGGTATACGCCGGGACGGTTGTGGATTGCGTCCAACGACGGCAAGAGCACGTATCCCTCCGTCGGGTGGAGGTTCCCGCTCGACGGATTGGCACGCAGAGACCATGTGGTTCCCTCGAACCGTTTCCAAGCTGTCAGCGAGAATGCATAGCGGAAGAAGAGCGAGATGGAATCGACCGAAAGCGGAGCCGGCACCATGTTGTCCGCGATATAGAGCTGCCAGTACGGAAGCGCTCGCCCCGCGTCGGGGAAAGGAAGGTGAACCAGCGGCGCTCCGTCGTAACGGCGAAACGGATCTGGCTGCTTAGCCCAATCCATGTATCCAAGCGCGGCGGCATAGCGGTGGTAGTGGTGCTTCGTTCTCTCGTGGTAAGCTACCACGACTTGCTCGGCAGGAAGGTCGAGGTCGCACCTTTCCGTCTTCAGCGTGAAATCAGGAGGAGTATTTGCTTGCATGTCCATCGTTGCCCTCCCGTCACATGTGGGTAAATGCCTCGTACANNAGGTCGCCATCGAACGCCGAGGATCTCGTGGCGGAGATCTACCGGACGCATTGGGAGTACAACCAAACGAGGATCCATTCCGCCCTCAAGATGCCTCTCACCGTATTTGCAGAACAGATTGCAGAGTAACAAAAAACGGCGAAAAAATCGCTGAACTACTGTCTAAAGAAACCTATCCTTTACACGGAGACCGGACTCGGGAAAGCAATTTAGAGGTTTCTGGATGTGTGTTCGGTAATCCTGACATTGAGGGATGTCAGGTATCTCAGTTGTTGCAAAATTGCCAGTGCACTCATCTAGCATCCGGAGGCGCAATCTTCGGTTCCGCCTGGATCACCGTCAGACGGGACATCGGGCGGTCAACTGTTAAAGACTGGGCATTGCACTTGTTGAGGCCAATTCNNTCCGACCTGGCGATATTGCTCAACCAGTCCTTCCGAGATGCCGACCATCCGCCGGGAACAAAGCTGACGCCAGCCACCATCGCAAAGACCGCGGCGACGGCGGCTTCGTTCTGACCGGCTAACCGGGAATTGCCCGGTTAGCCGGATTATTTCCGCTTGCCGACGATCCTGTCGGGGACCCCGTTCATGGTCCTCTGGCAGCGAGCAAGCCGGAGACCGGCTAGTGGTAGACGCCCCGGGGCCCCAAATTTTCATTTGACAAATAAAAATACCGGCGTACCCTCTTGGTGTGCGAGGGAGGAGCTTCGGCGATCGCTCCTTGTCTCACACTGTTTCCCCAACAGGAAGATCACGGCACGTCATGCTCGCTGTCTTACGGCGCGGCCCGCCCGGACGGACGTCACGCAAGTGATCAGCCCGTTCGCTACTTTTGTCCCGACAGCTTAAGCCGCTCGAGGCGAGTCAGTAAATCGCGGAGTCACGAGCTCTTGGCGGNNGCCGGTCCTTCGAAGTCGGCGACCCGGCCCCGCACGATCGCAGTGATGGCGCACATAACGACAAGGAGAACGATAATGCGTACTTCAGCCACAATGCAATGCAGCTTGATTCGATCCGGGTTCTTCGCCTTATGCGCGATTTCCCTGGCCAGCCTGTGTGACACGGCGGCAGCGGCGTCCCTTTGTGTCAATCACAAAGGCACCGATGGTTGCTATGCTGCCATCCAGGCAGCCGTCAACAATGCGTCTGCCGGGGACGTGATTCACGTCAAGCCCGGTACCTATAAGGAATTTGTCACCATTGGCAAACCACTCTCCGTCCTCGGTGATGGTGCGGGCGACACTATCATCGATGCCACCGGCGTGGCCCACGGCATTTTCGTCGATGGCTTCGACAACGCCGGTCTGAACAATGTGACCATCGCCGGCCTCACCGTGCGTAATGCGCAGTTTGAAGGCATCCTGGTGGTCAGCGCCTCGGACGTCATCGTTCGCGACAGCCGCGTCCTGGATAACGATAAAACGTCAGGCCTGAGCTTCACCGGCGCCGCCACTGGTTGTCCAGATCAGCCGGGCGATCAAGTCTACGAGAACGACGAAACCGGCGATTGCGGTGGCGCGATTCACCTGATTGGCGTCGCTAATTCGCTGATCTCGGACAACGTGATCACCGGAAATGCCGATGGCATCCTCATCAGCGATGAGACCGCAGAAAGCCGCGGTAATCTCATCACCCACAACACTGTCACAGACAATCCGCTGGAGTGCGGCATTGTGCTCGCATCTCATCCGCCCACGGGCCACGTCTCGCCGCCATTCGCACCTCACTTCGGCGTCGATAACAACACCGTCGCCGGCAACATCTCCGAGAACAACGGTGTGCAGATCGGAGGCTCAGGTGCCGGTCTGTTCTCCGATGGCATGGGCCAGGGCCACGTGTCCGGCAACGTCATCATCCACAACAAGCTCAAGCACAATGGGCTCGGTGGCGTCGCCCTGCACACCCATGTCGGTCCCTCGTTCGGCCTTCCCGCGGATAACATGAGCGGCAATCAGATCATCGACAACGACATTGAGGGCAATCTTGCTGATCAGGCCGACACCGCCACTC
>PLKU01000330.1:16637-16775 GCA_003140705.1 Acidobacteriaceae bacterium
CACCGGCGCCATCGACGCCACCCAGAATTGGTGGGGCTGCGCCGGAGGCCCGGGCAACCACGAATGCTCTAGCGCGAGCGGCACCGACATCCTCTTCCAACCGTGGCTGCAGAATCCCGTTCAGCCTGACGGCGACGA
>PLKU01000411.1 GCA_003140705.1 Acidobacteriaceae bacterium
AATCCGAGACTCCAAATCGACCCTTTATTCTTTATCAGCTCTGAACAAACGATTATATATGATCAATCTTAATTGATTATGGCTTAGGTTCATCTAGGGATCAATTTAAATTGATCTACACCGGGATTCGAGATAGAATAGATCAATGAAAGGTGACTCTCGCTTCCTGAGAGCTTTCGAATCAAGNNGATGGATCATGGCTGAGTTCCTTTACGGGCACGTCTACTATCATGATCGATTCGCCGGCCTGCTCCGGCAGGAACCGGGAGACCGCTGCTCGTTTCTGTACGACGGCGAGTTCCTCCGACAGCCTGAGGCCATTGCGATCTCGCTGCCGCCGCAGACCGAGGCCCACGTCTATCCCGGAAGACTGCATCCGTTCTTCGACAATCTGCTAGCCGAGGGGCGGCAAGCTGCGGTCCAGGCTCGCTGGCTGGGTGTTCCGGTTGAAGACCGTTTCGCGCGGCTGCTGGCGTTTGGCGGAGATTGCATTGGGGCGGTCACAGTGCGCGATCCCAAGCCCCGCCTCGCGGGGGGTGAGATGCCCGAGTCCGCCGAGGATATTGCTTCGATCGCCAGCCGTGCTTCTATCTCCGGAGTTCAAGCCAAGTTGCTTGCGGTTCAAACCGAATCCGGGTTCCGACCGCCTCAAGCCGGCGAGCTCAGCACACATATTGCCAAGCTGCCTAGCGGCAACCTTCGGGAGATCATCCAGTTGGAACAGCTATCAACCTTGGCCGCGCGCATTCTACTGCCAGATGACGAAGTCGCCGAGATGCAGATTGCGGCGGTCAAGGGCATCGCCGAAGAGTGCCTATTAATCCGCCGTTTTGATCGTCCGAGTGAAGGAGGGGCAATTCTAAAGCGGCACTTCGAGGAGTTTAACCAAATCCTGGGGCATCTCAGTGAAGACAAGTACACAGGAAAGTACGCAGATATGGCCGATGTGCTGCGCCGGAATCCCCGCTGCTCCTTACTCGATGTCGACCGGCTCTTTCGGCGGATTCTCGTCTCAATTCTACTGGGCAACAACGACGCGCACCCGAAGAATTTCGGCTTGCTCTATTTTGGGGACGAGCTGCGCCTGGCCCCCTTTTACGATGTGTTGGCTGCCGCTCTGTATCCCGAGTACGGCCGAACCGGAATGGCCTTGCAGCTAGGACCGGGGACCAATCCAACCAGCTTGGCAGGTATCGGGCAACCGCATCTGACTGCGCTGGCCAATACCTTTGGAATGAGGAACGCGGCTCTGCGTGAGGCAACGCAAGATCTGGGCAGACGGATTGAGACTGCCCAGGATGCCGTTCGAGAGGCTACGTACGGCTCGCGAACGCTCAAGAACCAACTCGCGGACTACATGAGGAAACGATGGAACGGAACCTTCAAACAGATAATCAGCTCGACTGGCCGGAAATCGTAGCATCTGCAAAGCGTCGGCGCCATGAGATGAAACTGAAGCAACGCAGACTGGCTGCCGCTGCAGGCGTAAGCCTGCCCACGGTGGTCAGATTTGAGGCTGGGCAGGATATCCGTCTTTCCTCGGTGCTAGCCATTCTAAAGATACTCGACATGGTCCCCAGACCCGTCGAGGGGGTATTGATGATCGCAGCCGCCGGCACCAGCGCGACTGGACCCTGCCAAGTGATGTTCGCGCCATATGCCAGCCGGGGAGGTGCGCTTGAACCGCGCCGGCTGGCCGACCGAGCCGCGCTGGATGAGTTCCTCCAGGAGCTACACGTGGGCGAAGAAGAAATGCAGCGTGCCTTCACCGCGTTGGCGCGGGAGAACTCCGCTGACATAGTCAACCTGCAACTCTCACCCGCGGAACTGCGCCGGTATTGGCCGGTGCAATTTTCCGTTGCACGCGGCTGATCAGAGGTAAGAGCGATGACTGCTTAGCGCCCTTGGCTCTCGTTCGATTTAGGTTCGGACCAATCGATGACAGCAGGCCATCGGACCACTCCTCCAATTGATCTTCGTCAATCAGGTTCCTGGCTTTCTTGAACCAATCCTCTCCAGGCTGTCTGAAAAGGTGTGGGTTGGATTACACCAAGGCCCATCTGGCGCAACTGATCCGGAGAAACCTTGGGTCGCTGCAGATCCCGGCTGGGAAGAGCATCGCGACGAGACGGTCAGCAGCAAGGTCGCCAGTTCTCGGCTCTTGAGGAGGCATTTTCAGGGAAGATCGTGTAGATGCAATTGGCGACATGATCGAGCTGCACAACACCCCCCGACCTGTGTCCACTCCGCCGGCGACGGCGGACAACGTGGCGGAGATCGCTGCCTGCGCACGGGCCCGTTGGAAGATCGAGAACGAGAGCTTCAACATGCTGAAAAACAACGGCTATAACCTGGCCCACAACTTCGGCCACGGGAAGAAATACCTGGCCAGAACCTTCGCGGCCATGAACTTGCTGGCCTTCGCCCTCCACACCGCCTGCGACTGCCCGGAAACCCTCTGGCAGCAAGCGCGCGAGGCTGTCGGGGCGCGCGCGCTTCTTTCAAGATCTACACACCATCACCGCCTACGTCCTCTTCCCCTCATGGCATAACTTCATGTATACGGTCGTCAAAGGAAAAGCACCGCCCATTTAGAACTGCTGGTCCGGAGGACCTTGTCTTGCATAAACGTCGAATCCTTACATGCAGGCCGGACGAAACCCACGGCCCACCTCACTGAAGCGGGCGGAACAAGGCCCCTCAGTCATTCGCCAATGCTGAAATCTGCAAACATCACAGCTGAACCTGGGCACCAACCATGCTGGCATCGTCTAAGAAGCTGAGTGCCCAGCCTGTGACGCCGATCACTCACTTCTTGTCAGCACGGGCTAGTAATCGGATTCAAAATCGACGGACCTTTTGACACGAAAAACTACTGGCTTGCTGGAGTGCTGGATTGGGTGGCGAAATAAATCGCAATGGCGACCCCGACACCGCCGCCGACGATCACTCCGCCGATGATTAACTTGGGACCCAACCCGGAATAGCCGTTAATCTCGATCGACTTCACGCAAACCACAGGTGCGGCGCCTTCCGTAACTTTACCCTCCACTACCGCCTTCGTGCCTACAAACTTCTTGAAATCCTTGCAGGTTAACTCATACTTCACATCTTCGCTAGTGGTGACATAGTAATGGCCATTCTCGTAGCTGACCATGCCTACACCCGAGAAATCCGTCGTGGTTCCGCCCGCCTGCATAGCGAATGAGGCCGCGCGACCCGGGCGAACGCTGGCTAACAGGATTCCGTTCGTGCTCGTAACGCCGAAACTGCCACTCAGCGCCGCGACTTCCACAGTGTTTCCGGCCCCCAGCGAGACCACACCGTGCGAGTTGGGTTCCTTGGGAATCACACTGAGGCCTTCCGCTTCGAGCTTGAAAGGGCTGGAAGCCGAGAGCTCACTTGCCCCCTGCTGCAACACGAGGTGATCGCGATACAGCGTCCCGCGGGAGCTTGAGGCCATCGTGATCTCAGTGCCCGCGCCAAGGTGCAGATCCGCGGAAGCCTGGCCCGTCTCCACCACTGAACCCTCAAAAAGCGTAGCGCTATCCGTGACCATATTGTTATCCACGCGCATGTCCCCGCGAGCGCTGGCGGTGCCGATCGAAACCGTTCCCGCCTCCGCGTAGGAGAGCATGCAAAGCACCACTACCAAAACCTTCAACTTATCGATCATTCCGTATCTCCTGAACCCGGAATCCGGAATCCGGACACACTTACATCCCGGAGGAAAGCAGCCTCCTGTATAAGCCCTTTTCCAGCGCGAAGCAAGTAAATTTTCTGCTGAGGAATCGTTCTTGCGTTGAATTGGGACTAAGTATGTAATGCAGATTACATATAACTGCCTCAAATCCACGGCAAGGGGCAATCAACGCGCAATCTGGAAGCCCCGGCTGATGGCATTCGACCCGGAGTTGACAACGATCCCAGCCTATCGGCGCCTTCGGACGCATTGAAAGCAGAATCGAAGCTCAAGCTGCGAATCCCCTTAATCTTCGGTCTCTGAGCATGGCGACAGCGCCTTTCGGAATGTTATGCTTTCGGATCATCTATGACGCCTCTGCTTCACCGCTCGATGTGGGGTGCGCTGCGAGTCATGATCGCAGTCGCATTCTGCCTGGGAATCTGGAGTTCCTGGCATTTCGCTCGTGCTGACTATCTCGGCCAGCAAGATAGCGAGGAATCGATACGGTCAGCGATTCGTCTGGAGCCTGACGGATGGGAGTACTACCTGCGTCTCTCCCAATTCGATCGAGCGGACTCACGTGGGCTGCTGGAGACATCGCTTCGCCTTTACCCCTACAATGCCCAGGCGGACATCGAATTAGCGCTGAAAGATGAGGCAAAAGAGGATTTTGTCCACGCTGAAAGACTGCTGCTCGACGCTTATGCGATCGACCACACGTGGCCACCCCGGTGGGCTCTCGCCAACTACTATTTTCGCCGCGACGACATGCCGAAGTTCTGGGTCTGGGCCCGAAGCGCAGCGGAGATGCCCACCGACGATATGAGAGCGTTGTTCGAGTTGTGCTGGCGGGTTTCGCCCGATCCTGCAAGCATCTCCGCCGCAATTCTAAACGATAAGCCCGAAATGCTCCGCCA
>PLKU01000187.1 GCA_003140705.1 Acidobacteriaceae bacterium
GAAGAGTTCAAAGGCACCGGCAATTCCGAGCTCATCCTCGACCGCAAGGTCGCCGACAAGCGCACCTTCCCGTCGATGGACATCACGCGCTCGGGCACCCGCAAGGAAGAGCTGCTCATCCCCAAGGAAGATTTGCAGCGCATCTTCATTCTCCGCCGCGTGCTGAACCCTCTGTCGCCGGTAGAGGCCATGGAGTTGTTGATCACTCGCCTTGAGAAGGTGCGCAACAATGCTGAGTTCCTGGCGAATATGAATCAGCTGTAGTAGTGGGCGGTCCGGCGGACAGGATATTACATCCACCGGGATTCTCGCTCAATCCAAAAGATAAGAGAGTGGGAGCGCCCTTTCGGGATTTTCTCCGCGCTGGTAAACTAGTAAAGTCGTGGGGCTGTAGCTCAGCTGGGAGAGCGCCTCGTTCGCAACGAGGAGGNNCAGCGGTTCGATCCCGCTCAGCTCCACCAAATCATCTGCACCTTGAACCAGCGATCCTCGACGAAGGAGAGCGGTTGCCCGAGTCCATCTCCAAGCGCCAGCCTCATATTGAAGCTCCCGAGGAACCACTCCGCCCTCTCTGTGTCGATCTGGATGGGACGCTGGTCAAGTCCGACACGCTCGTAGATACCCTTCTGGCTCTTTTGCGCACCCATCCGACACTGGTCTTCAAACTGCCGGGCCGGCTCCTTCACGGCAAGGCCGCCTTCAAAGCCTTCGTCACGGAATCCATCACTCTCGATGTTGTCAATCTTCCCTACAACCGCAAGCTGCTGAAGTTTCTCCAACGCGAGCGTGGACAAGGGCGGAAAGTCTATCTGGCTACAGGTGCGAACGTGCAACTGGCTCGCCGTGTGGCCGCGCACTTGGGCATCTTCGCCGGGGTACTCGGCTCAGACGGCGCGACTAACCTGACGGGTAACATGAAGCTCGAAAGCCTCCGCCAGCACCTGGACTCCAAATCGTTTGACTACATCGGCAATGACACACCCGATCTGCCGCTCTTGGCCAACGCCAACCAGGCAATCGTGGCCAATCCCACTCTGGGCCTGCGCTTACGGCTCAAAACCCGTAAGATCAAGCCGACTCAGGAATTCATTGAGGGCAAGCCGTTCCTGCACTCGCTCGTGCAGGCTGTTCGGCTTCATCAATGGGCAAAGAATCTGCTCATTTTTGTCCCGCTTTTCCTTTCACACGCACTCAGCACAGGCAAGCTGCTCACAGCACTTGCGGCCTTCAGCTGTTTCTCGCTCACCGCTTCGGCGGCGTACATTGTCAACGATCTCCTCGACCTTGAGGCCGACCGCCGTCATCCCCGCAAGCGCCTACGTCCCTTTGCATCAGGGGATCTGTCAGCCTTCGTCGGGGCGTGCATTGTAACGGTCTTCTTGATGGTGGGACTGCTTGGCGGTCGCCTGCTTCCCGGCGGTTTCTACGCATGGCTGCTGCTTTACCTTGTCACAACGCTCGCATACTCCTGGTATCTCAAACGTATTCCGCTGGTGGATGTGCTTGCCCTCTCCGGGCTTTATATTCTGCGCCTCCTGGCTGGCGGTGCGGCCACATTGACACCCATCTCCCACTGGCTGGCCGGGTTCTCGATGTTTCTCTTTCTGTCTCTCGCCATCGTCAAGCGATTTGCCGAATTGGAGAACCTGCGCGCCAGTAATTCGACGCCCAGGAACGGCCGCGGATACTTGTTGGCGGACATGGAGCAGTTGCGGAGCTTTGGCACTGCCAGCGCCTATGCTGCCGTGGTGGTTTTCGCCATTTACATCAGTGGATTCGACGTGACAAAGCTATATCGCCAACCGCGCCTGCTCTGGCTGATTGTGCCGCTGATGATTCTCTGGCTCAACCGGGTGTGGCTGCTGGCATCCCGCGGTGAACTCGATGAAGACCCGGTCGCATTTGCCCTCACCGATCGAATGAGCCAAATCATTGGGGTAGCCGTCGTTGCGATCGCCTGGCTTGCCCTCTAAGAATTGATATCACCTGCATCAATATGCTATCATTGATATCATTTGAGAGAGGAGCAACAAGCTCATGCCCGCCGTAACGATTCGCAACCTGCCTGAAGAGACCCATCGTGCGCTCAAGCTGCGCGCAGCTCACAACGGGCGAAGCACTGAAGCTGAGATTCGGGTGATTCTGGAAGGAGCAGTTGCTCAAAAGCCGAGCCTCAAAATCGGATCGGAGCTTGCCGCTTTTGGCCGCCGCTATGGCGGCATAGAACTCAACTACAAGCGCGATCAGAGCTCCATCGAACCGGCAGAATTCGAATGATCAGGCCTCAACAATTCTGGTCCCAACAGTTCCGGCCATGATCATTCTCGACACAAACGTGATCTCGGAACCGTTGAAGCTTCGCGCCGATCCGGTCGTCATTCGATGGCTCGACGCACAGGATCCCGACACACTTTACCTCACCGCCGTGAACCTGGCGGAAGTGTTGATCGGCATCGCGCTTCTTCCCGCGGGCAAGCGCAAGCGCGGCATGGAACTGGCCGCGCAATCGCTGCAACTGAAGCTCTTCGCGAACCGCCTTCTCTCCTTCGACCGGGAAGCGGCCATTGCTTTCTCTCTCTTGGGGAGCCGCGCGGCAGCCAAGGGCTATCCCATCTCAACGGCGGACTGCCAGATTGCCGCTATCGCCGCAGTGCACGGATTCACCGTCGCCACGCGCGATACCGCGCCATTCATTGCCGCCGGCGTGCCGGTCATCAACCCTTGGGAGTACTGAACTCGCGTCATTTCGCAAGCCCGGCACGCACCCTCAAAAGCACTCAATGTGATCGCAAGCGTTCATCAGCGGAACCTGCAGCGTGGAGTCGTGCTCTCCATCTGAGTAGATGGTGATGGTAGCCGGTTTGAAGCCCTCCGGCTTCGCGGTCATGATGTTGGGCACAAACGTCTGCGGATTGCGGTCGTAGAGCGGAAACCATGTGCTCTGAATCTCCACCATCACAGTGTGTCCTGCCTTGAAGACATGGTCGACGTCATGGAGCGAAAACCTGTATTCGTGAATTGAGCCCGAACGCAGCGGCATGGGTTTTTCAAATGAATCCAGATAGCGCCCGCGAAAGATCTCTTCGTTGGTCATCAGCTGATAGCCGCGCATCTTCGGGTCGGAGACGGTCTCGTCGTCTGGATACTGGTCGATGAGCTTGACGACCATGTCATTGTCGGTCCCGGTAGTTGCAGCGTAAATGTCTGCGAGAACCTCGCCTGTCATGACCAGGTCTTTCTTCAACACTGGAAGCTTCCACACGGCCACGTCCTTGCGATTGGTGACAAAGCGCTGATCTTCCGTCAACCAGGTGAACCACTCCGAGCCATTGCTGTAAGTGGGTTGAATGGGCCGATGGCGATACGGAACCGGGTCGGCTGGGTCGCTCAAATAATTAGTCTTGGCCTGCGCTGTCATCTTTTCATCCGACTCGGTCCAGCTCAGCTTTCCGTCGCCCAGCAGATGCAGGCTCGTGGGCTGCGACTCCTTCGGCGGAAAGTGCGCATAGCGCTTCCATTGGTTGGAACCAGTTTGGAAGCTGGCCGTATCTTCAAGATCGAAGCCGGATGAGTCAGAGCCCGGTTCGTCTTTCAGGTAGTGGGCGAAAAATCGGTCTTCGAATTGTGCGTGATACTCCTTGCCGATGGGCTCGGTATAGTCGATGTTGCCGATATGACGCTCAGTGAGGACCCAGGAGCCATGACGCCAGGGACCAAGCACAAGAAAGTTCTGGTGGTTGGTGTCGTGGGGCTCAAGGCTCGAATATTCCTCTTGCGGGCCGTACATATCCTCCTGGTCGTAGTAGCCGCCCACGGTGAGTGTGGGAACAGCAACTGTGTGAAGATTTTTCTCGACCGCACGCGAAGACCAGACGGAGTCATAGGCGGGATCCTCAAGGAAAAGCTTCCAGGTGGGCAGCACCTTGGAGCCTGATTTCTTCACAGCTGAGGCAAACGAGCCGCATTCGAGAAAAAAGTCGAAGCCGTCGACAGGCTTGCCATCCTTGTCTTTCCCGTAGCTTACTTCGGTTTCTCCCTTGCTTGACTCCAGGCCCATCACATAGTCGTAGCCGTAACTTTGTCTGAAGGCTCCATTGTGGAAGAAGTCGTCCCCCATCCACACGTCGATCATGGGTGCCTGTGGAGAGATGGCCTTCACAGCCGGGTGCGGATCGATCCCGGCCATTATGGTCAGAAATCCCGGATAGCTGACGCCAGTCACTCCCACGCGCCCGTTGTTGCCCGGAACATTGGCAACCAGCCAGGCGATAGTGGCGTACGCATCCGTGCTTTCGTCGACCGCCTTGGGATCGTGATGGTCGGCCAGCGGCCTCATCATCACGAACTCGCCTTCGCTCTTGAAGCGCCCGCGAATGTCCTCAAGCACGTAAATGTAGCCTGCGCGCGCCATCTCTGGACGCAAATTGAAGAAGGATGTGCGATTAATTACGTCAGAGCCATATGGGGTACGTTGCAAAATGATCGGAAGCGGACCCGCAATATCGGCCGGCTTGAGGATGACGGCATGAAGCTTGATTCCGTCACGCATGGGAATCATGACCTCGGCGCGCCGGTAGTCGTGAAAGAGATGATGAACGGGTGCGCCGGTGCGCCGGTACACGGTGCTGCTCGATCTGTCGGTGAGCACCATGCTGGCGCCTTGTCCCGTCGGATCGAGCGAAAAGCGCAAGGTTTCCTGTGCGTCCGGATTGCCAAAGGAGAGACCCGAAATCGGATTCAGTTCCACGGGCACCTGGCGCTCGCTCTCATACACCAGCTTTCCATCTTGGACAGAAAAGCTGAGCGGCGTGTCCGGCTCTAAAGCGTTTGTGTATTCGCCCGAAAGCGCTTCAGGTTGTGCCGCGGGTGCAGGGGTTTGGTTTTGCGCCTGCGCCAGGGAAGAGACTGTCACATCGGAAAGTAGTGTGAGGCAAACAGCGGCCACAGCAAGGCAAGAACGAAGACGAAAACAAATCAAACCAAAGACCTCCTTCGAACTGCTCCGGTGCGGCTTGGCTCTAGTGCGCGTGGCCGTGATGGTGGCCGGGTTCGTGAGTGGCTAGCTCTTCAATGGGGACCACGCAGCCTTCCAGTTCGTCGCAACCCACATGTTCAAATTGAATCGTAGTGTGACTGATGTGGAAATGATCCTTGAGCACGTGATGGAGATTGAGCAGAATGCAAGCGCTCTCTGACGGCGGAATATCGGCGATCGTCACGTGACAGGCCAGTGCGCGAGACTGCGAGCCGAGGCTCCAGACGTGCAGGTCGTGGACGTTGATGACCCCGTCCACAGCCTCCATTCCGGCGCGAATCGTGGGAAGCGAAACCCCGCGCGGCGTTCCCTCAAGCAGGATGTTCAGGGTCTCGCGAACGATTCCAAAGCTGGACCAAAGAATCAGTGCGGCGATCAGTAGCGAGAGAACTGGGTCGATCCAGTTCTGCCCGGTGAAAAGAATACCCGCGCCACCGGCAATCACAGCTGCAGTCGACAGCGTATCCCCGGCCATATGAAGAAAGGCGCTGCGCATGTTTACGTCGCGGGCCACGCCCCAAAGCAGGGCGGCAATCACGCCGTTCATTACCACGCCTGCGGCAGCCACAATCATCATCAGCTTGGGTTGCACTGCCACGGGTGCGCTGAGGCGGTGGATGGCTTCAAATCCGATCCAAAGTGAAATTACGATGAGCGTACCTGCGTTGATGAAAGCAGCCAGCACCCCAGCGCGCTGATAGCCAAACGTCTTCGAATCACTCGCGGGCCGCGTCTGGAAGTAAACAGCAGCAAAGCTCAGCAGCAGGGCCAGGAAGTCGGAAGCATTGTGCCCGGCCTCTGACAGCAGAGCCAGCGAATGTGCACGCAGGCCGGCGACAAACGTGACGGCCACATAGGCAAGCGTGGCCACCAGCGAGATGCGCAGCACGGATTGTGTTCGCCTGGCGCCTGCGACCGAAGGCGTTGCATGGGCATGCATAGGTCAAGTGTAACCGGGGCTGGGTATCTGCTGCCAGCCGCGCTTGCCTTATCCTCGCCCCGGGCGCAGATGACTCAGATCGATGGGTTCGGGATCATCATGGGTGGGCAGCACAGGCAGCCCCACGCGCAGCCCCGACCACTCTTCGGCCACCACGATGCTGTTTTGAGGATTGCCGGGCTGAGATCGAACTGTGCACGGGAATCCGGCCCGTACCTGGGCTGCGTCGACTACGCCTTGCATATCGGTAATATCCTGCGAGCATTCGTAATCGACGCCGCCAACGCGGTAACTGAACAGCAGCATCGTCAGGGTACGGCCATCTTCTGCGGCAACTTCAAAAATGTCGAGCAGCATGCCATCGATCAGGCGACCTGATTGCACCAGAAAACGCCGTCGCACGTGCTCAAGTTCCGCAGCCGTGGGTCTTTTGCGCAGAATCAGCCAGAGCGCAACAGCACCGGCGCCGGCGATCGCGACCGATCCGGCGACAATCTCCCAGGTATTTACGGTGAGGGAAGTCATAGTGCGGGGGGGGACTCCAAGTCTTGCTCCCAGGGGATCATCCCAATCAAAGGATACGCCAGCGAGTGCGTGGAGAAATGCGAAGTACATTGCGGGCAGCGCCTGGATTCTCGCTGCGATATACTCATACCTGCATCTTTGATGCAGTTCCGGCCTGCCGGACGCCGATTTCCGGAGGTTTTCCCTTGATTTCCCGTAAAAGTTCCGCAGCAACACAGGATTCCCGAATCCGCTCAACTACCGTGATTTGCGTTCGCCGCAACGGGGACGTGGTGATGGCTGCCGATGGACAGGTCACATTGGGTGATCATGTGCTCAAGCATTCAGCGAAGAAGATTCGACGGCTTTATCAAGACAAGATTCTCGCCGGGTTCGCCGGATCCACAGCCGACGCCTTCTCCCTCTTTGGACGCTTCGAGACCAAGCTGGAGCAGTTTGCAGGCAACCTGAATCGCGCAGCAGTTGAACTCGCCAAGGACTGGCGCACCGACAAGATGTTGCGCAACCTTGAGGCCCTGCTGCTGGTTGCCGACAAGGGCCAGACATTTCTGATCTCCGGCTCGGGAGACGTGATCGATCCCGACGAGCCCTTGGCAGCCATTGGGTCCGGCGGCAGCTATGCAACAGCCGCGGCGCGGGCGCTGCTTGAGAACACTGACCTCAGCGCGCGAGAGATTGCCGAGAAGGCGATGAAAATTGCCGGTGAGATCTGCATCTATACCAACGATCGCATCACCATTGAGGAGTTGAAAGGCTAGCGTCACGTTGCGCAGCCTCATTTATTCATGGCCATTTATCTTCCCGCTTCCGCTGAAGAACAAGATCTCTCGCTCGACGAGCTGACGCCGCGCGAGATCGTCACCGAGCTCGACAAGCATGTTGTTGGCCAGCGCGCCGCCAAGCGCGCCGTGGCTATCGCACTGCGCAATCGTCAGCGCCGCCAAAAGCTCCCTCCCGATCTGGCCGACGATATCATGCCCAAGAACATCATCATGATTGGGCCCACGGGCGTCGGCAAAACGGAGATCGCGCGCAGGCTGGCCAAGCTGACAGGCTCGCCGTTCCTCAAAGTAGAAGCTTCAAAATTCACCGAGGTGGGCTATGTCGGGCGCGATGTTGAGTCGATGATCCGCGACCTCGTCGAGATCTCCATCGACATGGTCCGCGAAGAGCGCCTTGAAGAAGTGGAAGACCGCGCGGAGATGAACGCCGAGGAGCGCCTGCTTGATGTCCTACTGCCACCTCCGCCTTCGCCGCCCGCGCAGCCTGCTGCCGAAGGCCAACAACTTGCTTTGCCCGGTACCGAGAGCCATCAACGCTCGCGAGAGAAGCTTCGCCAGCAGTTCCGCGAGGGCAAGCTCGATGATCGGCAAGTTGAAATCGACGTGCGCGAGCGCAACACCCCGCAGTTTGGCATCATCTCAAACCAGAACCTTGAGGACATGGAGATGAACCTCAAGGACATGTTGCCCAACATCTTCGGCGGTGGCGCAAAGAAGCGCAAGATGAAGGTTGCCGACGCCTTCGACTACCTGGTGCAGGAAGAAGAAGGCCGGCTGATCGACATGGATTCAGTGAATCGTGCGGCCACGGAGCGCGTCGAGTCCAGCGGCATCATCTTCCTGGACGAGATCGACAAAATTGCCGGACGCGAGGGCGGCCATGGGCCCGACGTTTCGCGCGAAGGTGTGCAGCGCGATATTTTGCCCATCGTCGAAGGAACCACCGTCAACACACGCTACGGCATGGTGCGCACCGACCACATCTTGTTCATTGCCGCCGGCGCATTCCACGTGTCCAAGCCCAGCGATCTTATCCCTGAATTACAGGGCCGCTTTCCCATTCGTGTTGAACTGCAATCGCTCACCGTCGATGACTTCCTGCGCATTCTCACCGAACCAAAGGCCTCGCTCACCAAGCAATACTCGGCACTGCTCGAGACCGAGGGCGTACGCCTGGAGTTTTCTTCCGATGCGCTTCGCGAGATGGCCGAGTTTGCTTTCAAGGTCAACGAGCAAACTGAAAACATCGGCGCCCGCCGCTTGCACACCATCATGGAGCGCGTGCTTGAAGACGTAAGCTTCCTCGCGCCTGACGTAGCCCGTCGCGCACCGAATGAAGAGGCCGCCGCGGTGTTGTCAGAGACCATCAGGAACGAGGCCTCCGCGCCCCTTCCATATTCAGAGCGTATGACCGCCTCTGGTTCGGAAAACGTCTTCCTGATCGATGCCGAGTACGTAAAGAAGATGGTTGCATCCATTGTGAAGGATCAGGATTTGAGTCGCTACATCCTTTAGCTGGCGCAGTTTTTCGATTGCACAGCACGCTGGGTTCTGGTACTTTTTTCTCGTACCTCGGCAGTCCGCGACGGACGTCCAATCAGCGGGCTCTACCTGCACTCTCCTGCGTCTGAGGGAATGTGGATGGAGGCGTATCGGAGCGCACCGGGAAAGGTGTGCCTGCGCCATTCGGATTCCATGCAGCCTTTCCCTCGACCCTTTGCATTGCAACACATAGGAGAGATGCCATGAGCAATCCCGGAAATCACCACAAGATTTCCTATATCGAGTTCGCGTCGACCGACATCGAGCGGACCAAGAAGTTCTACACCGCTGTCTTTGGATGGGCCTTCCAGGACTGGGGCCCGGACTACATCAGCTTCGGCGGTCAGGGTGTTGAGGGCGGCGGCTTCTACAAGGCCGATCCGCACGAAGCACCACCCAAGTCCGCGCCACTCGTTGTTCTCTATTCCTCAGACCTGGCGGCTACTGAAGCTGCAGTTGTGGCGACGGGCGGCAGCATCGTTGTCCCCACCTTCGAGTTTCCAGGCGGTCGACGGTTCCACTTCTCTGATAGCGTAGGCAATGTGCTCGGAGTCTGGTCAGAGTAGGCGAAGCTCACAACTCAACAATCAAAAACTTGAGAATCCCAGGTCTCGTCCGCCGCGGCCGAAGACCTGGGATTCCGAAAAGACAGCAACAAGACACTCATCGCGTGACAGATGATTCCTAGTTCACCGTCGGCGGCAGCATCAGCGGTTTCCGTGGCCCCAGTTCTTCGCGAACCAGCGTCAGCCCCAGGATGCAGCGCTCAAACCGGTCGGACAGCCGCGCAAACAACGGCGCTTCCTGCTCATACTCGAACAGGTTGAACTGGCTCACGATGAAGTAGCTCTCCTTCCCCGCCTGGATAAGTTCGCCGAGGCTGGGTTGGCGGCGCCTTTGGCGACGATTCGAGGCCATGGCTTCGGGATACATACCGGCGACGAACAGTGCATAGTCCCCAATGTGCTTGCGCACAGCCCGCTCCGCATCGAACGACGGCGCTGAGCCATGGACCGGGTCTGCCGCAAGCATCATCGCAGACAGCTCTTCGATAGGCCGGCCCACTTCGTCGCGCACTTTGTACAGCTTGTCTGACTCAGAAAACTCGCAAAGCAGATGGGCTACATAACTGGTCACGTCTGGATCGTTCAATCCCAGCTTGCCCTCGTAGCTATTGCGTACTGCCTGCTGGAAGAAGGGCTCAAGGGGATGAGGCCAGCCTGATTGAGACGAAGCTGGATTGTTCGGGGCCTGCATACACACCTCCCATGGCCGCACACGCAGCCGCTTGCTGTGAAGCATTGGCTGGATGCACGTTCAAGGGAAGCCGGGGACCCCAGCCACTGCTTGTTTACATTGCTGTAACACTGAGCTTATCGGATTTGTTGCGTTTGCCAAGAGGGTGCTTGAAATTTCTTGGCAGAGTGGGACATCGATTGCAAATGGTGTCTGTCCCCCAAATGCAAAGGGCAGCCCATGTAGGCTGCCCTCGCAATGGAAAGTGCGCCAATACGCTACACGGCTGCAGGCGCTCGTGATTCCAGCTCAGCCAACCGCTTGGCCAGCAGGGTTTCCAGCTTAACCAGCGCCGCCGAGAAGCCTTCGATGCCCTCCTTCAGCTTGTCAGAGGCCATGCGATCCGCCGCGTGCATCGCGTCAAACGTTGGCTCGTCCACGTCAAGCTTCACAATCACCAGAGTCTTGGCAATTTCAGGATCGAGCTTGCGCGGCAGTTCGCCTTCAGTGGCTTCAAGCTCGGCCAACAACTCCGGCGAGATGGTCAGCAGATCGTTGCCTGCCAGTTCCTTGATCTCGCCAATGTTGCGGAAGCTTGCTCCCATCACCTGCGTCTTGTAGCCGAACTTCTTGTAGTAGTTGTAGACCGAGGTCACAGAGATGACCCCTGGGTCTTCAGCTCCCTGGTAATCCTTCCCCGTATCTTTCTTGTACCAGTCCAGAATGCGACCCACAAACGGCGACACAAGCGTAACCCCGGCCTCAGCTGCGGCGATGGCCTGGTGCAAACCAAACAGCAACGTCAGATTACAGTGGATTCCTTCCTTCTCAAGCACTTCAGCCGCGCGAATGCCTTCCCACGTCGAGGCAATCTTGATCAGGATGCGATCACGCCCAATTCCCGCGTGGTCATACTGCGCAATAATTGCCCGGCCCTGCTCGATCGTTGCATCGGTGTCGTACGAGAGGCGCGCATCCACTTCCGTTGAAACACGCCCGGGCACGATGTCCAAAATCTTTTTGCCGAAGGCGATCGCCAGCCCCTTGAAAGCCAGGTTGGCCACTGCCTCGTCGCTGGCTCCCTCGCCCAATTCGTTACGCGCGTCCATCAGCACACCGTCGACGATGGGTTGATATTGCGGCATCTGCGCCGCGGTTGTAATCAACGAAGGATTGGTGGTTGCATCCTGAGGGCGAAACTTTTCCATCGCCTCAATGTCGCCCGTGTCGGCGACGACCACGGTGTAGTTGCGCAGCTGTTCGAGTAAATTCTGGGGCATGATTCCTCCTTGGGGAAGGGCGCTCGTCTAAAGCGCATTCGGCAACAGTGTACAGCTATTTTAGATGCTCGACATCAACGCCAGTTGCATTCGCCGCCTGCTATCGCATCAATCTGCGTCAGCTTCCACGGTGTTGGCCAGCACTCCAAGGCCGGGAATCGTCACTTCCACGCGATCCCCGGCAGCCAGAGGTCCTACGCCCGCGGGGGTCCCGGTCAGCACCAGGTCGCCTGGTTCCAACGTGATAGCTGCGCTGATATAAGCAAGCAGCGCTGGAATCGAAAAAATGAAATCGAGCGTCGAACCGCTCTGGCGCAATTCGCCGTTGACGCGCGTCTCAATTGTCACTCCAGCCTGTGGATCGATTTCGTCGCTTACCACCGGGCCGACCGGGCAAAATGTGTCGAATCCCTTGGCGCGGGTCCACTGACCGTCCTTCTTCTGCAAATCGCGAGCGGTAATGTCGTTGGCCAACGTATAGCCGCGCACCACTTCGCGCCAGTCGGCGTCCGCCTTGAGTTTATGCGTTCGCTGCCCGATCACCAGCGCTAGCTCTCCCTCGAAGTCCATGCGTGCCGATGCTGCTGGCATCCGCACCACGCCTGCCGGCTTCAGCAGCGAAGAAGGCGGCTTGTAAAACAGAAGCGGTTCGGAAGGCACCTCGTTGCCAAGTTCCTTCACGTGGTCGCGATAGTTGCGCCCCACACAGACAATCTTCGAAGGGGTCACGGGAGCCAGCAGTTCGGCCGCGCTCAGCGGCATTGGCTCGAAACTGAAACTCCACGACGTGGCCCTTCCGTGCGCCAGGCGAAATGCGAGGTCGTCTTCCGGCGCCCTCGTAAGATCCACAATCCAAGGCTCGCCATCGCGATCTTCCACGGCGCCGTAATGAACCTTGTCTTCGAACAGAAATCTGCAATACTTCATCGGCATGACTCCGGGCGCGAAACTGCACGCCTTATGGACTCGGTACGGCCTCCTCAGTTTCGGCCGAGCGCTCGCTCGCGTGTCCACCCTGGTCGACGGCCGTGACGGCATACCTGTAGGTGTGGGCCGCCTGAACGTCGGAATCGTGGAAGGCAGGCCCGACAACCGGGGACGAAGGTGATATCTGCTTCCATTCACCTTCACCCTCGCGCCGATATACCGCATAGCCGGCCAAATCGGCGTCGATGGCGGGCTGCCAACTCAAATCGATGGATGGCCCCGATGCGGCGTATCCCACCGTGGCCACCGCGGCAAGTCCCGTTGGGATGGCTGGGGGAAACACGTCAAGGGTCTCAATGCGCACAGGATCTGAAAGCGGTCCCGCCAGTTCTAGGGTCTTTCCGTCAACCGTAACCCGGGCTACGCGTTGCGCGCGATACTCATAAACCTGGCCGAAACGAACGCTGCTGTCTAGCGCGCGCCCCGCGGCTTCCTTCGAATTGTCGGAATCGTCCTTTGGCTCAACAAGGAAGCTCTGCTCCAGCGGCTCAGGGGGCAGTGCGGGAAGACCTGTTTGGGCCTTGGGCTTCGCTTCCGTTTGGGGGGGCAGCAGCTTCCGGCGCAAACGAATGAACGAGGCGGCAGATTGTTGGTCCACCGTGGCATCCGGCCTCCAACGGAGGACCATTCCAACCTTCCGGACCTCCGCAGACAACCCAACAACCGGCGCAGGGGCCTCGCCGGCAAGCACCTGAGCGGCGTTCGAAAGCCCGGCAGAACGCCCCCGAGCGTTGTTCAACTCCACAAAGTAGGAAAGCGGCCGCGGTGCCCCCGATGCCTCGGCTGCCGGCAGCGTGTCTGTGAATGTCCCCGCAGCTCGGGGTGCCAGCGTGAGATTGCTCGGAGCAACTTCGCAGGCTGACCCAGCCTCCTTGCGACAGATACGGACCAGAAAGCTGTTCTTCAGGAGCATCTTTTCCGTATTTCGTTTGGGCATGGTCCAGGTAAGCGCAACCTGGTTGCCCGTGCGGACAGCGGTGAGATCACTCACCGGGTCCGGCAGATTCAGCGAGGGCGGCAGTGGCGCGCCGGGCGTTCCGCAACCGGTGGCAAGCAGCGCCAAAACCAGCTCGGCCGGCACCCCGCCCCATCTCAGTCTCAACACCGCTTTCATCGCCTTACCAGTCTACTGGAGCGCGCAGACCCGGCGAAGCAGGGCACGCGTCGGGCGAAAGGTGAAGAGCCTGAGCATGGTAGCGTAGGCGGCATACTTCTGCTGAAATCCAAAGCCCCAACTCTCGACATCGATAGCGACATTGATCTGCTCATAGTGCGGGGCGCTACAATTGTCCGTCGACCGGCTGCTCCAACTGGCCATCTTCAGGGGTCAACTCGAGATTCATCGAATCGCAATCCCATCTCGATTCCCAATTCGCAATTCAATCATTGAAAGGAATCCAGTCGCATGTTGATCTTTGCAGCCATCCTCGCCATCTTTGTCTATGGAATGATTGCCGCCATGCTGGGCACGATCCTTCCCGATCTGTCCGATCGCTTTCACCTGACACCGACGCAGAATGGAACTATCGCCTTCGCACAGGCCGTTGGGCTCATGATTGCCTCGCTTGCGGTTGGCCCGTTGCTTGATACTCAGGGCGACAAGGCCGGCCTTGTCCTTGGCTTGGCGTTGATCGCGATTGCGCTCTTTTCCCTTCCCAAGTCAAAGGGATTCCACAGCATCGTCTTCCTTTTGTTTCTGCTCGGAGTCGGCGGCGGCATCGTCGTCACGGGCGCCAACGCGCTTGCCAACAGCATCAGCGGAGCGCACAGCGCAACCGCGCTCAACTTGGTCAATCTATTCTTTGGCCTCGGAGGACTTGCAACTCCATTCATCTCAGCCAATCTTTTTGACCGAAATTGGGTCCGCCTCTGCTATATTGTCGCCGGACTCACCATCGTCGCCCTGATCGTTCAGGCCGTTACCAGCATGCCCGCCCCATCCGGCGCCGCGAGCTTTATCCTCGCCGATGCGGGCTCCGTTCTTGGACGCCCTCTCCTCTTCATGCTCGGCTTCTTCCTCTTTCTCTATGTCTCCTGCGAGGTCGGCGTGTGGAACTGGCTGCCCCGCCATCTCATCGCCCAGGGTATTCCAGAGTCGCGTGCACTCAACATCCTCTCTCTCGGATTCGCGCTTGGCCTGCTCATCGGCCGCGCCGTGGTCTCTCCCATCCTCATCCGGGTCCCCGCCGTCGATGTCACCCTGGCAGCGTCAATTGCCATGGCTGTCACCACATTTCTCATGCTCCGCACCTGCAAACCAACGGTTGCGTTTGTGCTGGTATTTATCGCAGGCCTCACGATGGCGCCGGTCTTCCCAACCACTCTGGCCATCGTAGGCAATACATTTCCACGCATGTCCGGTACAGCCATCGGCTTCGCCATCACCTGTGGATGGGCAGGCCTTGCTGTCAGTTCCCGCATCATCGGCGCAATCGCCGGAGGCGATCCATTGCGGCTCAAGAAAGCTCTCCTGCTCATTCCCGCATCGGCTGTTTTGATGGTCGGAGTCAATCTGGCCATCTGGGCCAAACTGCGGTAGATCAAACCCCGCCCTCATCAGATTTGAGCTTGCTCACGATCTGACCCGCACACAGGTGACACTCAAACTCCAGTCCCAATCCACACGTGCCGCTATCTTAGTTTGCACAGCGCTCTCTGATTCCTGAAGCTTTTCTTGTGGCACAATATCTTAACTTTCATTTTCAATTCATACTTAATAGAAAGGACATCTGCCCAATGGGGAATCTCTCGATCGTCGAGGCAGTGCGAGCGCTGGCCGCCGGCCCTCAAGTCCATTCAAATATGCAGGCCGCACAGCTCATTGAAACCGCACTGTTGCGCGGTGAAGGTCGCATGGCAGCCAACGGCGCTTTCGTGGCCACCACGGGCGCCAGAACCGGCCGCAGTCCCAGAGACAAATTCATTGTTGATGATGAAGTGACTCACAACACCGTCAGCTGGGGCCGTGTGAACCAACCCTTTTCACCCCAACGCTTCGATGCTCTTCTCGAACGCGTCCTTGAACACATGGGGGAGCGCGACCTGTTTGTCCAGGATCTTTACTCTGGAGCGGACCCAACCTATCGGCTCCCCATCCGCATCATCGCCGAATATGCCTGGCACACCCTCTTTGTACGCCAGCTCTTCATCCGGCCAGAACCCGCCGACTTGGCCGTGCATGTTCCCGAGTTCACCGTCATCGCTGCACCCGAGTTCGAGGCCAATCCCGAACGCGACGGAACCCGCACCGGCGCTTTCATCCTTACCGATTTCACTCGCCGCATCGTGCTCATTG
>PLKU01000052.1 GCA_003140705.1 Acidobacteriaceae bacterium
GTAGGCACAGGCGGCACGATTACTGGCGTTTCCAGGTACATAAAGGAGCGTAAGCCGGGGTTCAAGGCCATTGCCGTTGAGCCAAGCGACAGTGCTGTCCTTTCGGGCGGCAAACCCGGAGCGCACAAGATTCAGGGCCTGGGCGGAGGCTTTGTGCCCAACGTACTGGACACAGCCTTATACGACGAGGTGATTCAAGTGACCAACGATGAGGCGATCGAAATGGCTCGCCGACTTCCACTTGAGGAGGGCCTGTTTGTGGGCATCTCCTCAGGAGCTGCAGTGGTCGCTGCGGTCAAAGTTGCCGCTCGACCCGAGAATACCGGCAAGATGATCGTCGTGGTTCTGCCCGACTTCGGCGAGCGCTACTTGTCCAGCGTGCTCTTCGAGTCGCTGCGTCAGAAGGCATTGCATCTGTCCGTCGAACCAGTTTCGCAGCCAACAGTTGCCTAGAGAACACCGATTTTGGCAATGGCGGAGCTTGTGTCGGCACACTTGGCTTCCTTGATTCCGGTGCACGATACAAGTTCCAGTCATCACCTGGGCCTTGGCCCAGGCCCCCTCGTATCAAGCGTCGGTGCGAGCTAGATGGAGGTTCGCAATGCTTTGACAGTAACCTGGACACACAAGGGGTCTGTCAGTTCTGTGTGAATCTTGTAAGCATGCTGGCTTTGAAACTGAAGGATTGACAAGCTGATGACGCATTTTCGAAAGAATCTTTTTCCAATCGCCTTTTCCCATACGGCCGCTGCCTTGGCTCCTTCCGTCAAGGAGATGGCACAGCGCTTCGACGCTGCGGTCGTAGTGTTAAATGCATTCAATCCCGTCCCCGAATATGTTTTTGGACCACCGCCTGAAACTCCGTGTTGTTCGAATGATAGACCTGTCTTGTTCTCTCCCGCACTGCAGGAAGTACGCAACCGCTAAGAGCGCCGTCTGGAAGAGTTTGCGCGCACTCATTTCTCAGGCATACGGCACACAGAGAGGATCGTAGATGGCAATCCGGCAACAGTCATCGAATGGGTTGCAGACTGCGAGGACATAGACCTGGTAATCATGCCCACCCGCGAGTTGGAAAGGTTCTGTCGCTTGATGATAGGTTCGGTGACATCGAAGGTCCTGCACCAAATCGTCTGTCCGGTATGGACAAGCCTCGAGAGGATTGAGCGGACATCGGCTTCGCCGACCGGATATCGTTCGATACTCTGCGCGACAAGAATGAGTCGGGAAGAGGATGTTGTTCTCGAGGCTGCGAGCCTTTTTGCCCAGGCCTACGATGCAAGGCTATGCCTCCTGCGCATCCGATCAGTATCCAACGAAGATAGCGAGCAGTGCACTCCTCAGTCTATCCGGCAGGCCTTTGACCGAAGATGTCGTGCCGTCGGATGGGGAATCTCCACAGATGTTTGCTTACGAATTCTCAATGGGGAGAAATCGGCAAACATTCGTCAGACCGCGATTGAACAAGACGCGGACCTAATAATTGTCGGCCGTGAACGCGAAAGAGGAATCTTCTCGCGCGCATTCTCGCAGCTGTGTACTATCATTCGCGAATCACCGTGTCCTGTTCTGAGCGTCTGATGCGCTCTACGCAAGAGCCTGGCCAAACTACATTTTGTTCTTCGGTTGACAAGGATAAAATACATCGTGATACGATATGAGTATTAGGTGTAGCTAATGATTCCTTGCGGCCAAGATATTTCCTCGGGAGCACACTGCAGAGAGGTTTCTGCTGCCGAGTATCGCCAGCTTGCCGAGTTCCGCTATCGCATCCGTCAATTCCTACACCTGAGCGAAGAAGCCGCTCGGTCTAAGGGCATTGAACCGCAGCAACACCAGGTCCTGCTCGCCGTTAAAGGATTGCCTGAAGGAACTCGTCCCACCGTCAGGACGCTTTCGCAAAGGCTTTGCCTGCGCCATCACAGTACGGTTGAGATAATAGACCGCCTTGTGGAACATGGAGCGGTAACACGTCGACACAGTGATCAGGACCGTCGTGAAGTACTTATAGAGCTTACTTCACACGGCGAAGAACTACTTCATCAGCTCTCCGTACTGCTCTGGCAGGAATTGAGAGTGTCGGGCCCAGGTCTCTCTGATTCGCTCTTGGCTGTACTGGCCCACTCGGTGGGGCGGGGAAGGAGTCAGCATGGATCAGCCTTCTCGCGCTAGACAGCATAAGTCCTCCTTGAAGGAGCTTGGCGATTTTACGACGACTGTTCGTGTCGTCCCGATTATGCTGATGGCCGTCGCCATTGGCGTCGTTGGCGCATACGTTGCCTTGTTTCTACTGAAGTTGATCGGTTTTTTTACAAATGTCTTCTACTACCATCGATTCAGTACTATGTTTGCGTCGCCCGTCGGCAATCATCTCGGCGTTTACGCGATAGCAGTGCCTGTTGTCGGATCCCTAATCGTTGGACTCATGGCGCGCTATGGATCCGAACAGATCCGCGGCCACGGGATCCCCGAAGCGATCGAGTCGATTTTGATGAATGGCAGCCGTATCCGCCCGCGGTTGGCCATTCTGAAGCCACTTTCAGCGGCAATCTCCATCGGTTCCGGAGGCCCATTCGGCGCCGAGGGACCCATCATTATGACTGGAGGCGCCGTCGGGTCGATCATCGCCCAGCTCTTCCATTTGACAAGTATGGAGCGGAGGACATTGCTCGTGGCAGGAGCGGCTGCCGGCATGTCCGCGACTTTTGCCGCTCCGCTTTCCGCCGTATTGATAGGTGTGGAGCTTTTGTTATTCGAATGGAAACCGCGCAGCGCTATTCCAGTCGCCTTAGCAAGCGCCACGGCCTGCGTGGTCAGGCGCTACTTGCTCGGAATGGGACCCCTATTTCCGGTTCCCGCCCATCCCGCCTATATCGGCCCCCTAGGACTTGTCGGTTGCATCGTCGCCGGACTTGCCGCCGGGGCCCTTTCGGCCCTGCTCACCGTCGGGGTTTATGCTGCGGAAGATCTTTTCAAGCGGCTACCGATTCATTGGATGTGGTGGCCTGCGATTGGCGGGGTGTTCGTGGGCTTGGGAGGGCTTATCTTTCCACAGGCCCTGGGCGTTGGCTATGACACGATCGGGATGTTGCTGCAGGGAAACGTCCCGCTCAGCATCTTTGCCGGAGTCCTTTTAGTTAAATCCGCCATCTGGATGATTTCGCTCGGCTCGGGGACTTCGGGCGGCGTCCTTGCACCATTGCTGATGATGGGCGCGGCCCTTGGCGGCGTCGAGAGCATATTCCTCCCTCACTTCGGTCTCGGGTTCTGGCCCCTTGTCAGCATGGGCGCTATCCTCGCAGGCGCAATGCGTTCGCCCTTCACAGGCATCGTTTTCGCGATTGAGTTAACTCACGACCTCAACATGCTGCTCCCGCTTCTCGTGGCCTGCTTCCTTGCGCAT
>PLKU01000345.1 GCA_003140705.1 Acidobacteriaceae bacterium
AGATGAAACCCATGCCGCCGCCGGACATACCGCCCAGCATCCAGAAGCCCCAAAAACCCGCACCCATCTCGTCGCGCGCGCGGCGAATCAGCGTCTCGGTGTAGAGGTTGGAGGCCCACGGAATGATGGTCTGAATGGGGCCTTCGAAATTGCGCTGAGTGGCTGCGCCGATGGCCGCCACGTCTCCCGCGCGCAGATGTCCCAGGATTTCGTCGAGCGTGCGGATGGCCTGCCTGCGGCCCTGCCATTCGGCTTCCGAGCGCAGCAGGTACTTCTCCGTGACCATTTCCAGAATGGGGCCGACGTCCTGCGCCATGCCGCCGTGCACCAGGACGAGGCTGTCCTGCAAGAGTTGGCGCGTGGCGGCCGAGATCTCCGCAGTGTCGAAAATGCGATGGCGCGGCAGCAGACAGCCGCGGCTGACGCCGAATTCGGGGTCGCCCTCGGCGGCAACCACGCCGTGGATGAGCTTGATGCCGGGCCACACGCCGCCGGAATCCTGCCAGCCACCACCGCTCCCACCAAGCCATTCCCCAAGAATTGCTCGCGCGGCAAGCAATCGCCGATCGTGCTCTTCGACGCCCCCTGTCAGTGAATGAATCTGGCCGGTGGCCCGCATGCACACCGCGATAATGCAGGCCAGCAGGTTTGTTGACACCGCAAGCCGGGAGCCCTTGGGAATGTCGTTCACCCTGCTGACGATTTCAATGCCGTACCCGCTGATCCCCGTCAGGCGTTCCAGCAAAACGGCCAAAGGCTGCGTCGAGCCTTCAATTCCGGGAGGGATAATCCCGCTGGCAATCACGCCTGCCTTCAGAAGCCCTAGATAATCGCGGGAAAAGTCGAAGACCTCGGCAATGGACGAAACATCGGTTGTGGCCTGCAGGTCAACGCTGGTCAGGCGAATGACCGGCTGGTCAATCACGCGGAACCACGCCTCGACAGGGGACCTAGGCTGCGTAATGGCATTTGCTCCTCGAACGGCAAGATCGATGGAGACGTTCAGCACCCTGGCGCCCTCAGGGAAGTCCATACCTAGAAAGAAAATGTCGCTCCAACCGCTGTGGGTAAGGTCCATGCGCACGGGAGTCGCCTCGCGCAGGATCGGAAAGACAGGATTGCCGGCAAGAAGCTCAGAACACAGGCGAAGCGGATAGTTGTCCGTGTGGCCGGCGCGGAACATCCATTGGTTCCCCAGCACGCTGCGCACGCTGCGGCGCACCTGGTCAGCCAGAGTCTGAAAGCCGAGCGCTCTGTAGCTGGCCGCCAACGCGCTGGAAATGGCAGCAGAGGGCCCATTTTCGTCTTCTGCGGCCAGAAAAACCTCAATGGACTCCTCAAACCGACGCTCGAGCAGGTCCTCAAAGCCGGCAAACGGAATCAGCGCAGGCGACGCTGTTGCCGCAAGGTCTGGAATATGAAAACGATGGATTGCGTAGAGAAAGAAGAGTGCTCTTACTCGTTGGTAGAGGTTGTCACAGTTCCTGCGAAACCTGTCGAGTTCCTGGCATTCGCCGTGCAGTTCAGCCAGAGTCAGACCCCGGCACAAGTCATCCAGCGAGATATCGCGTTGGTCGCCGTCGCCGGTAATGACTTCAGTGAACCGGCTCACGAGGAGGCGCTTCCGCCGTTGCCTCGCAATTCGCGGTCAGCAAAAAGTTCCACCATCTGCGAGAGCACCTCATTGCGATCACGGCCGTTGAGCGCGAGTGCAAGCTGCGCAATCAGGAGCCCGTACGGAGCGCCAAGATCGTAGCGNNTAGCGTCTGCCCTCGTCTTCGATCGCCAGGTACTGCTCCTGCCGCGCCAGCTCTGAGAGCGCATCCACCAGGGTCACCGGAGCACCGGATGCAACTGTCAGCATTCGATCCAAAATCTCCATCACCTTTGGCGTGAACACATGGATTCCGAAAAAGCAAAGATAGTAACCTGCGCGAATCCCGGGCACCAGCAGGCGTCTCTCCGCCTCGGTCGGCGTTGGTTTTTCAATCACCGTATCTACACGGTACAGGTCGCTGCGCGACGGTATTCGCCGTCCGCCAACGGTCCCGTAGCGCGGCAACAGGCTCTCCCGCGTGGGTTGTACGCCGCTTACCGAGCAGCGTTCCGTTTGCGCAAGCTCCACCATGCGTTGAGCAGAAGGCTTCTGCGCGTTGCTGATGTAGAGATGGTCGCCCACCATGTGCAGGAACGGCTCTCCATCTGTGAACGCCCGGGCGCAATGGATGGCATGACCGTATCCGCGGGGTTCCGGCTGGGGGATAAACTGGACAGAAGGTGCATGAGTCCCGGCGGCTTGCGCATATGGCGCTTCATCGCCCGGCCACACAATCACGGCAATCTCCTCGGCGCCCGCCGCAAGAGATTGTTCTATAAGAATCGAGAGCAGTGACTTCTTGTTGCCGTCGCCGTCAATAAGGGTCTGAAGTGGAAGCTCACGCTGAGACCGCGCAGCGGCGGTGATAATGGCTTTCCTGACTAACAAGGCAGCTCCTGCGTGTAGTTTACCACGATAGGTCTTGGACCTAGCGCCTGCTCCGAATGGGGTGATTGGCTCAAATTCGATGGGGATGCGTGCGCGCCAAATCCTATACTCCCCGCAATCTTTTGCCGCTGCAAGAACCCGGTCATCGTCCTTCCTGGAGACCGACGGATGACTCTATCGCGCGGTCGGATGATTTCCTCCATCGTCCTTCTAATCTCCCTTTCCTGCTCAATCTGGTCACCTGCACAGGCGTCGCGCTGGAAGTGATGAAATTCAGTCCAATTGAGACATGGAAGATGCCGCACCACAACAGCTGGGGTTAATGAAGTTGATTCCTTGATGAACGTGGTACGGCGCCCCGGGCCACGCCGGTTTGAACGTCTCCCACACGCGGATAATCAAGAGTGTGGACAGCGTACGCAATCTCTCGCTCCTGAAGGACTACCAGGCATACCTGCGTGTGGAAAAGGGGCTGCGTCCACTCACCTGTGAAGCCTACGACAGTGATTTGAAAACATTTGCCGAGTTCCTTGATGGCCGGCACGGTGTGCTTTTGACGGCTGCCCAGGAAGATGTAGCGGCATTTCTTGAACATCTCCGGGAGCACGGCATCGATTCCCGCTCTTCCGCCCGCAAGTTGAGCTGTCTGCGCGGCTTCTACAAGTGGCTGCTCCTCGACCGCCGCATCCACCACGACCCCACTGTGAACATAGAGTCGCCCAAAGCGTGGAAAGTGCTTCCCAAGTCCCTTGCCGAGCTTGAAGTGGAAGAGATGCTGGAGCGGGCTTCAATGGCCACATCGCATCCACATGCCAACGCCACTGTGCTCCGCGACCGGGCAATTCTTGAACTGCTCTATGCCGGCGGGTTGCGTGTCTCTGAAGTCACATCACTGTCTACCGGCGACCTTGCGCTGGACTCCGGTCACGTGAAGGTCCGCGGCAAAGGCGACAAAGAGCGCATTGTGCCTGTAGGGCGCTCAGCTCTTGAGGCGATGGAGATCTATCTGCGTGAGGGCCGTCCGCACCTGGCACGCATCAGTTCGGCAGGGAAAGGCAACCTCGCTCGTCAGGATGCCACCCGGCTCTTTCTGTCCATGCGTGGCATGCCGCTTACGCGTCAATGGATCTGGCACCTCGTGAAGTCGGCAAACGGTGCAGCCAGCCCGCATCGCCTGCGCCACAGTTGCGCTACCCACATGGTGGAGCATGGCGCCGATCTGCGCAGTGTGCAGCTCCTGTTAGGGCACGCCGACATATCCACCACGCAGGTTTATACGCACCTTGCACTGGGACGATTGAAGGCCGTGCATCGCGAGCATCATCCGCGAGGTCGCCGACAGGGAACTGAGGCTGAGACGAAACCTGGTACGGAGCGCGGCGCCGGTCTCCGTCTTGTGGGTCGTGGAGACGCAGTTGTGGGCGGGAAAAAGCCATGAATGCAACCATGGCTCCGATTGCTGCGCATTCGATCGGTGCGCTCGTCGCTGACTACCTTCGCGTTCTTGCCAATGAGCGCGGCGCTTCGGCGAATACCCTCCGTGCCTATCAACGCGAATTGCACAACTTTGTGGCTTTTATCGCCGAGCGCTCCGGTCTGGAACAGAGTGTTGAGCGCGTTGAGCACACTGACATCCGGGCCTACCTCGGCACACTCTATGACCGCGGCCTTTCCAAGGCGTCGGCGGCCAGAGCGCTCGCGGCCATTCGCAGTTGGTTCAAATGGCTTGCTCGGGCGGGATACCTCGATCAAAATGCAGCCTCGCTCGTGTCCACGCCTCGCTTGCCCAAGCATCTCCCGCGCGTCCCCTCGATTGAACAAATGAATCGGGTTGTGGACTCGGTCAGCGAAGATGCGGCCACCTGGCCGGCGCGCGACCGGGCCATCCTGGAGATGCTGTACGGCTGCGGTATTCGAAACGCGGAGTTGACCGGCCTCAATCTTGAGGACATTCACTGGGCCAATGAGGCGGTTCTGGTCCGCGGAAAAGGCCAGAAGCAGCGCTATGTGCCACTCGCCGACACCGCAGCCGAAGCCCTGCGTTCCTATCTCACCGAGCGATCAGCGCGACTGGCAGCTTCCACAGGTGAGAAGGCGAGAACGACCCCCGCCCTATTCATCAACCTGCAGTTGCGCGGGCTTGCCACAGCTGGCGGTCAGGCGCGTCTCACCACACGCAGTGTCGGTCGCATCGTCAAGCGGATCGCCATTGGCCGCGGGCTCTCCGCAGATGTGCATCCGCACACGCTTCGCCACGCTTTCGGCACACATCTGCTTGAGGAAGGCGCCGACCTGCGCGCAATTCAGGAGCTTCTCGGCCATGAGCGGCTCTCCACCACGCAGCGATACACCCAGCTCACCACGGCTCAATTGACCCAGGTTTATGACAAGACTCATCCGCGGGCCAAGTAGCAATCCATCGATCCAAGCACTAGCTCTGCCAGCCCGGATCATCTGGTAGATTTCGCCGCTTCGATGGCCGCGTCGAGCTCATTTCTGAACTCAGCTTCAAGCTCGCTCTGGAACGCCTCGCGGAATAATCCTTTGCGGCTGAGGTACTTCTCCATATTCAGGATCGGATCGCCAGAATTGTGGCGGTCTGTCCTGCATTCGATCAACGTAGGTCCGTTTCCAATGCGTGCGTGCGCGATGGCCTCGGAGGCGACGCGGTAAACGGCTACAACATCTTTGCCATCCACGTTGATCGTGGGCAGTCCATGAGCGTTTTTCTTGAGAGGGACGTGATTCCAGGAGAGAAAGATCATGGGCAGGTCATTCAGCGTGGCAACACTGAGGGCCTTTCGCCAGGAATCGAGCGACCCTGATATGCCGCACAGTGCCACGGCGATCACCTTATTGTTCGCCTGCTTGTTGGCTTTGGCGGCCTCGGTGGCGCTCTTGAAAGGATCCGCATTCCTTGATGCTTGAGGGCTCGAATTCAAGAGCCCATTGAACAAGGTCTCAAGCGGCAACCCGTTGATAAAAAATGGGACGACGTTCCCGGGATTGGTGGCAATATGGTCTCCGGGCAGCAAGTCCATTGCGAGTCCGACCATGGCAGCTTCCTGCCCAAAGGAAGCATGATTGCCCTTTAACTTGTTTTGTTGAATGATGATACGGGAGCGGTCCTCGATTATCCGGCACTTGAGCATGGTGGCGTACAGCTGCAGCAGCTTTTCGTTCGAAATCAGCGAGAAGCCGTTCTGCACGGAGGGCGCCGGGCTTGAGACAGTTTTTTCCCGCAATCTGGGCGTCATAGGAAAGGGGACCTCACCGGTAGTTTGGATTGTAAATGGAACAGGAAAAGACGGATGGCTCGTCTTTCCAAGGTTGCCTTGTCAAATTACAGTTTTGTTCCCGGGACGCTCATTTCCAGGGCCCTGCCGTACATCGTGGCCAGAAAGCAGGATTTGTGCCGGAAACGGAATCTTGCTAGTATGGATGGAGTGATGAAACGCGCATCCCATAGCTGCACTTGTTGTTGCCTGTCGAACATCTTCGACGGGTGTACGAACTAGTCTCTGATCTCCCAGCACAATCGATCAAGAAGACACCCGTAGCTGAATGGCCGGGTTTGTCTCCCCTTGTGACCGGCTTTCAGCCTTCAATCTCGAATTGAGGTCTCATGCCGGTAGCTGAAAGCGAAACACCTTCAATCCTGTCCGCAAGAAGCGCTCCCTCCGGGCGGCGGTTGAGTCACCTGCGCCTGCTTGAGGCCGAGAGCTTGCATATCCTGCGTGAAGTGGCTTCCGAGTTCGAGCGCCCTGTGATGCTCTATTCCATCGGCAAAGACTCCTCGGTGATGTTACGGCTTGCGCAGAAGGCCTTTTACCCAGGGCCGATTCCGTTCCCCCTCTTGCATGTCGATACGGGGTTCAAATTTGCGGAGATGCTTACCTTCCGCGATGAGATGGCTCGTTCAGTTGGCGCAGAGTTGCTTGTGTGGCGGAATGAAGCCGCCATTGCAGCCGGTACCAACCCGATTGCCCTCGATACCAAGCGCTGCTGCGGGCTGCTGAAGACACAGGCCCTCCTCGACGCGCTCCGGCACTATAACTTCGACGCGGCATTTGGCGGAGCTCGGCGCGATGAAGAGAAGTCGCGCGCCAAGGAGCGGATCTATTCCTTCCGCGACGGCGCCGGTCAGTGGGATCCAAAGAATCAGCGACCTGAATTGTGGAATCTCTACAACGCGCGAGTTCATCCCGGCGAAAGCATTCGAGTCTTTCCGCTGTCGAATTGGACCGAGATGGACGTTTGGCAGTACATCCACGAAGAGGAGATTCCGGTGGTGGACCTGTATTTCGCGAGGGAACGTCCGATGTATTTGCGCGGCGACGGCCTCTTGCCGATTGAACAGGATTTTGTCGCCCGCATCGGCGAGAAGCCGCAGATGGTCAAGTCGCGGCTGCGCTCACTGGGGTGCAGCCCCTGCACGGGCGCTATCCGTTCCGATGCCGCCACCATCCCCGACATCATTGCTGAGCTCATCTCGTTTCGCTCATCGGAGCGCGCAAACCGCGTGATCGATCACGACCAGGAAGGCTCCATGGAGCTCAAAAAGCGAGAGGGTTATTTCTAAATGGCCGCTTCCGCGATTCCAGCTTTTTCTATCGAAGAGTTCCTGCAGCAGGAGCGCGAGAAGGACATTCTCCGTTTCTCCACCGCTGGCAGTGTGGACGATGGGAAGTCCACCCTCATTGGGCGACTGCTTTATGACACGCAGTCAGTGTATGAAGATCAAATTCGCTCCATCGAAGGGAAAGGAACCACCGCTCCCGGGCAGATTGATTTCGCTTTGCTGACAGACGGCCTTCGCGCGGAACGCGAGCAGGGCATCACCATCGATGTTGCCTATCGATACTTTTCGACAGGCCGGCGCAAATTCATCATTGCGGACACGCCGGGGCACGAGCAGTACACCCGCAATATGGCTACCGGAGCCTCTACGGCAGATGCAGCGGTGGTGCTCATCGACGCTGCAAAAGGCGTTTTGGTGCAGTCGCGTCGCCACGCTTACATCGCGTCGTTGCTAAGGGTGCGCCACGTTCTGGTCGCGGTCAACAAAATGGACCTCATCGGTTATGACGAGGCAGCATTCCGTGCAATCGAGCGCGATTTCCGTCTCGTCTTGGAACAGATTGCGGCCGATACAGGGAATCCTGTGGAGGCGCAATTTGTTCCCGTCAGCGCGCTCGTCGGAGACAACATCGTTCATCGCACAAGTGCCATGCCGTGGTACCGCGGACCCTCGTTGCTTGAGTTGCTTGAATCCACACCCACATCCGTGGACACCAGCGCAGCGCCATTCCGTTTTCCCGTGCAGCGTGTGCTGCGGCCGGATCATACGTTCCGCGGCTTTGCCGGGCAAATCGCCTCGGGAACAATTCGTCCAGGTGACAGGATTACCGTGCTGCCTTCCGGCAGAAGCGCAGAAGTTGAGCGCATCGTGACCTGGGACGGCGATCTGGCCGAGGCGCACGCGCCGCTTTCAGTAACGCTCGTGCTGAGTCAGGAAGTCGACATCAGTCGAGGCGACCTGATTGTGTCCTCAGCCGCGCCTGCAACGGTAGCCAAGCGAGTGCGCGCCGCATTGGTATGGATGGATCAGCGGCCGCTCGAGCGGAAACGCCGCTACCTGTTGAAGCACACCAGCCACACGGTTCCGGCATTTGTCTCCTCTATTGAGCACCGCACTGACATTGGCAATTTGTCGCGTGAGCCCGCCGCCACGCTGGAGATGAATGGAATCGGCGTGGTGAATATCACCTTGCTGCGGTCCATGGCCCTGGATCTCTACGGTTCGAATCGCTCCACGGGTGCCTTCATTCTCATCGACCCCGAAACCAACGCGACTGTCGCCGCCGGAATGGTTACGTCGATTGCGGATCACGGTGTCACAGGCACGGATACGGCTGGTCCGGTCGCAGCCCGCGAAAGAGCCGCGCGCTGGGGTCACCGCAGCGGTGTTCTGGAGCTCAGTGGCCCGGCTGAAGTTGTCGATCAGATTGAACGATCCCTCTTTCTCCATGGCGTCATCACCGTGCGCATTGATGCAGCGGACCCATCAGGTGGAGAGAACGCTGAGATAGCAAGACATGTAGTGAAGACGATTGTTGAGTCAGGCCTCGTCGCGCTGGCCATCACTGAGACAGACAGCGAAGACCTGCTTGCACGCGTCAACCACGACCAGATTGTCGTCAACGCGGGCGAAGCCGACAAGGCGATCGCAAGCGTNNTAGAGATCAATTCGCAGGTAGAGGCCAAGCTGGACGCAGTGCGCGCGACGCTGGCGCGCGAGATTCATGGCGCGGGCGATGTGTGCCTCACGTGCAGCTTTCAGGCGGAAGATGTGCTCCTGACCAAGCTCGCGATTCAGTTGGACCCGTCAATTCCGGTCATGTTTCTCGATACTGGATATCACTTTGCCGAGACCTACACCTATCGCGATCGCATTGCCCAGGTGTGGCGCCTGAATCTGGTCAACCTGCTGCCGGAAAAGACTGTTGCGGAGCAGGAAGCGGAGTTTGGAATCTTGAATCAAACCGCGCCTGACCAATGCTGCAAGCTACGCAAGGTTGAGCCGTTGTTCAAGGCCGTTGCGGAGTATCGCGTGTGGCTCACAGGATTGCGGCGTGAGCAGGCACGGAGCAGGACCGCCCTCGAAGAGTCGTCAATGTTTACGCTCCCGGGTGGGAAGCAAGTATTGAAGCTTGCGCCATTGGCTGAGTGGACTACGAGAGATGTCTGGTATGCGTGCGAGCAGCTGTCCATTCCGCTGCTGCCGCTTTATGAACGTGGATACACCTCGATCGGCTGCGAACCATGTACATCGCTTCCACTTGATCCGAATGATCCGCGGTCGGGGCGTTGGGCCGGCCGCAAGGTTGAGTGCGGTATTCACATTCAAGCGGCGCCCGCGAGTTAGGGCACGCGTCAGGGGACTGAGGCAACACGATGCAGTACGTGATTGGATTCTTCATTGCACTGTTTATCGCGCTCACCGGGGTGGGCGCTGGCACTGTCACTGTGCCTGTTTTGATTCTTTTCCTTGGAGTCCCCGCTCCGGTAGCGGTGGGCATTGGCCTCATGTTCTCGACCGCGGTCAAGCTGATCCTGGTGCCCGCGCAAATCGCCCGTCGCAATGTTGCGTGGCGCACCCTCGCTTACATGCTTGGCGGCGGCGTGCCTGGTGTCATCATCGGTTCGCTGTTTCTCAAGCATCTCGTCAACGTCGGTTCCCAGAACCTGTTGAACGCGATTCTGGGCGCGATTCTGGTTACTACCGCCGGCTGGCAGTTGTACTTCTCCATTCGCAATCGCAATGCGGATCCTCTAAACAAAGATCGCAGCCCGTTGCTCGGCTGGCTCATGTTGCCGGTGGGCGCAGAGGTAGGCTTCTCGTCAGCAGGAGCCGGCGCGTTGGGCTCTGCCGCGCTGTTGAGCCTCACCCCGCTGCTGCCCGCTCAGGTTGTGGGCACCGACATCGCCTTTGGCTTCGTCGTGTCGCTTATCGGCAGCGGGGCGCATTGGTTCTCGCATGCATCCAACACGGAACTGCTGTTGCAACTGATCGGCGGAGGCATTGCCGGCGCCATAACCGGAACCATCCTCAGCACGCGCGTTCCCAAGCGCCCATTGCGCTTTGCCTTGTGGATATGGCTGCTGATTCTCGGCGGGCAGTTTCTCTTCAACAGCTACCATGTGTGGGCTTCCCCGCAAAAAGCAGCAGCTGCCGGCCAGGCGCATGTTGCTCAGGCCAAGTAGAACTCGAGCCCCGACCAATGATCACTGCGCGGCTACGTCGAGTAGTCCGCGTTGATGTGGATGTAGGCGACCGTCAGATCGGTAGTCCAGAAAACGCAGCTACCCTCACCCTGGTGCAGCTGGATATGAATATCGAACTCCGGCTGCGCAATATAATCGTGGGCGGCCTTCTCGTCAAACTCCAGCGCGCGCCCACCGTCCTTGCAAATGGCAAGCTCGCCAAACTGGATATCGATGCGGTCGGGATCAACTTCAGCGCCCGAATAGCCAATCGCCGCGACCAGCCTTCCCCAGTTGGGATCACATCCCGCCCAG
>PLKU01000561.1 GCA_003140705.1 Acidobacteriaceae bacterium
TTGCTCAACCAGGAACTGAAAGTTAGGCTACTATCCGGCCGGAGCACAGCGCGGTCCTGCATTCGTGCTAATAATCCACACCGTATGGGAGTAATAGTGAAGTGAGTTTGTCTCGAACCCAAAATAGGCTCGTGCTGTATTTGTTGCCGTTGTCGATTCTAGACATGCGAGTGCTTACGTGTGTCGTCAGACCATATTCGATCTGCTTTTTCCTGGCGCGAACATCTCGGAGACAGGCGGAACGTGTGACACTTGTTCTAATTGTGGTCCTCGGCGTCCAGAGGTGGTTCAAGACTCTGGTACCTGAACATCCCAATGAGAGTGAACAGAGCAGCTACGCATAGCGCAACGATGGGTCCCACATTGATGTAGGCTGAAATGGGATAGAAAATAGATACGGGGTGTCCTGTGACAGTTTGAACCCGTGACAAACATCCACCCAGGCTTCCCACAAAGTACGCGATGATAGTGAAAGTTATTCCAACCGACTTGGATTTAGAAATCGACTCAGCCCTCTCGTTCTGTAGCATGCACCTTGCGTGTTCCAGTCGATTCAATAGCTTCGTGCGTTCCAGTTCAGCCATCTCGGCAGCCTGAATTGCCACCCTCTCGACCACTCCCGCGGATTCGGTCGCCTCCAAACACCTGATATAGTCATCCAACTTGGCACTGGAAGCCGCGGCGAGCACACGAGTAGACTGTCTCAGGGCTTTATCGCACTCAAAGGGTTCGGCAATTGGACCCCAGGACTGGTCATTGGGCCGAGGGCGAAGTAACTTGAGCCGCGAATTGACCCCCTCGACGCGCACTACCGCTCGACTTGCCGACGCGCAAGCATTGCGGGCCAATTCGATCGCCTTCGCATGCGAGGAGCGACCCCGTTCAAGGTATTCGGCACGTGTACGTTCAACGAGCGGAAGAACCAAACGAAGGTCGCTTGCTACCGCAGCTGTGCGCCAATACATCGGAGACCCCTCGATCGCCGAGGCCAATGAGCTACTTACGGAGGCATGATCGCCCGTATGCGCGCAATACAAAGCGTTATCGTATTGTGCTTCCACCGACTTCGGGCTCAAGTTGATTGCCAACCGGAGCAGGCGTGATGCATCTTGATACTTCTCGTGGCAGGCTTCAATGTGCCCCAACAGTCGATACGAATGGCTCTTCCAGTCAAAGCCTTGCTCTGAAGGGGCGTGAGGAAGGCTCTTCTCCAATATGTCCTTCGCTTGGTCAAATTCATTCATCTTGAGATAGGTGGCCGCTAGGCCCAAGTAGCTACGATAATCCAGTGGGTACGCACTGAGCGCCTTGTTGTAAAACTCCTTAGCCTGGACAAGAGAACCGCGGTTGCTGANNGTCCTCTGCTATCTCGCGCCACTCATTGGCTTGAGCCGCAGTGGGAGTTCTCAGCGTAAGATTTATTCGTTTTAGTGTCTTATTCTGCTGCTGCAGTTGCCACACAACCGCGTTAAATCCCCATTCGAAGGCAGAAGTCAATTCAGACAACCTGTCCTCGATAGTCCTTGAGTCCTCGGAGAATCTGTCAAACCCCGTTTCCGTGACCTGCTGAAGATCGGCAAGGCGATCCGATACTTCGCGAATCTCCGATTGAGTCACCTTCGCCGCTCTTAAGTGTTTGCATGAGTTGCAGGTGAAGAAGTTCCCCTCCACGGCAGCCCCGCAGGTCCAGCATCGCGCCATGCCAATCTCCCAGACAAATTCAATTTGTGACCGTTTGAATATTGCAGAGAAAGATATCACATCCATGGAAGTCGATGCGCCGGGCGCCCCGTCCTTCGCGCATCTTTACGAAGGGTGGGAGCGCACGAACCTCAACCAAGCCCCCGTGACGCTCCGATCTCGGTAGAAGCCAAAACCCCCGAAACGCTCGTTGACGGAAGATCGGTCCCCTGAAGTCGGCATGTGACAAGGACTCCTCGAGGGTTGGCATCCTTCCTATCGAAAAGCGGAGACCTAGAACCCCTGGTGTCACTTGGCGATAACTGGGCTTTGCCCAATCTGAGGCACAAAATGCTGGCACCCGAGGAATGCTGTGAAGCAGTAATCTCCGAGTGTTCGGTGGGTTTTCCGCAAAGCTGCATGTCCCCTGGCAGGAGCTGCCGTTGCCTTCGGCGTCATTGACTAGTCAGACAAGTCGCCGGTGGCTTCAAGGGAGTTGCCTCCGGTGCGCCCCCGTGAATACCGGGACGGGTTTACTCCGGCTTCATCAGCGTCGCTATTAGGGAATCCCTGCGTTGGTTAGCGTTGTCATCTGAGTAGTGCAATACACGCATCCAGGCAAAGAATGCTCCCACAGCCAACGCCAAAAATATGGGCACGGGTAGCCACCGGTACTTCAAAGACCAGCAGAGCCAAAAGACCGACGCCCCGACTCCGACCACTCCCAACTGAATCAACGCGGCTGGCAACGTATTCGCCTGCGCTCCCGCCGGCCGCGTGATTCGGCCGGGATTAATGCGGTACGGCATTGTGAGTGAAAAGATGATTCCCGCGGCCAAGTTGCACGGCAACGCAAAAACAAGCCACGCGCCGGTACCCGCCAGCACCACAAACGGCGGAACTCCCAACCGAAGACAGCTCAGGATGCCCGCAGCGAACCCTACGAGGGCGAACAAGATGGAGTGGAGCAGATTCTTGGCCAACAAAACTGTCCTGATCGGAGTAGGAGAAAGGAACAACAACTGAATCCCGGCTCCTTCAGCACCCAGGTTGTTATAAAACAATCCCGTAAATCCAAGGAGTGCGTAAGCCACGCACAAAGGAAACGCGTACGGAAACGACTCCATGTCGCTGGAGGGGCTGTGAGGAAACACGCCTGCAATCACAAGCACAACCAGCGCAGGCACACTCATCGCCCAGAGTAATGGCACCGTACGCATCAGACTCCGCAACTCCTTCTCCACAATTGCGGAAAAGGGACGGGAGCCGCCCAATGTCCACCCGCTTTCACGTCCGATAGATTTGTCTCGGCTCGAAGCCCAACTCAAGTTTTGTCCCCGATACTGAGCCTTGATGCGCCCTGCTAACGCACTTCCGGCGAGAACCGCCCAAAGCCCGAGCATATTCAGTGACGCAATCCCCGCCAAAGGTTTTTGCTCAATGGCCTGCTGCAACGTGCGCCCACTCAGCCCAGGCGGCAGCCATTGCTGCACTTGATTCGCAGTCTTCAGCAACGGCGCATATTTGGCCAGTGCCTCGCGTAAAGGCGCAGCCTCTTGCTTGTGGCTCTTCGAGCCTTCAAAGTGCTTCTGATTCCACACTGAATTGATCACCAGCAGGGTCACTATAAACACCATGAATGCTGCGCCCAGAATCTCCCGGGTCTTTCGCTGCGCCAGCCATCGGTCAATCCAAGCAAAGACAGCGCGCACCAACAGAATGTTGAAGACCGCGAACACCGACAGTCCGAGCATCGTCCACAAATACAAATCCGGCCGTGCCATGACGATTCCAAGCCAGACGCCCAAACAGCAGAGCACACCCACAATGGTGGAAGCTTCCATCAAGCCGGAGATCAAATAGAGAAGGAAATACGACCCGAAATGCACAGGAAAACGCAGAAGAATTCCCAGATCGGACTGCTCCTGAAATGAGGCTACCAGCACCGGGAACATTAACCAGAGAAAGCTAATCGCCCAAAACAGGATTGGCAAATACTGCCATGATGCACGTGAAGCTAAAGAGTAAGCGGCAGCACAAAGGCCAACTCCCAAACCCAGCCCATAAACGGAATAGAGCAGCCACGCAATCCCAGTGGCGCCCAGATCAAGCACGCCGTGAATAGAGCGAAGACCATTCATAAACATCTGCCAACGCATTCGAGCCATGGCCGCGTACTGCGTCCGAGCTTCCCGGCCGAGCATTCCTCCGCCTGCCCCGTTCACGCCAACTCCGGTTACGCCAGCCATGAAAGTTCCTGCGTCGACTCCTGGTGACCGTCTGCTCCCAATATTGCCAGAAAAATCTCCTCCAACGTGAACAGTTGCCCCTGCTCGACACCGGGCAGTGCGCTAGCGACGCCAGCCCTCAACTCATCGAGCGATCCAATGGCCACCAGTCGCCCTTTCGAGATGATTGCCACATGACTGCACAGCCGCTCCACAATTTCCAGCACATGAGTGGTGAGAAAAATAGTCGCCCCGCGGTTGATCATCCCTGTCAGCATGGTCTTCAGCATCCCCGCCGCAATCGCATCGACGCCCTCAAACGGCTCATCGAGAAATAACACCTTTGGTCCATGAATCACGGCGGCTGCCATTGCCAGCTTCTTCTGCATTCCGTGCGAGAAGTCCGTCACAAGTTTCCGGTGTTCGCCGGCCAGTTGCATGAATTCAAGTAGTTCTTCCGTGCGCTGATTGGTCGTCGCTGCATCCAGGCCGTACATGCGGCCCACATAGTGCAGATACTCGGGTGCAGTCAACCGTCCCAATAATGCCATCCCCTCCGGCACAACGCCGATCTGCCGTTTCAATTCTCGGGTTTCGGGACCAAACCGCTGGCCCAGAATGTCAATAGTCCCTGCGCTTGGCTCCAATAACCCGGTTAGCATCTTGATCGTGGTAGATTTCCCCGCACCGTTTGGCCCTAGAAAACCAAAGAACTGCCCTGGTGCCACGCTGAGAGTGACATCCTCCACCGCAGCAAGCGAACCGAAGAGTCGCGTGAGCCCGTTGGTGTGAATTGCAGGATTTTCCATTGCTGCCAGACTAGCAGGATGGCTCCGGCTATCGCGTAACGTTCTTGTTCGTCGCAGTCAATGTTCGAAAGGGGAAGTGGGCGAAATTAGTGCCCGGCCTGCGTTGAAGTTTATAGTGTCAAATCGCACGCTGGGCGAGTGACCGGCAATCCGGAGCGGTCAAATGTTGAAAACTGGGCATAGCATCCGTTGAGGACAGAACAGGTGCACTCTAAGCCAAGCATCCGAGCTGTAACCGCCTTCATTCCTGGACCCTGGGGCGTTTGATCGGCATAGGGGC
>PLKU01000117.1:0-9553 GCA_003140705.1 Acidobacteriaceae bacterium
CGTGAAAAATCGCGGCTAGGCTCTTTTCGGAGCCGGGCGCTGTCGCCGTGTCTCCTCACAAGGTGATGGCGGTGCCAGCCCCATGGACCCCGCTTGCTTGAAGTTGCAATTGGATGAATTCCTGCCCAATTGTTCTTCTTCCCGCCTGAACGAAGAGAAGCGCAAGGCTACACTACCGCAGTTTCCAGGCTCTCGGACCAATTGCGAACTCTCAGTTGAGTTTGCTTTATTAACGCAAGGAGGGAAGCATGGCAGTCATCAGCGCAAGCAAGGGCTCCTTTTCAGTGAAGGCCTGCGTAGGTGGCTCGAAGACGCTTCTGGCGTTCAACCTCTCAAGCGCAGCGGCGGCCAAAAACCTGGCTGGCTTCACCATCTATTGCCAGCCGCCGGGAGGCGCCCCGGCCTACTATCTCTCTAACGAATTGCGCTTTGAGACTCCCGCACAACATGCGCAAGTAGCTGGCGAACCGCCGAACTCTATTGCGGAATTACAACTGAATTGGTAGCCCTCGATGAATTGAAGCCACAAGTTTTCCGGCATCATCCACTGCCACCAGGTTTGCGGGCTGGCCTTCGGCAAGGGAGCCGGCTCGATGGCTAAAACCGGTCATTGCGGCTGGATTCGCAGTGAGCAAAAGCAGAGCCTGCTCGAGCGGCGCGCCTGTAAATCCAATAAAGTTGGTGAGCGCACGATCAAGCGTGAGGACGCTCCCGGCCAGGACATCGCCGACGAAAGCCTTGCCATGGGCAACCTGAACCGCAAACCCGCCAAGGTGATATGTGCCGTCTGGCATGCCCGTGGCGCTCATGGCGTCGGTCACCAGGATCGCCCGGTGGCGGCCCTTGGCTCGCCACCACAGCTTCACCAGTTCTGGCGCGGTGTGGACGCCGTCGCAAATCAACTCAGCAAATAGCGAAGCGGTGGTCAGAACCACCCCAAGGATGCCCGGTTCGCGGTGGTCAAGTGCACGCATGGCGTTGAATGTGTGCGTCGCGCTGACGGCCCCGGCGCCGACCGCCGCACGCGTCTCCGCTGCGGTTGCATTTGAGTGGCCCACGGAGACCCGAACACCGCGTGCGGTGGCATGTGCGGCCAGTTCGATTGCTCCGGGCAACTCCGGTGCTAGGGTCATCAGCCGAATGTGGCCCTCGGCAGCATCGAAGAACCGGTCGAAGACTCCAATGTTTGGCGCCAACAGGTGTTCCGCAGGCTGCACCCCGCGTTTGGCGTGCGAAAGAAACGGCCCTTCAAGGTGAATGCCAATCGGCCAGGCCGAGTGCTCCGCCGGAGCAGGCGGGTTCGCAATCAGCTTTGCCAACCCTGAAAGCGAGCGAAGCGTCGCTTCGAGGGGAGCGGTCACCGTTGTTGCCAGAAAGCTTCCTGTCCCATGCGAAGCTAAGAACCTGCCGATGGTGGTGAGCGCTTCAGGAGTTGCTTCCATCACATCGTGGCCAGCTGAACCATGGATATGCACATCAAGAAACGCCGGAGCCAGCGTTGCGCTGGGAAAGTCCAGGACGTGGGCGTCGCTAGGCAACTCGCCATCTCTGCGGCTTGAAATGGAAGCGATTCGCCCGTCCTCGATTTCCAGCAATGGGTGGTCGAGCAACGAGGTTCCGTTGCAAAGCTTCTTCGCTGTCAGCACGGTGCGCATACTCAACAATTATTGCAGGTTCGGCAAGCGCCGTCTGTCGCGGACGCATCTCACGGCACCGGCATTTGATCGAGTGGGCAAGGGAATCCCCAATCAATGAATCAGGGTATCGCCTTCCGGTGTAGGCGAACCGGCCCGCATTTGCACAGCCTTGAGCAATGCCTGCCTGGCGGCGACCTCTGCCCGGCAGGCCGTGAGCAGGACCGTCAGGTATGCGAACTGTGAGTTCATGTGCAGGCGAAGCTCGTCAATGGCCACTTCCAACCGGTCATTAGCGGCAATGTGCTCGCCGTGGCTAGCCTGCACAGACTTCAGACTAGGCAGGATGACGTCTGAGAGCTGTTGCACGAGTGAGTCAAGACGCTCGTTGATGAGCAGATTGTAAGCGGGACTCCTTTGACGCCGGGGCTTCAACATGAACGATGGATGCTTCCGCGCGCCATTCTCTGACATTGCGTTTCTGCCAAATGCTTTCAAGCGCGGCGAGAATGAACTGGAAATAGAATTCCCGGGAAGATACCCTGATCAACAAGGACTCAATGTAAATCGCCGAGCAGTCCGGGGAACCAATGCAGAGCATTTTCGCGATAAAGCTTGCGCAGGATGGATTGGGGGAGAGCTAGTCCCTGCACCGCGTGGCCGCGGACCATCAAGATATCGCCTGTAGCCAGAAATCGCCAATTCTTTGCGTAATTCTCTTCCCACATTGCACTTTTCTCCGACACCCCCGTCTCCCCAAAACCGATTTCGAGATCTGTTCCATAAATTAATCGATCCTGGTACCGGGTAATGAATGCAATCATCTGCGGGCGCGATTGCATCATGATGTCTGGCATGCGCCCAGCGAGATCAACGGCAAAATTTGGATAGCGATCGAGATGCTGACCCAGTTGATTGAAATCGTCTTCCATGCTGCCGAGATGTGCTCCTACGACACGAAGACTTGGATTCCCTTCCAGAATGTGATCGCGGGCCTGCAGGATCCGCTCCTTGGAAGCCGGATGAGACTTGGCATACATGTACCATTGCGGGTTTCTCTTGAAGTAGAGATAGGCGAGAGAATCGGGATTTGGTGGTTCCCATGAGCTACTTGGGTCCGCAAGATGTGCAATCAGGGTCTTGTTATGAGCGGCAATGTCGCGATAAATTGGCTCAAAGACGGGAGCGTCCGGAAGAAGATACTGACCAGTGGCGTCCTTGATCTCCATGCCAAGGTTTTTCCATATCTTTACCGCAACCGCACCCTTATCGAATTCCCGGTTGATCTGTAGAATCGCCGCCTGAGCAAACCCAGGCTGGCTGAACCGATACGGGTCAAAGGTCGTGCAAACGGAGACGTGACCGTTGGTTTTGCGAACTAACTCCCAGGCTTCCTCACTCTCCTTTGTGAGACTGTTTCTCGATTCATTTGTATCATCGACAACGAGAATGTCGAGAACGTGCATGTTCAGCTTTTTCAGCATCGGATAGAATTCCGGGTTGTCTGCAAACACGTGCGTGTGTGCGTCAATAGGGCTGAGCGCGGTGAATTGCTGCAACTCCTGGTCAGAGAAACCGCCGGTGACCGGAGCGGGCCCCCGCCTGTTGCAACCGACGACTGTGATGGCCAGCACTAATGGAAAAACAAGTTTTTTAATGATCTGCCTCAATGTGCCTTCTGCCGCATTTATGGGGGATCTTCGCTTTCAGGAATGATTCCTTTGAATTGTACTTCTCCTAGACCGCTCCTGGGAGAATTGATATGAATCCTTGGCCGAGGGGCGGTGCACTGCTGCACTTTTCTGTCCCTTCCAAATCTTTGGGCGGTCCTGCTTTCACTCTTCCGACACGAATACTTCTTCTCTTCCTTCCCAATAGAGCCGGAATGTAACGGTGACGTAAAGCGCAAACGGCGGCGGATTTGCTATGGTTTTGCCATGGAAAAGAAGGATGTTTTGGCGCTTATCGGTACGGTCCTGGTTCTTGGGCCGACTTTGCTTGCGGGACAGACTTTCGATCTGCCAACCAGCAAACAGTTGATAGGAGAGATTCCAGGGCATCCGCAACGGCTGAACAGCCTGCCGATGACGATGGCGGTTTCTCCAGACCGGCGCTACGTCGTCACGGTGAATGCCGGGTATGGGACCTACGAGTCGCAGTATGAGCAGTCGTTGGCGGTGTTGGACACGCAAACGGGCGAGCTTGCCGACTTTCCTGATTCCCGCACACTTGCGCGGGTTGCCAAGCAGACGCTTTACTCCGGACTGGTGTTCAGCCGCGATGGTAGCCACCTTTATGCAAGCATGGGGTCAACGAGCAATCCGCTCGGCGATGGCAANNAAGGCGGGCAAGATCGAACCGGAGCGTCTGATTCATCTGCCACTCGAGCAACTTGCCACTGGCAGGAAGACGAACCTGCTCGGTGGGGTGGAGGGCGACAAGGGAGTTCCGTTTCCGGCAGCAATCGCGGTTCTAGGACCCCAGGGCGCTGAAAAGCTCCTCGTGGCCGAAAATCTCTCTGACAATGTACTGCTGATTGATGCCGGCACCGGGTCGATTGAAAAGACTTTCGATCTCTCTCAGAGCGACGCCGTGCCGTCTGCCTATCCGGTTGCTCTCGCGGTCACGAAGGATGGAACGCGCGGGTTTGTTGCGTTGTGGAATGCATCCGAAATTGTGGAACTCGATCTGGCTAAGAGGGCGGTCGGCCGAAAACTGGCTCTTCTCAAGCCGTCGAGCCCTGTGGCGCCGGGCACGCACCCCTGCGCATTCGAGTTTTCGCCGGACGGGAGGATTTTATATGTAGCGCTGGCCAATCGGGATTCGGTTGCGGCGGTGAATGTGGGTGCGGGACAGTTTTCAGTGAAAGGATACTTCGATACACGGCTGCCGGGGCAAAGCTACTTTGGCGCGGAGCCCGAAGCGCTTGCCGTGAACGCGGATGGCAGCAGGTTGTATGTGGCAAATGCCATCACCGATGCCGTTGCGGTGATCGACACAACAAAACTCGCGATCGAGGCGTCGAAGCAGGGCATGGTGGAGCCGATCGGCTTTGTGCCCACCGAGTGGATGCCCATGTCCATGGCGTTTCTGCCTACTGCAACCGGGGGCAAGCTGTATGTCGCCACCGCCAAGGGTAAGGGGACCGGGCCGAACAATTATCCCCAGCGACAGACGGAAGAAATAAGGAAACGGCGCAATCAAACGCCGTCAACTTACATCGCGACACTGCTCTATGGATCGTTGGCTACGCTGGATTCGGCAGAGATTGAGAAGAATTTGCGGACTTGGACTTCGGTTGTGGTCGAGTCGAACCGGATGAAGGCTGCTGCGGAGAAGATTACCTTTGCAGGTGGAACGCAAGATCGGATCAAGCACGTCATCTACATCATCAAGGAGAATCGGACCTACGATCAGGTGCTTGGCGATCTGCAAAAAGACGGCAAGCCCGTTGGCAACGGTGACCCTAAGATGACCATGTACGGCGAAGCGATCACGCCGAATCAGCACAAGCTGGCCCTGCAGTTCGGTGTGCTGGACAACTTCTTCGATTCGGGCGAGGTGTCGGGCGACGGGCACGTCTGGTCTACCGCCGCCATCGGCACCGACTACCTGGAGAAGACCTGGCAGCAGGAGTACAGCCGCGGGCAGAGAAGCTACGATTGGGAAGGCGCGGTTGCGGAGAACTACCCGCTGTTGCAGAAGATTCCCGATGTGAACGAACCTTCGAGTGGCTATCTCTGGGGTGATCTCGCTAGACACGGCAAGACCTATTACCACTTTGGCGAATACATATCGACCACTTTTTGCAACGAGGCGCGCGTAGCCGACCCGCAGATGGGTCCTCTGATGCAGGGCCGCGACTGCACGCATAAGGAAATTAAGCCAGGCGAAGAACTCCCTGCGGCTTGGGGTGGCGGGGCCAATAAGTGGCCCTGGCCTATTCCGCTGATCGCCGCGAATGTGGCTACAAAGCCGGAACTGGTGGGGCACTTTGCCGAGGAGACGCCAGACTTCAACCTGAGAGTGCCCGACCAGCTGCGGGTTGAGATCTTTCTGCGGCATTTAAAGGGTTGGATTGCGGACAAAGAGCAGGGCAAGGACACCATGCCAAACTTTGTTTTGCTGCGGCTGGGCAACGACCATACCGCGGGGACCACGCCCGGTGGGCCTACGCCGAAGGCCTCGGTTGCCGACAACGACCTGGCCGTTGGGCGCGCGGTCGAGGCGATCTCGCACTCGCCATACTGGGACGATACGGCGTTCTTCATCCTGGAAGACGATGCGCAAAATGGCGGCGACCACGTGGACGGGCACCGGAGTATTGCGCTGGTGGTCAGCAAGTACTCGCCGCGTGACGCAGGCGGAGCGCCGTTTGTAGACAGCAGATTTTTCTCCACGGTGAGCGTGGTGCGGACAATGGAGACGCTGCTGGGACTGCCGCCCATGAACAACAACGACGCATTCTGCTCGCTGATCTCGACTCTGTTCGCAGGTCCCGGCGATCAGCCGGCCTATGAGGCGGACACCTCGAACCGGGACAACGGGCTGATCTACACGGCCAACACCAAAAAAGCAGAGGGCGCCAGCGAAAGCATGAAGATGGACTTTCGCCACGCCGATCACGCCGACGCGCAAAAGTTGAACGTGATTCTGTGGAAAGATGCGATGGGTGACGCGCCCGTACCGGCCATGCTGAAGGTGCGCGCAAAGAGCAGCGCCAAGGATGACGACGACTAGAGTCAGAGCGTTAAACTATCCGCATGAGCAAGCGGATTGGTGTGCATCTGGGTACGGCAGGCGGGGCCTCGAATGCAGTAGAACGGGCGCGGGAGATAGGCGCGAATACCTTTCAGATTTTTTCATCAAGCCCGCGGATGTGGCGCGCGCCCAAGGTGGACCCGCGACAGGCCGAGCGGATGAAGGCGCTTCGTGCCAGCCTCGACGTTGGCCCTTTGGTGATTCACACAAGTTACCTGGTGAACGTGTGCAGCCAGTCAGACGATGTGCGGCAGAAGAGCATTGAGGCGTTTCGTGGAGAAATTGAGCGGGCGCTTATCCTTGGCGCCGAGTACCTGGTGTTGCATCCCGGTTCGTGGAAGGGACTGACGCGGGATGAGGGACTCAAACTGGCGGCGGAATCGATTACGCACGCCATCGACGGGCTGCCATGGCACGGTACCGGCTTTCACATCCTGATCGAAAACACGGCCGGCGCGGAGTTTTCGCTTGGCGGCAGCTTTCAGCAGGTGGCCGAACTGGTCGTACGGCTCAAGCCGACCGCGCCCGTGGGCGTTTGCCTGGACACCTGCCACTCCCATGTGGCCGGTTACGACATGGTGAGTGCCGAGGGCTACGCGGAGACGATGGACCAGGTAGCAACCACCATGGGGTTTGGGGCGGTACGCGTGTGGCATTGCAACGACGCAAAGTCCGAGCGCGGATCAAAGCTCGACCGGCACGAGCACATCGGCCAGGGAACCATGGGCGTAGAGCCCTTCAGGCGCTTCGTGAACGATGAACGCTTCGCACATTCGGCCTTCATCGCCGAGACGCCAGTAGACGAGCCCGGCGACGAAGGGCGCAATGTACGCGTGCTGAAGAGCCTGGTCAATTCTGCTTAGAGCGCTGGGAACAAGCGGGGGATGCACCCGGCGGTTGGCAATGTCTGGCCTACTTTTTACAATAGGTATTCTCTGAATTCACCCGACGGAGGTCATTGTATGAAGACTTTGTTCAGGAATCTGGCTTTGATTCTCGCAGCTGCTCTCTGCATTCCTACATTGAGCGCCCAGGCCCCGCCTGCCCAACCGACCCCTCCCAAAGCTCCGGCAAGTCCGTCGCAGACTTTGCTTGACAACTGGAATGAGATCGGGCGCAAACTGATCGCCATGGCCGAGGATTTTCCCGAGGACAAATACGATTTCAAGCCGAATCCTGTGCAGCGGTCGTTCGCCGAGCAACTTCTCCACGCTGCCGGTGGAAACTACTTCTTCATTAACCCGGTGAAGGGGCTGAAGCCGCCGTCCAACGACCCAAAGCGTGCGGATTACGCGACCAAAGCGCAGGTAGTTGCGTTTGTCAAGAAGTCGTTCGCGGACGGAGCCGAGCTGATCAAGAGCAAAGGCGACGCAGGAATGAACGACCTTTTTGTTGATCCATTTGGCAACCAGCAGAGCCGCTTCAACGAGGGCGCCTGGACGTTGATTGAACACTCAGGTGAGCACTACGGGCAGTTGGTGGTCTATTACCGGGTGGCGGGACTGGTGCCTCCGGAGTCCCGGCCGAAGAAGTGACCGGTGGGCGGTCTGCTTGAGACGGCTTCAGCAAAGCGAACATGCCGGCTGAGGGGAATTGCCTGCCCGTTTACACTGATAGAGTGATGGCGGAAGACAACGAACTGCGTTACGATCCCTCGACGATTGAACCCAAATGGCAGAAGCGGTGGGAAGCGGACCCCAAGATGTACGCGGCCGAGCCTGCTTCCTGCGGAAAACCAAAGTATTACGTTCTGGAGATGCTGCCGTACCCCAGCGGCCAGTTGCACATGGGACACGTGCGCAACTACTCCATTGGCGACGCGCTGGCCCGGTATATGTGGATGCACGGCTACAACGTGCTCCACCCCATGGGCTGGGACGCCTTCGGCCTGCCCGCCGAGAATGCCGCACTCAAAAACAACACGCCTCCTCGCGAGTGGACCCTCAACAACATTGCCGGCATGAAGCGGCAGTTTGAGCGCCTGGGCATGGGCTTCGACTGGGCCACGGAAATAACCACCTGCCTACCCGACTACTACCGCTGGAACCAGTGGTTCTTCCTGCGCATGTACGAGCGGGGCCTGGTCTATCGCAAGAAGAGCAAGGTGAACTGGTGTCCTGAGTGCGCCACGGTGCTGGCCAATGAACAGGTGATCGACGGATGCTGCTGGCGGCATGAAAACACGCACGTAGAACAGCGTGACCTGGTGCAGTGGTTCTTCCGCATTACTGCTTACGCGCAGGAACTGCTCGACGGCCTGGATAAGCTGGATGGCTGGCCTGAAAAGGTGCGCACGATGCAGCGCAACTGGATTGGGCGCAGCGAAGGCACCGAAGTAGATTTCTTCCTTGAGAAAGAGAAGAAGAAGGGAACAGGGAAAACGCGGATTCGCGTTTTTACTACGCGCGTAGACACGATCTTCGGCGCGACCAGCGTGCAGCTTGCCCCGCAACATGCGCTGGTGGCCGAGTTCACTGCCGCCAACCCTGAGTTGAAGGCTCAGGTCGAGGAGATGATCGAGCAGCAAAAGCGGGCCAGGGAAGCCGGAGACCTGGGCGCAATCGAAAAACACGGCGTACCCACCGGGCACTTCGCAGTGAATCCCTACAACGACGAGCGTGTGCCCATCTGGGTGGCCAATTACATTCTTGCCGACTATGGAACAGGCGCCATCATGAGCGTTCCCGCGCACGACGAGCGGGATTTTGAGTTTGCTGTCAAGTACAACCTGCCGATTGTTCAGGTGATTCATCCTGAAGACAAGACGCTTGCGGTGTTGCTGCCCTTTGTTTCAGAAGAGGGTGTGCTGCTGAACTCCGGGGACTTCGACGGGCTGACTTGCACTGAGGCCCAGGCAAAGATGCAGGAGCGGGCCGTTGCCGAGAAGTTCGGCGAGCCCAAGGTGACTTTCCGTTTGAAGGACTGGGGCGTGAGCCGCCAGCGTTATTGGGGAACGCCGATTCCCATGATTCACTGCGAGAAGGACGGCCTTGTGCCCGTCCCGGACGAGCAGTTGCCCGTGGTGCTGCCGGAGCAGATCGAGATTACACAGCAGGGCGGCTCGCCGCTGAGCCGAGTGCCTGAGTTCCTGAACACAACGTGCCCCAAGTGCGGTGGGCCTGCTAAACGCGAGACAGACACGATGGATACGTTTGTCG
>PLKU01000117.1:9680-12484 GCA_003140705.1 Acidobacteriaceae bacterium
AAGATGTCCAAGTCGAAGGGCAACGTGGTCTCGCCCGATGAGATGGTGGCCCGATTCGGCGCCGACTCGGCAAGGCTGTACGCCCTGTTTGCCGCGCCTCCTGATCGGGACCTGGACTGGCAGGAGGATGGCGTTGCCGGGGTGAGCCGCTTCCTGGCACGGGTCTGGCGGCTCGTTACAAAATATGCACCGGTTGCACGCGCGGGTCGCGGTCAGCACGCGGATGCTCCTGCAGGAATCTCGCTCAAGCTACTACGCAAGCTGCACCAGAGCATCGCCAAAATCACACTCGACTTTGAAACCCGCTGGCATTTCAACACCTGCGTCGCAGCCATCATGGAGTTGGTCAACGATCTTCAAGCAGCCGATACGCAATTGGCGGCGGGTGAGGTGAGCCCGCCGGTGATTCATGAGCTGCTGCGCTCGCTGGTGCTGTTGCTGGCGCCTTTTGCGCCATATCTCGCAGCGGAGCTTTGGGGGGAGTTGGGCGAAGAGAGCACCGTGCTGCGTGCGCCGTGGCCAACGAGCGATCCAGGACTGGCAAAAGATGACGAGTTGGAGATCCCGGTGCAGGTCAACGGCAAGCTCGTGACAGTTGTGACAGTTGCCGCCGATGCGGATGCCAAGGCGATTGAAGCGGCCGCGCTTGCCGATGAAAAAGTGAAGTCGCGCACGACCGGGAAGACTGTTGCCAAGGTGATTGTGGTAGCGGCCAAGCTGGTGAACCTGGTTGTGAGGTAGCATGCCCGCTCCGTTGCGCGGAACGCAATCGCTTGTCGGGCAGATGGGCTGGGTCTTCGCGAGGCCTTCGCTGACTCTCCTGGAGGTTGGCTGGCGCTGGCTCTTCGGCATTCCGCTGCTCGTGGTTTGCTGGGTGCAGGCGCGCCATATCCTCGCCGCGCTACCGCTCGAGTCGACAGGGCTCAGTTCGATCAATCCACAGAATCCCTGGGTGGCGGCAGTTCAGCTTTCCCATGCCTGGGCACTTTATGAGCCAAGTGTGGTTGCCGTGCTGCACCGGCTGGGACCGTTGGCCGCAGTCGGTTGGATAGTCACTTCCGGGCTGGGACGCAGCGCGGTCTTGAAGCGCATGGCGCCGCAGATTTCGTTCAGGCCCGTGCAAATGGTCCTGTTGCAGGCAGTGTTCCTGGCGGGGCTGATCGCGACTTTCTGGGGCTGGTTCCGGTGTATCGGGTGGGTGGCGGCGACGCACATCACTACCGGTGTCGAGCCGGACCTGATTGGCTTTTCCTTTTGGGTTATATTCCTTTCGTTGGGGTTCTATACCCTGTGGGCGCTGGTAAGCTGGGCGCTTTCCATCGCTCCGTTGTTGATGCTGTTTGAAGGACGCTCAGTGCTTGCATCCCTCAGCGAAAGTCTCCGTCTGGGAAAGGCCTTTACCGCCAAACTGTCCGAGATCAACCTTGTCATGGGCATCGTCAAGCTGGCGCTGATTGTGCTGGCGTTGGTGCTCTCCGCGGCGCCGCTGCCTTTCAGCGACCAGCTTGGTACCGATGCGCTCCATGGGGTCGATGCAACGGCACTGGCCTTTTACCTTGTGGCCAATGATTACTTTCAGGTTGTGCGGCTGAAGGGGTTTGTCGAGTTTTGGAAGATGTTCAGGGGCGGCGAGCCGGCGAACTAGCGGGTCCAAGAATACACGTCTGAGTGATGGTTAACATAAATATAATCAATAAGATACTACGATTCTCTTGGCACCCGAATTGCCCGGAAGTACCCCGGGGGCTGAGCGACCGCCGCAATCATTCGAATTCTGTTTGATGTTCTTACGATCGACAGTCCCTTGATGCGACAACGAACGGTAATGATCTGCAAACGAAGTTCAGAGACCATCCAATCCCACGAAAGAGCTTTCGAGGACAGGACATCCGGGTCGTTGTTAGAAGACCTTCAGGCGGATGACGAGATACTTCTTGGGGTCGTCGCGGATGCTCTTCACCAGCTGCTGGGTCTGGTCCATCGTCTGGTCGGCGTGGTCGTAGAGGGAGCGGTTCTGGGCGAGCTGGCCCAGTGTGCCTTTGCCCTCCTGGACGCCCTGCAGGATATTGTTCAACCGGGTCACCGTGTCATCCAGCTTTTGCGCGAATGCGGGATCCTTGGCCAGTTTCCCCAGGCTTCCTTTGCCGGCGTTGATATCGGAGACAAGCTGGTTGGTGTTGGAGACGGCTGAGTTCAAATTGTTATAGAACGATTCGTCCTTGAGGAGCTTGCCGGCGCTGCCCTTGCCTGCTTCAAGATCGGTCGTAATCTTGTCGAGGTTGTCGATGGCGGAGTTTGCGCGGGTATAAAAGGTATCGTCGGTGACCAGTTTTCCCAGGCTACCTTTTCCATTGGCAACTGCGTTGGTAATGGTCTGGAGGTCGGTAGCGAACAGTGTGATCTTGTTATAGAGTTGGGGATCGTTGATGAACTCGCCTGCGGTGCCCTTCTTGGAATTAAGCGTATCGATCAGTGTGACAATTTTGGGAATCAGCACTTTCTGCATCTGCACAATGGAGTCGTTGCTATTGCGAATAACATCCTGGATGCTGGGCGCGCCCGTGGCCTTCAGTTCGGCGTTGTTGGCCGGCTGCGGGCCGCTGGCGTGGGCAGAGCTGAGATCGACGTAGCTGTCGCCCAGCACCCCAGCCTGAGCAATCGCGGCGGTCGAATCGACGTGCAGATTAGGCACAAACTCGTGGCCAACCCGCATCGCCACCTCTACCGGCGTGGGGTTGCGGTCGGCAACCACGCGCACGTGAATTACGTTGCCGATGGTTACGCCCTCCAGCGTCACCGGCGCG
>PLKU01000538.1 GCA_003140705.1 Acidobacteriaceae bacterium
GAACAACGCAAAATAGCCTGAAAACCCATTATCGTGACGAACTTCGGCTAATCTACTGAATTGAATAGGAGACCGCCAGAAATCTCACAACCACACCGACTGTGAGCATTCTGTGAGCGCATAACTCCCACACAAGGAAATCCGCTTAACCGGAGAAAGAGTTTTTGAGGGGTTGTTACAAGAAGAAAGCGGGGGAAGCCGCTAACTTGTGAACTTATAAGTCCGCTAATTAAGTGAGCCCGTTTTTGCCGCAAAAAAAGTCCCGAGTTGCCGGCTCCAATACTTTGCACTTCGCTCCGCTTCTGGATCTCTCCAGACTCGACACTTGGCTCCCTGTGCTATACACGGATCGCTCCGTGGTTTACACCTGTCGCCCTGTGCTTCACACGGATATCTCCGCGCTCCACACTTAGCTCCGCGTGCCTCGTTCAGATATCCCCGAACTCTGCACTTGGTGCTCGCACCGGTCGCGAATTGCTTCGCGCTCGACGCTTGGCTCTCCGCGCTTCGCTCGGATTGCTCCTCGCTCCGCGCTTCCTGCCCGGTGCTGACCTCGGATATCTCCGCGCTCAGCACTTGAAACTCCGCACCGTTCGCGGATTGCTCCGCGCTCGACACTTAGCGTTCCACACTTGGCTCAGATTGCTCCGTGCTCGGTGCTTCCCGCTCCGCGCTTTGCCCGGATCACTCCGTGCTTAGCGCTCTTGCGCTCTGTGCTTCACCCGGATATCTCCGTGATCCGCACTTACCGCTTCGTGCTTTCGCTCGGATTGCTCCTCGCTCTGCACTTGGCGTTCCTCGTAGAACTCGGATCTCTCCGTGCTCGACTTTTAGCGCCCGGTGCTGGTCGCGGATCGCTCCGCGCTCAACACTTTTAGAGTTCCGCCCCGCTCGCCGATTACTCTGCAAGCGACACTTGACGCTTCGTGCTCCGTTCGGATCGCTCCGCTCTTCGCACTTACCGCTTCGTATGGGGCCCGGATTGCTCCGTGTCTTCTACTTAGCGTTCCTCGTCGAACTTGGATCACTCCACGTCCGACCTTTAGCGTCCTGTGCTCCCCGCCGATTACTCGGTGGTTAGCACTTAGTGCTCTATACTGGGGCCTTTCGGCGCAGCCTTCAAAATCGTCATTGCTGAAGATACTCAGGCTTACCTAGCAACCCGGAATGAAAGTAACTATGCTCTTACACGAATTGTCGTGTCAATACGTTTTGGAAAGATAATCCTGTGGATTTTTCGGAAATCCTGACGTATCGGTGGAAATCTCCTGAGCGCGTTTTTCATCACCAAAACCATGTTATCTATCGCAATGAAACAACAGGAGATCGCTCGCTGCCAGACGCAAAGCCATGGCAGCAAGCACTCACGCTTTTTCGCACATTTTTGCCCGCTTTGAACGCGCGATTCCATCAACAAAGCGCAGTCAAGGGCTCTACTCCGGCTCCGCCAGCAGAACATCAAGCCGATCAAGTCGTTCTTCCCAGCTAGTACGGCGTTTGTCGATCCACTCCCGCGCCACTGCAAGGCCTCCGGGCTCTATCCGGCAGGTCCGCACGCGCCCATGCTTCTCGGTTTTCACTAGCCCGCATTCTTCAAGCACCTGCAGATGCTGGACAACCGCAGCCAGGGTGATGGAAAGCGGCTCAGCCAAGCGCGATACAGTCATCGGACCCTCGCTCAGCCTCTCCATCATGGCTCGTCGTGTAGAATCGCCAAGCGCGTGGAAGACACTGTCGATGTTTGCCTGCTTCCCATTCATTTATGCCTTCCTGTTGCGCGCTACTTAGCCGGCTATCTCCGCAGATAGATTCTCTATCAGCTTGCGCCACCCGTCCTCGCGCATCTCAGGCCCATCGGCGCCTTCAAAGAAGGCTGCCTGGTGCGTCAGGATCAGGTCAGTTCCCAGTGCCGCGGCAAGCAGTTCCACCGTGACCAGCGATGCGGAGATGCAGTTCCCCTGGATGCTCATCGTCGACGCGAAGACGATCCGCCGATTGGGAACGATGTTCTGGTAAATGGTGTCGCTGCTGCAGGTCAGGCCGGCCACAGGCGTCCCCTCCGGCAGCAGAATGCTGGCCGTCTCCCTACCACCTACCCTGAAGTCCAGTTCATAGTTCTGGATCCGGGCGCTCTCCCCGCCCAGAAACCACCGGCGCTTCTTTGCAGGGTCGATAAAGGCCGCGAATACCCGCTCAGGGGCCGCGGAGAAGTTGCGTTCCAAAACGAAGGTGCTGTGGATCGTTGTGGGATTCTGCATCGGAATATCCTCTCAATGGATAATAGTTAAGTATGTACTTGAGTATTATTCCGTCTCGCCCTATTGTCAAGTGCAAACTTAAGCATTTTTCGACAACTCCCGCCTGACCAATCCGGTGCCTAAACACTGCCCGTAGTCATAGATCGAACCGAACGGCACCTCCTACTATCTAGTCGTCGTGCGCCTTGAGTACAATGGCCGAATGGAAAAATCCTTGGAATCTGTTGCAAAGGAATTTGTAAAGGCTATCAACCGCCAGGATCTGGAGACCCTGTCCACGTTGATGCCGGAGGAGCATCGGTTCATTGACTCTCTGGGCCGGGTCCTGGTCGGTCGGGAAAACGTGCGCGCGGGGTGGGTGGAGTACTTCCGCATGGTCGCAGACTACTCAATCGAGCTTCAGGAGACGTTTATANNCTCGGCCTGGCCCAGGGAAGTTTCACCGTCGATGGGCAATTGACGGAGCTGGAGCGGTGGAGTTCGCCCGCTGTGTTTCGGGCATTTATCGACGACGACAAAGTGAAGGAATGGCGCGTATACGCCGACAATGAGCCGGTCAGGAAGCGCATTAGAAAGAGCAAGTAACCCGGGGGCGGCACTTGGCCCAACTAAGGATTATTACGATCTCGCCGCTGCGACTCGACTCCTAGTCTTGGGTCTCGCCTGCGAGCAATGGCAGCCAGGTCTGCCGCGATCGATTCAAATTGCGGATGCGATTGCGAAATATAGAGCCACTTCCCAAGCACCTTGTGTGACACCAGTTGTGGGAATTGAGCCTTGATCGACGCGTGGTGCTCGCGAGAAGTGCAGACAAGCAGTCCATTCCACGGTTCCTTTCCCCCTGCGACGGCCAGGTAGAGCCGCCCGTCGAGATAAGCCGCATCGAAGCTGAACAACTTTAGCAGTGCGAATCGCGGGTCATCTTCGAACGACTCGAAGACCCACAAAAGCGGATTCTTATTCTTGATTCTTGGCTTCATCGTCAGGCCGTTCCGGGGCCGGAGCCGCTCGTACGTATCTTAGTAGACATTTCAGAAGACTCTCCCTTGCCACGCAGGGAGGCGGCCCATCCTCCCACAAGGAATGGACCGCCTCTTTGCATTCCGGAGCTTCTAACTGCCGGCCGGAAATTTCTAAATCGGATTCGAAAAACGCCCACTACAAGGTTCGTTTGAATAGCGGTGTGGCAATCAACAGAGTTCCAATGCCGAAAACGAAGAGAAACAGCAGGTCGTATTGGATTGCGACGAACCCTCCATCCTTCAAGAGGATTTCCTTGAATCCGTGCACGCAATACGTAAATGGATCGACCACAGCCAGCGCCCGCAACCACACTGGAAATGCGTTGATCGGATACATGGCGCCGGACGGATAAAACAACAGCAGGTTCAGCACACCGAACATTGCACGCGGCACAAGCGGGTCATCCACACGGACCATCATCAGGAACATCATCCCGTTGAAGGCAATGGAGGTCACAATGATCAAACAAAGCAACTCGAGATCGGCTTCAGGATGGAAGATCACGCCGAGCCCAGCCATCAGGGAGCCAATAATTGTGAGGCTGATGCCGGAAAGCACCGCCTTGATGGACCCGGCCATGTTAAGGCCCATGACTAATTCGAGACGCGAGATCGGTGTAACGAGGTAGCCCTCATGCACGCCGCGCGCCTTGTCGTCGATGTATAACATGCCTCCGCCGATCATCACGGAGATATACATGGCGAGTGCGCAACAAGCGGGCAACAGGAACTTCATGTAGTTCACGTAGGGATAAAGCTCGACGATTTCCAGCGCGATTGCGCTGGCGACGCGCGGCTGGATAACGGGAGTCGTAAGCGCCGTTACCAGCGCCTGCATCTCGGCTTCCAGGCTGCTCGACGTGAACAAGTCAGAATTATCCACCACCAAGCCAATACGCGGGGCATCCTGTGCGGAAACTCGGCGCGAATACTGTGTGGGTATAACAACTGCGGCGTCAATCTTGCCGGTGCGCACGTCTTCACGCGCCTTGTTCTCGTCCGTGTATTCGACTGTCGTGAAGGTTTTGATGTTCACGGCGATCGCGTCAAACCCTTCGCGGATCTTTACTGCCTCGGGCCCGTGATCGTAGTCCACAATTGCCACGTGAGCGCCGACAATCTTCCCGCCAAATGCGTTGCCCATAATGAGCAACTGCAAAATGGGCATCATGAGCGACATGATCATCAGTGTAGGTGACCGGAAAAATTTGCGCATCTCGCGCTCGACAATGGCAAACATTCTGTTCATGGCTGTGCTCCGGGACGGGGCGGCATGGTGAAGGCAGGTGGTTTCACCAGTTCGTCACGCAGCTGACGGCCTGTGTAGTGCACAAACACATCGTCGAGCGTGGTGTTCTGAACGCTGAGAGACGTTAGTGTTTCGCCGAGTGAGGCGGCCAGTTCGACAAGTTGCATCGTGGTCTTGGATCCGCTGGAAGTCAGAACGCGATAGTAGCCTGCGCTTTCAGCTTGCACGTTCGTGACGCCCTCGAGCTTCTCCAGTCGTTCACCCCAGTTTTCAGCATCGCGGTCAAAATGCACCTCGACAACGTTCTCTCCGGGCACGCTATGTTTGAGCTCAATGGGAGTGCCGAGCGCGACAAGTTTGCCATGATCCACAATGGCAATGCGGTCGCAAAGCGTGTCGGCCTCTTCCATGTAGTGCGTGGTAATCAGCATGGTCAGGTGCCGCGTTTTTCTCAAGTTGTCGAGCATCTCATAAACCGCGATGCGTGACACGGGATCTAAACCCGTTGTGGGCTCATCGAGAAAGAATATCTGCGGATTGTGGACCAGGCCGCGAGCGATTTCAACGCGACGACGCATTCCGCCAGAAAGTGTCTTAACCTGCGCGCCTCGCCACTTGACCAGGTCGACTGATTCGAGAACATCGTTCACGTTCTTTTCGCGTTCCGCTCTCGGGACGCTATAGAGCTTGGCGTAGATGTTGAGGTTCTCCTCAACAGTCAGGTCGGGGTCGCTCGTCAGTGCCTGGGGAATCACCCCAATTCTTCTGCGAACGGAGTCTGGATCTTTGGCTACGTCGAAGCCAGCAACGCTCGCATTGCCGCTGGTGATGGGGACAAGCGTGGTCATCATGCGGATGAGTGTGCTCTTCCCTGCTCCATTCGGCCCCAACAGGCCGAAGATCTCACCGTCGGCCACTGAAAAGCTCACGCCCTTCACCGCTTCAAACGTGCCATAGCGCTTGACGATGTTCTCAACCGAGATGGCAGGAACAGGCGCACCACTCCCCCTGCTGGCGGAATTCGGCTGTGCTGACGCGGTCACTGTTTCACCAGCTTGCTCTTCGGGATGTACACCTCGGCCGTCATTCCGGGGACAAATCGTTCGCCTGGATTGTCAATCAGCAACTTCAACTGGATCGTCTTGATGTCGCGCTTGCGGCTGTTCACGTCGCGCTGCGTAGCGAAATCCGCTTCAGCAGCCTTGGCAATCACTTTTCCTTGGAACGTCGCTCCCGAGGGCATGACCACGCGGAGAGAGTCGCCCACTTGAACGGTGTCAGCCTGCGTTTCAGGCAGTGGCGCATAGACCCAGGTCTGAGTCAAATCCATGATGGTAACAATGGGCGCGCCGGCCGCGAGCACTTCGCCTTGGCGAGCAGCGCGGACATTCACCTTTCCGCTCACCGGGGCAAAGACCTGAGAATAGCCAACCTCGACCTTAGCCTGGTCGGCAAGGGCGCGAGCATTTTCGACCTCGCCGCGAGTCGAGTCAACAGTGCGCGCGGCGACCGACGCCAGCAATTCGTGGGCGCGGGCCTGGCGGAGCGAGGCCTCTGCCGCAGCCTCGTTCTGGCGAGCGGCATCCACCGCAGCCTTGGCAGCCTGAAGCATCGTCGCAGCATCATCACGGGCCTGTGCGCTCATGATCCCCTGCTGGGCAAGCGCAACGGTGCGGCTTGAGTCTGCCTGCTGGTGATCGTAGTTCGCCTGCGCCTGTACCAAGGAAGCCTGCGCCGCCTTCACCTGCGCTTCTGCGTTTACCGTAGCGCTCCCGACCTCGCCAACAGTCTGACGCTCGGTTGCAACGGTTTCCCCGAGCTTGAAATTCTGGCTGGCCGCGGTGGCCTCGGCGGCTTCGCGCGCTGCCTGCAGGTCATCGCTTTCAATGGCCGCTATCAACTGGCCCGCCTTCACGTCATCGCCCTCATCCACGGTGAGAGTCTGGATGCGGCCCGGAATCTTGGCACTCACCACCACTTCGTTTGCATCCACGGTGCCGATCAGTTGCAGGTCTCCGGATGGCCGGACGGTAACAAAGTACCAAATCAGCGATCCGATTGTGAGCAGGCCCAGGATCAGAAAAACTCGATTGCGTGCGTTCATTGGTTCCTCTTAATTCCTTAGTCGTTTACTTCACTTCGATATTGCGGGTTCATCGTTAAAATCTGGCCTAAAGTGATCTCGCTAGCGCCTCACAGATAGTTAACCACAGTTAATCTTATTTGTTAAGTATAATTATCATGAATTCTCCTCTTTTTCTCTCGCTCGCCGTGCCCCTTCCCTTCGCCGGGTTTTCGCGGAGAAAGCTCGCTATCGGGCGGGAGAAGCAGGGACCCGAATACGACATTCTGGGGCATGGCGGTTGAAGCCAGAACCTGCGCCGCAACTGCCGCTCCGTATGTGCGGTCAACAAAAAGTGACTGGCCAAGGTATTCGATGGCTGCCTTCCGGCGATACTCTAGCGCGGAAACATGAAAGGGATCGGTTTCCGCAATCAGCCTCATCATGGGTGCGGAAAGGAAGTAGAAGACGTTCTGTCCGAGCAGAGCATACCCGACTTGGTTGGGTTCGACATTGATCAGTTCCCCTGAGCGAATCCCCTCTTCCGCCAGGGCGAGCATCTTGTCTCCCATCGGCCTGAACAGCTTCTCAACAAGTGGCGTCGCGGCGATCGACTCTCCTCTGCGCAGTCGAATCATCTCCTGCTGCATCAGGCTCTGAAAGACGGGCTGGGAGTAGATCCGGTCAAAGTGGTTGAGCGCAAAACGAAGCAATCGCTCTCCCGCCGAGCACTCCAGATTCAGAACCTTCATGCTGACAACCGCCATGCGATCGGCCACAAATTCCAAGGTCGCGGTGTACAAGGCCTCCTTGCCTTGGAAATAGTAATAAATGAGAGCCTTGTTCACGCCGGCTGCTTCGGCAATTCGCTCCGTTCGCGCACCGGCCAGGCCGTTCGAGCTGAATTCACGGGTCGCAGCGTCGAGAATGCGAGCGCGTGTCCGATCGGCGCGCTCGGTCTGGGTACGGGATGGGGTGGCTGTTGTCACTTTTTTTAACTAACTAGTTAGTAAATTAACTCATGATTCGCGATTCTGCAAGTCGCTCTGACAAAGAATCGATGAATTTTGCGTCGGATCTTTGGAATCAATTAGATGGGCGAAAGCCTGGCAGCAGTCCGTCCGTTCGGTCGCAGTCTCGCGTACTTAGCTCTGAATTGCATTTCTCAAGCCAGAAAGCTGATCCGTCGTTCTGAGGGCTTTTCAGATGGCTCGCCGTCCTGCTCTGCGTCGTCATCCTCTGTTGTGCTTTCGATCTCGTCCTCTAATACTTCTTCCTGGCTGTCGTCGGGACTGGGAGCGGCTTGCTGCTCGCTTGGTGAATAGGTCACCAGTTCTTGCAGAGTCCTCAACACGCGACATGGGCATCAGCTCCAGGTCCGACTCGATCGAGCGGGCAAGTTGCAGAGGCGGCAGATTGCTGATTGGAGTGATTCCCATATTAGATCGCTCCTGGTTCATGGAACTTTCAAGGACTGCCCATATGGGCCCCTATCGACCTTTACGCCGCAAACTTCAGTCTTTTTGAGAATGATGCCCGAATTTGAAACAGATTCTGCTGCGGTGCTTGCCTCTCATTCATTGCGACCCCACAGGCGCAGGTTGTTAAACTGACACCATGGTGGATGACCTGGAGTTTCGCACGCTTGCCGAGACAGCTCTTGACGNNATTCCTCTCGACGTGAAGGTTGGCGATCGCGTTCTATTCGGCAAGTACAGCGGAAGCGAAATTCGCGTGGAAGATGAAGATTATTTGATTCTCCGCGAGGAAGAAGAAGAGGCTGGTTTCGAGGTCGAAGGACAGGGTGGCTTGCTCAACGTCGTCTTCGAAGAACCGCCAGCCAAGTTCGTGATCACTCCGAACGCCCCCGTCCGGCAAATCTGGATTTCTGCCCTCTCCACCAGCTACAAGCTCGACTGGGATGCCGCGGCAGGCGCGTTCGTTTTCGCCAAGACAGGCGAGCAGCTCATTCCCCTCGTCGATCGGCTTATCGGCGAACAGTTGCTTTAGCGGGCGTCCGGCACGGAAGACTCGTTTTCGTCCCAAAGTTTGCTCGTTTGCATTCCAGCCAAACTATGAGACCATCTCCGGGAACCTCCTCTCCCGAATTCGATCTTTGTCGAAAAGGAATCTCAATGCCCATCGAACCGGCCGCCACCGCACTCACGTTCGACATCGAACGCAAGGACGACGTTATCATTGTCCACTGCCACGGCAGGTTGGTTTCGGGAGTGAACAACACCCTCTATGCAGCCGCCAGCAAGGAGATTCCCGGCAGCAAGCGCATTGTGCTCGACCTTACAGACCTCGCCTATATGGATAGTTCCGGCCTTGGAACGCTGGTACGTCTCTACGCTTCATGCAAAGCCTCTTGCTGCTCTCTGGAACTGGTCAACCTCGGCCCGCGAATCCGCCAGTTACTCTCTATTACCAATCTTCTGTCGGTCTTCACCGTCATTGGAGAACACGGATCCATGATCATCCGGTTCTGAGTTCAAGAGATTCGCCGCACGCTCAAGCAGCTACAAACGATCGAATTCAATTGTGCATGGTCGACCTTCGACGCGAGTCCCCTCCGCATGTCTTTCATCGAAGTGCGCCTTGATGTGATAGCCAAAGTCCGTGCCTCTTGGCGTGTCCGTTCCCGGGACGAACTCCTTTGAGCCAGTCTTCCCAGNNGATGTCCAACGCCGTCTTCGCTGATGGTCCCAGCAATCAGCAATGAGCTGGGCTCGCCTTCAGTCCCGCGCAGTCCGTGGAAGGTGCCATCCTTCACAGTGCTCACGAATCGGTAGGAGAAGCCAAGAGCACCTCTTGAGGGTTCGCAGGACACAGTAGTTTGCCATTTCCCGTCGAACCGTCGAGTGGGAACAGGGCTTGCCGACTGGTCCTGAGGGATCGTTGCCGTCGGAAAAATCACCAACACGATAGATGCAAGAAGAGTGGCCGTTTTCCGCATAGTCTTCCCCTTGTTTGCCTATAGTAGGCAGACAGCAAGTGGGTTGCCAAGTGAAATGAGGATTCGCCAATTCCCCACCCTATGCAAACCCTTCCCTCAAGCCAGCCCATCGATAGGCCTCCGCTGCGCACGAGTTCGCAATCAGTTGAATGCCATGGTAAGGACGAGGCAGAAGACAAATCTTGGGGGCAAATTCTGGTTGAGCGGCCAGTCGACTATCTCAGAGGCCAGCCGGTGCAGTTGGCGCTGCAGGAGCGGCGGGCGTTGCCGGAACATCCAGTTGCTTTTTGAATTCAAAAGAGCAGGCACGACCGATGATGTCCAGCCCTTCATTTCTGGCGCCGGTCCCGTCAGTGTCCTTGAATTGGGCCCTGACGTCCCAGTTGTATTCCTCGCCTTTGTGAGCGAGCAGGCCGCGGGCATTCTTTCTCGACAACAAGATGCCATCGCCGGAGAGCTTTGCGCTGCCGTCCTCGTTGATCTTTCCTGTAAGCACAAACGATCCCGGCTCTCCCTCGGTGCCGCGCACCCCGCGCAGTTCGCCATTTATGATCACGCTGTCAAATTTCCAGGCGAATGCCTCCATGTTTCCCCGGGCGGGGCAGTCGACATGCGTGTGCCAGGTACCATCGAACCGTACGGTCGTGTGTTCGGCCGCGATGAGAATCCCAGGCAGGAAGAGAAACGTACAGACGATCAAAATCCTGGTCGCTTTCATTCCGGTTCCTCCGCCGGGATTCTAGCACTGCGTTTTCCACCTGTCCACAACAAGAGAATCGCTTGCAGACGAAAGGGCCCTGCCAATTGGCAGGGCCATCCCGAGCCTTCTACTGACCAGGTTCTATTGCAAGGAGTAGACCGTCTTTAGAACCTTGTCCACCAACGCCTTGGGGAGCGGTGCGTACGAAAGAGCAGAGACTTCGCCCTCACCCGAGTTGACAATCCAACTCAACAAATCCTTCAGCACCTTTCCCTTGGCCGGATCGGCGGAACGGGCAGGGATCAGCATCCAGGAAAAGCTGGAGATGGGATAGGCATTTACACCTGGTGCATCGGTGATGGAGACACGGTAGTCGGCTGGCATCTGCTTGACGCTCGCAGCAGCCTCGGTTACGCCGCTGATCGAAGCCGTCACATAGTTGCCCGCCGAATTCTTCACCGATCCAAATGAGATGTGGTTTTGCAGAGCGTAAATTAGTTCGACATAGCCGAAGGCGCCTGGCAACTGGCGAACCAATCCGGCTACCCCCTCATTGCCTTTGCCGCCCACGCCAACCGGCCAACTGGGTGAGGCGCCCTTTCCGGGACCACTTGCCCATTCCGTGCTGACCTTGGAGAGGTAGTCGGTCCAGATATATGTCGTGCCGCTTCCATCGGACCGATGGACTACGATGATCTTCTGGTCGGGCAGCTTCACGCCTGGATTGTCCTTGGCGATTCGTCCGTCGTTCCAGTTGTTGATTTTGCCAAGATAGATGTCCGCCAAGACGTCGGGACTGAATTTGAGGTTGCCAACTCCGGGAACGTTGAAGATCGGCACTACCGCGCCAAGCACGACCGGAATGTGAACCAACTTTATCTTGGAAGCTGCCAGTTGCTCATCGGTCATTGGACCATCGGAGGCGCCAAAGTCAATAAGACCTGCAGTCACCTGCTTGATTCCGCCGCCGGAGCCAATCGACTGGTAGTTAATTTCGACCCCTGGGTGGGCTGCGCTATATTCGCTAAACCATTTGGAGAAAATGGGATAGTCAAAGGTGGACCCGGCCCCAGTCAAATGCTGAGCCTGTGCAGCACTTAAGGCCAAGACAAACATCACAACGGCAACCAATGTCTTTTTCACAGAGAGCTCCTTGCAGAATTCCTTCTGTTGATCATTCTCCACGGTGAATGTTACGGGGGTTTGAATCGTGGGTCGGATTCTTAGGTTTATCCGTTCAATGGCACAATTGTATGCGGATCGATGGGTTGCCTCTCATGAGTGACTGACGGTGCCGGCGCCAGCGGCAACGTGAAGTGGAATTGGGCCCCTGACCCGAGTTCGCTTTCGGCCCAGATACGGCCACCGTGAGCCTGCACGAAATGCTTGACGATGGCCAGGCCGAGCCCGGTGCCGCCGNNGGACCGAAATCCTGAACGGTGAATTGCACCTCGGCTTCCAAAAGCCGCGCACCCACACGAATCCGCTTCCCCGCCTCACCGTATTTCAGAGCATTCTCAATAAGGTTGCCGAAGACCTGGTTCAAGGCGTCTGGGTCGGCCATGACCAAATCATCTGGAGCGCCTGCCGATTCCAGTTCCACGTTGGAATCGACAATGATGCCGCCGAAAGACTCAATGGCATCCTGTACCAGAGCAGACGCGCGGATGGGTTGGAGTGTCAGTTTGTAATCTGGGCCCTCAACGCTGGCCAGTGCCAGCAGATCCTCCGTCAGGCGATTCATGCGGGTTGCATTCTTGAGGATGACTCCGAGGAATTCGCGCGTGGTTTCCGGCTTCGGATGCGGGTCCTCAACGAGCGTCTCAACGTAGCCCTGGATCGACGTAAGCGGTGTCCGCAGCTCATGGCTGACATTCGCAATAAAGTCGCGGCGCGACTTCTCTGCGGCCTCGATCCGGGTCACATCGTGGAGAACAACGAGTGCACCGCCTGAAGGCAGGGGGGTTGCATTGATCTCAAAGATTCGGCCCGGCGCCAGCGAGCTGGCCCGGCCAAAGGCCACTTCCCTGTCTTCAAGAGCACCACGGACGCAGGCAAGCACAGCAGGATCGCGGACAGAGTGAACCAGAGTCCGCCCAGGGTGGATCTGGGTGCCCGCAATCTGCTGCATTACCGCATTCGACCAGCGAACATATCCTTCAGGCGTGATTGCAACCACGGCCTCCTGCATGGAGTCGAGCATCACAGCCAACTCCTGGCGCTGGTTTTCGATCTCGGCGAAACTCTTGCCCAGATGTTCGGCAGTCTCGTTAAGCGCAGCTTCCATTGAGGAGAGTTCATCGTCGCCGGGTTGAATAAGGCGCGCACTCAGATCGCCGTCGGCGATGCTCCGGGCAAATGAGACTACCCTCTGCAGGCGCGCCGAGATGCGGCCGGCAACCCAGGCTGCCACCGGAATCGCAACTGCCAACGCAATCAGACCGGACCAAAGCGCTTCGCGGCCGAGCAGGTGCAACTCCACTCCCGCTGAATGTTCAATCAGGCGATGAAAGACCAACTCCATTACCAAGGTATGCAGTACCAGGAGGAGAACGAGGAGAGAGAGCAGCTTTGTGAATACTTTTGGGGTCAAATTGCGGTGCTCCCATCCGGCACTCGATGGCTTCTGGCCAGCTTCGCTATTCGCCCTTGGGAAGCTCGAAGCGATAGCCGGCACCGCGCACGGTCTTCAAGTAGCGCGGATTCTCAGGGTCAACCTCGATTTTCTCACGGATGCGGCGCACATAAACGTCAACGGAACGGGGCGTGACAAACCTAGCGTCGCCCCAGACTGCATCAAGCAGGTGGTCGCGGCTGAATACGCGCCCGGGATGGCGTGCAAGATAGTCCAGCAGTCGGAACTCGGTGGCCGTGGTCGTGGTCAGTTCGCCTCGGACCTTCAATTGCATCGCACTGGCATCGATGATCACTTCTTCAAAAGAAATGATCGAGGGCGAAGTGGGCCGCTCAAATCGGCGCAGCACTGCCTTGACCCGAGCCACGAGCTCGCGGGTTGCAAACGGCTTGGTGATGTAGTCGTCGGCGCCCAGTTCGAGGCCCAGCACACGATCGTTTTCGCCGGCGCGAGCGGTCAGGAAAATGATAGGAATTGTCGAAAGCGCAGGGTTCGAGCGCAGACGGCGGCACACGTCCAGACCGTCTCCGCCGGGAACCATGATGTCCAGCAGAAACAAGGCCGGAGGTTGGCGTTCGGCATCCGGAATCAGGTTGGTGGGGGTGAGAAAAAGCCGGGCCGAAAATCCGGCAGCTTCAAGATGATGCTGCACTAGCCTCGCAATATCGGTTTCGTCTTCAAGAACAAATACGGTCTGGCTCAAACGATCGACCCTCGGCCGGCGGCCGTTTTATTGCAACATGCTGGTGCCGCACGGAACCATTAACAGAGTAATTCAGTGAGGCAAAAGGATTGCAAACGTTTGATGAATTTGGGCTGCGCGGCGGCCCAGCCTAAGTTTCCCTTGACTCCCCTCTCGGGGCTTTGCAACGCTGCGTGCGCACATCCGGCCGCCATCGTGGCCGCAGCATCGATTGACCCACGGGCGGCTTCCCTTCACTCCCCAAATAAAGTGAGGTCCGGAAGCCCGAAAAAAATGACCTGAGAATCGGAGGGAATGATGATTAAGAAAATCCTGGCGGAAATTGTGGGTACCTTCATTTTGGTGCTCTTCGGCGTTGGAACGGCGGTGGTTGCTGGTGACAAGGTAGGCATCTTGGGCATTGCGTTCGCGTTCGGCCTTGCGCTGATCGGGGCTGCTTATGGGATTGGGCCAATCTCCGGATGTCACATCAACCCCACGGCAAGCCTGGGTGTGTGGGTGGCTGGACGCATGTCTCTCAAGGAGATGATCGGCTATTGGGTCGGACAGTTCACCGGCGGCATCGTAAGCGCGTGGGTTGTCATGACCATCGCAAACGGCGTTGGTGGTGGCTACAACATCGTAGCCACTGGACTTGGTCAGAACGGCTGGAGCGCCGGCTACCAGGGCGGCTAAAACACCACCTCCGCAATCCTCTTTGAGTTCATTGCCACTTTGATCTTTGTCATCGTTATCCTTGGGTCGACAAAGAAGAGTGCGCCTGCTGGCTTTGCTGGACTGGCGATCGGCATTACTTTGGTTGCCATTCACGTCTTTGGCATTCACATTACCGGGGTCAGCGTGAACCCCGCTCGCAGCCTTGGCCCAGCGCTGATGGTTGGCGGACAGGCGCTGCAGCAGGTGTGGCTCTTCTTGCTGGTACCGAGCTTAGGCGGCTTGGTAGCCGGCTTGCTCTTCCGCTCAAAGGCGCTGGCCACGGAATAATTCGCTGCCAATCAAGCCGAGGGGCGAGGGCTCACTCCCATGCAACCCTGGTTTCGGCATTGATTTGTGACAAAAACACTGACTCGCAGCTACTGACACTGTTACTCCATATCATCCGGGATGCGCAATTCACATCCGCATTGCGGCTGGAATCGCGCATTGGGCGTGAGTTTAGAGTTCCCCCGGTTTGCCTGGCGACCGGCAAAGTCCGGAGATTGGCATCAAGCGCCAGGCTTTGCCTGAAATCCCGTTCCAGAACCGGGCGGTTGCAGGCCTTGATTCCAGTGGGCGACTCGTAACCTCACATCTCCCCAAAAATAGTTCTGGTTTTCATCGCACCCTCATTCATTGCGGTTTTATTACTTATGCGCCATGGACCTGTCTTTCCGCTTTGCGTTTTTGGCCGCGTACATGGCGGCATCGGCGGTGTTCAGCAGGCTGCTCTCGGAGGCGCCGTCCTCCGGATAGAGAGAGATGCCGAAGCTCGCAGACCCATGCAGAACGCACCCCTCTACCGTAAACGGCTCGTCGAAACTGTGCTCCAGACGCTGCACAATCTCCTGAGAGCCTGCACGGTTGCGTACCAAGGATCAACTCTCCGGTAAAACAAGTCTCCGGTTAAACAAGCAAACGTCTTTTGACGAGGTGACGCTTTTTTGCCGGTCATGCCGATCGTCTGCGTATTGGCCCGCTCCGGGCACTTTTCGCCGCAAACAAAATCCGGAGAGCCGCCCACCTTGTGAACAACTCCCCGGATTGGGTTGATTGGTTGTGTATCGGCCTCAGGCGACAGTTTCAAGCTCGGCGATATAGTCGATCACCGCCTCGCTCCATCCGTCGATGTGGTTCCACTCACCGTAGCCTACACCGTTTTGTGCGGAGGCGACGTTGATCACGTAGCCCTTGCCGCGGGGCGCCGGAACCTTGTCATGCGACTGCTCATCGGTGATGACGATGACGCGGTCGCACCCCTCTCGGGCGTCGGCCTCGATCTGATTGAGCGAAGCTCCCAGGTAGGTTCCCGAGTGCGACTGGCTCTTGTCCAAAGCATCGCGCAGAGCCATTCCGCGCCGCGAAGGCACTCGCTTCGCAGCCTCTGAGAACGAGAAGATCGTCACCTTCTCCGCGATCTCACGAAGCAGAATTGCCAGCCCGTAAGCAGCATCCGTCCGGCGCATCTCTGACCGGCCGGAAATCGTCGACTCCATCGAGCCGGAGACGTCGACCAACAGCACGGTGTGCCCGGAAAGCTTTGAATTGCGACCCTCAAGAGACTTGAACATCGCTGCTTCAAGTTGCTGCTCCCATTGCGGCGCACGGCGCGCGGCGGCCAGAAAACGGANNAAAACGGAAGGGCAAGACGCGATCCGTCTTAAGGCCGGCCAACGCAGACAGCACAAGTTCCTCGCTGACCCCGGCAGTGTGCAGGTTGCGCAGGTTTCGCAACAGAGCCAACGCGCCCAGCTTGCGATCGGACAAGAGCCGCTCCCAAACTTCGCGCTTGTTCTCACCCTCGGCACGACCGGCCGCGGAAAGAGCAACCTCCCACGTGTCAGGCGTAGCCAGCTCGTTCTCGGCCAGCCGCTTCCACAACGCGGCCTGCGCCGCATCTACCGGCCGCGCATGAGACAGAAACAGCACGTCGCGCAGACGCACCGCGCCGGCTCGATCGTATTTGGCCAGCGCATACTCGTCGAACTTGCCGAATGCGGAAGCCAAACCCTTCTTCACCTGCGCAGAGAGCGGCTGACGCCCGCCTGCCCAGTAGATGGCAACGAACTCCGACAACTCATCGGCCCGCTGAATCACACGAGACAGAGTCTCGGCCACCAGCGCACGGTGAGTGGCGTGACGCGCCATCTCTCGCACCAGCAAAAGCGGAGCGTGGCGCAATTTCATCTGCTCGCGAGCTTCCACCGCCAGCGCGGCAACCCTCTCTGCTGCAACCTGGGGAACGAGTTCATGGATGCGGCCTGCAATCTGCACGCCATCCTCGTAGAACTCGCCCTCCCACAACATGCAGGAGAGAACGCTGCGCCGCAGCGCCTGCTCCAGTGTGATTACCTTTGCCGTGGCTCCCTCGTGGGTACGCGGACGCGGCTTTGACTTGAAGATGTTCAGGCGCACTGTGCGCCCCCTTCCTGATTGAAAAACTCCTGCCAGGGAAAAGTCGGGCACGGAATAGCTACACCAAGATACTCCTTGGCGGCAGGATTCGAACCTGCTGCCTCCGCTTGCGCGGCGCTCTACCGGATGAAACCGTGCCCTGCGCCACCGGCAGGATGTCGTTCGTTGTTGCTGGTTGAAGTTAGCGGACGCGTGTTAATCGACCTGGTCTTCTCCGTTATGACTGACCGGGCGAATCGGTTCGACACTGCGAAAACCTGCGGTCCTCGAAATGCGCAGCGGTTGGAAATCAATGGCCAGCTTTTTCATCTGCTCATAGTCCGGCCTGTGTTTGTCTTGAAAACCGCTGCACTCATGCACCGTGAAGGGCAGCATGATGTTCGGATTCGTCGCGGTGCAGATCGCCAGCATGTCCGATTCCCTGTAGCCGGTGATGAACTGTCCCCAGCTGCAGTTCTTGCACAGGGGCATGTTGCCCACCGGGGTGCCGTTTTTTACATGCAGTTTGCTCATGACAGTTCATTTCTATCCGGACCTGCCGGAGGGTCAATGGCCGGGGAACAAGCGGCAACGGTCTTTTACGGCGCTCTGACCACAGAGCTTTCAGGACTCGCGTCCCGCCGCGGGAATCGAACCCGCGTCCCCCGGCTGTCGAGGCGAAGTATCCGTTGCCTACACCACCGGCCAAGGTGGTTGTTAGTGCGCACTCATCACAAGCTGCACTCGCCAAATTGTTTTGGCCGGGGAACAAGCGGCAACAGAACATTTACGGATGTCCGGCCATGGACGAAACACTCCCGTGTCGAGTGCTGCGGGATTCGAACCCGCATCCTCCGCCCCGAAGTACCCGTTGCCTACGCCACCGGCCAAGGTGGTTGTTTTGGCGCGCTCGTCAAGAGCTCCGCCGCCAAGTTTCAAGGCCGGGGAACAAGCGGTGGCGGCATTTGTCCGACGCTCTGCCACTGAGCTACTGGGCCTTGCGCCCCGGGCGGGATTCGAACCCGCGACCTTCGGCTTAAGAAGTAGCCGTTACCTACGCCACCGGCCAAGGTGGAACTGCAGAATACTGCTTCCCAAAAACTGCACCGGGGAATAGCCGAAAAGAGTTTGGACTCGAAACCTCTGCTTCGCGGGGCTTTACGACTCGGGATAACTCCCGCTCCGCTGAGTGATTTGCTCCGGCAGGGTCTCCTGGCCCTGGTCGTTCTCAAACGACATCCTTCTGGCAGGAAGTAACTCTTCTCTTCGCCACCGGCGCAACTTAGTTACTCGCACTGTGTTACGAGCATGGCTTTCCTGAGGGCCGCAAGACACTTAGCGCGGCGCCAATAGAGAAAGTCCCACTTATAACTCGGCGAAGTTAGCCTGAGGAAATAATCGAAGTGAGGACCTTATCGGTTACCAAGCGATGTACCTGACTTCTTCGCCACTCAGGGCAATCATGGTCGAGAACAATCAATTGTGTCTGTCTTGCGTAGGATGAAGACACCAGCGCTATGGCAGGAGATTGACGAACAACGCCCGGCGACCGGTGCAGCTCTTATCAAGCGGCTCCAGCCTACGCATCGAGTTTTGCGTTCTGTATTCCATCGGGCGTTCTCCTACGCAGTTAGTACTTTGCCATAACTCGCTTTGAAAAAGCAAGGGCAATCAGAGAGATTTTTTGAGAATATGTCGCAGGTCCATCAAACTAGGGGCAAATCGCGCGGGAGTCCCCACATCTACCTCCACCGACATCATGGTTTAGCCTGAATGTGCGAGCCACAATCTGCAATCTCTTCTATTTGGCTTTCGGAGGCGCGAATGACTTGGATGCTCTTGCTGGTCGGTCTGGTGGTCGGATCAGTTTCCGGCGTTGTGGGCATTGGAGGAGGAATCCTCTTTGTACCGGCACTCGTGTGGCTGCTGGGCATGGATCAACACAAGGCCCAAGGGACTTCGCTGGGAGCGCTGCTGTTACCGGTTGGCATCTTCGCTTTTTATGAATATTACCGCAAAGGCAACGCGGATATTCGAGTAGCACTTCTGTTGGCTGCCGGTTTCTCGGTCGGTGGCTATTTCGGCGCTGTCGGGGCGCAACACATTTCAGAACTCTGGCTGCGTCGCATTTTTGCGCTCACTCTCGTGGCCATCGGAGGAAGGATGTGGTTCTCACAATGAGCCCCGCCATGTCTCAGGCGGTGGCGATAAAGCGCAGGCGAATGTAGTCGGCAGTCCAGTCTCCATCCTCGTCACGCAGTGCGGGCGCAAGCACGGCGGCAGTTTGCTCCACAACAGTGTTGCGAACCGACTCCGGAAGAGAATCGAGAACGCCACGACGGAGGTGCGGAGCCAGCCCTCCATTCCGGTATCAGGAAGCGCGGTGGGGCGCGGAATCAGCGCAATCTGCTGCACCTGGAAGCCATGACGAATCAGGCGGCGCGCATAGCCATCTGGAGTAGGGTAATAGTTCACATCGTCTTCGAGGTCGGAATAGCCGTTGCGTGCGAGCACAGACTTGAGCGCGACTCGAATGGCCGCGATGTTGCCATGGCCCCCCATCTCTGCCACGAACCGCCCCCCTGGCTTCAGAACACGATGCACTTCGGCCATCATGGCATCCTGGTCCTTCACCCAATGCAGAGCGGCGTTGGAAAAGACAGCATCGAAGGCATGATCAGAAAATGGCAGCGACTCGACGCTCGCTTCCATTGCCACGATGCCTCGCGAACGAGCAGCAGAGACCATCTCCGGCGAGATATCCACGCCCATCACGGTTACGCCGTTGGCTACAATCCGTTTCGCAGTCTGGCCATCGCCGCATCCCAGGTCTAGTATTCGCTCATTGGGCTTGGCTGCAAGCCACTCGAGAACTCCGCTCGCCAAAACATGAACGAACGCGCCGTCCTTCCCATATGACAACGGGTCCCAGGTTTGATTTGCCATGGTCTACCTCCGCTCCCATGCTGCGAAAGCATCAGAGTTCTAGGAACTTGTTGAAAAACTGTTTTCGGCACTTACTCCAGTCGAAAACGAGTGACCTGCAATGTTTCCTGATGACGGATTGGCGCGTTATAGGCCATTTCTGTGCCAAGTTAATCTGAACCAAAGTGCGGTTTCGAACGCGAGTAATCGTTTTTCAACAAGTTCCTAGACAGAGTTATTCTACGCCGCGCTTGAATGTGGGAGATGAATAACTCAGCGAGGAATGTTTATACAAGAGATTCGCAGAATACGTTAAGAAGGAATAACTCAAATCGACTGCACAGGAACAAGCGTGAGGTCGTCGACAAGACCTACTTCTTTTTGCACAAAGGGCTCGCCATAACGTACACCGGCCAGCAGACCGTAATGACGAGCTTCGGCGAAGGTCCTGTCGCGAATCTCTTCCTCGGGGACAAACAATCCGGCGCCTGCGGTCTGGTTGGCATACTGCGAGGCATAAGCCATCAAAGCCTGATGCCGCTGCTCGATGAACGGTGTGATATCTACGATGAAACTAGGACGCACATCGGCGTAGAGGCTTGCATAGACAATCTTGAAAGGCCTGTGAGGATGCGAACCTGTGTCTACTTTCGCCAGCCCTGAAAGAAAGCAAGCCTCGTAGCCGAGCGAGGCTACGATGGCATGATCGGGGTGGCGAGCCTGCCAATAAGGCAGGATGACCACGCGTGGCTGAAGTGAGCGCACGACGCGTGCGATCCGCATGCGATTCGTGTGGGAGTTTTCAATCGCGCCGTCCGGCAGGTCAAGGGCTTGCCGCCAGCCAACGCCCAGAAATTTCGCTGCTTGTGCAGCCTCCTGGGCTCGCTCCTCGGCGCTGCCTCGGGTTCCAGCTTCGCCCTGCGTCAGATCGAGAATGGCTGTACACAGTCCACGTGCGGCCATACGCAGCAGCGTTCCACCGCAGGTTTGTTCCACGTCATCGCGGTGGGCCGCGATTGCGAGAACGTCTGTTGGAATGGATTCAGCGAGAGGATCAGAATTCAGCGCAGGCATTGCTGATTGCTCCCGACAAGGGAAAAGCTCTTGAGGTTCATGGCTGCCCACCCCTTACCAGATCGCAGAGAATGGGGTGCCCAGCATTTCACTGCAACCCCGCGACCAGATTCTTAGTAGACGGTATTGTTGGTGTCAGAAGCT
>PLKU01000035.1 GCA_003140705.1 Acidobacteriaceae bacterium
GCCAACATCTAAAATCTCCAGTGAGCCAGCAGGTTCACAACAGTTGGGTTCACAGTGTCCACAATCAACTGCGGCAATAGACCTACAAGCAGCATGAGGCCAATGACGGGCGCAAGTGCTATCCGCTCGCCTGTATGCAGGTCCGGAAAACCGACGCAATGTTCAGGCACAGGCCCGCTGAAGACCTTCTGAACCACGGTGAGAATCACAGCGGCCGTGACGAGCAACCCTAAGATCGATACAGTTGCTGCCACCCACGCCAGTGAGAAGACGCCGCGGAAAATAAGGAACTCGCCCAAAAATCCATTCAGCCCCGGCAACCCCAACGACGAAAACAGCGCAATCCCCATCAGCCCAGCCAGCACCGGCGCTGGTTTGCGAAGCCCGCCAAACTGGTCGATGCCGCGATGCCCGCCCGTTCGCTGCTGAAGAATCGCAACAAACCAGAACAGCGCCGCCGCCGTGATTCCATGGTTGAACATCTGCAGAATCACGCCATTCAATGCTGCGGCCTGGCTCGCCTGCGCGGCCGCTCCAACCTTTGGAACCGCCAGAGCGAAGATGCCCAGCAAACAATAGCCCAGGTGGTTTACCGACGAATAGGCAAAGACGCGCTTCAGGTCCTTCTGCGCAGCAGCCGCCCATGCCCCCATCACGACGGTCGCAACGGCCAGCACCAGGAGCGGCGTACGAATTTGTGCAATCTGTGGCCCAAACAGGGGAATCGCAATCCGCAGCAAACCGTAAACCCCCATCTTCGACATCGCACCCGTCAGCAGCATCGTCACAGGCGAAGGTGCCTCCGCGTAAGCCGCGGGCAGCCAAGTGTGGAACGGAATCATCGGAACCTTAACGGCGAACCCAGCCAGCACACCAATGGCCAGCCACATCATCGTTCCAGGCCCCAAGTGCGCGGTGACCAATTTCTCAAGGTCGCCAGTCGAAGCCAGAAAGGTCAGACGGGCAAAGTCCATGCTCCCAGGAGATCCCCCACTCCCTGTCGAGAGAAAGACGGCCAGAAATGCAACCAATAAAGCCGCTGACCCAGCCATGGTGTAGACGAAGAACTGCGTCGCCGCCGGTCCACGCCGCGTTCCGCCCCAAAGCTTGATAAGAAAGAAAGCCGGAATCAGGCTCAGTTCCCAAAATAAGAACCAGTGGAAGAAGTTCAGGGCAGTGAACGATCCAAACAGGCCCGCTTCAAGCACCAGCACCAGCCCGAAATAGAGCCCCGGTTGGTGATGCACCCTGTGCGCCGCATCCACTGACATCAACGTCACGATGGCCGAAAGCACTAACATCAGCGCACCCAGCCCATCCACGCCAAGGTGATATTCGATGCCCAACGATGGCGCCCATGCTGCCCGCTCGACCAGGCCCATTGATCCATTCGCTGGCACCTGGGTCCACACGAACACGGCCAGCGCCAGTGCTACCCCAGTCGTGATCATTGCCACGGCGCGCGCGTGCTTGCCTGACAAGAGTGCGATGGCAGCTCCCACCAATGGCAGGACGGTCAACACCGTTAATATGGGAATTCCGCTCATGGCAGGCTGCTCCAGATCAGGATCGCGACCAGAACGACGACAGAGAACGCCAGGATTCGCAAGTAGCTCTGCACGCGCCCATTCTGAGCACGCGACAACAGCCCCCCGCCGCTGGCCAGTTCCTCACAGCCCTTGTCGAAACTGCCATCCACCCAATTCATGTCGAGGAAGCGGTTAAATTGCGCCCACCCGCGGAAGCCCCAGGCAACCCCGGCAACAGCACCGCCCCAAATCCGGCGATCGAGCCAATCAGTAACCCGAGCCCACCAGCCGTAGAACGCAATCACCGTCACCGCATAAAACTCATCGATATAAAGCCGGTCGCGGAGCCAGCCCCAGGGCAATGGCACTGCTTTTTCCAAAACATCCTGCTGCTCCAGCTTTAACGGCTGACCTCCATAGAGCCACAGGCCCAGACCAAGGCCAACCAACACCACGACCGTTGAAGTCCCCATCAGCGCAAGCAGACCCGGCTCGAGAAAACCGTGCCATTCAAAGGGCACTGCCCGGCTATCAATAAACCCACGGAACCACGGCCATGCCGGCGTTCCAATCAACCCGAGCGCCATCGCGAAGAAGGCCAGGATCGCGAGCGGCACGGTCATCACAGCCGGACTCTCGTGCGCCGGTTTGTGTCCTCTCCACGTGCCAAGAAAAACGTAGCCTACCTGACGAGTCATATAAAACGCAGTGAGGAATGCGCCGAACACCAGCATGTAAAACGGCCCCTTGGCCACGCTCCAGTGCTGTGCAGCTTCGAGGATGCCGTCCTTGCTCCAGAAACCTGAGAAAAGCAGCGGGAACCCGCACAGCGCCANNCCATGCGGCGAATGTCCTGCTCCTCATGGCACCCGTGAATCACCGACCCGGCTCCCATGAACAAAAGGGCCTTGAAGAATGCGTGCGTAATCAGATGGAACATGCCGACGGCGACGCCGCCCATCCCCAATCCGGCCATCATGTACCCGAGTTGCGAAACCGTTGAATAAGCCAGAATGCGCTTGATATCGTTCTGGGCCACGGCGATAAGTGCGGCGAACACCGCTGTGAACGCTCCCACCCAGGTCACCACTGTCAACGCCATGGTCGTTCCGCCGGAAAGCGCGCCAGCCTGCATCAGCGGATACACGCGCGCAATCAGGTAAACGCCGGCCGCGACCATCGTCGCCGCGTGAATCAGCGCCGAGACCGGAGTCGGGCCTTCCATCGCATCTGGCAGCCACACGTGCAACGGAAACTGTCCGCTTTTTCCAGCTGCTCCTGCAAAAATCAGCAATCCAATCGCTCCCGCGGCCGTCAGTCCCATCGCGGCTGGTTGCGCCAGGAGGGCCGCCAGTGCGCCAGTCTCCATTGAGCCTGTTCCGTTGTTGTAGAAGAGCAGCGTGCCTGTCTGCGCAAACAACCAGACAATTCCCAGCAAGAAAAAAACATCGCCAACGCGCGTAGTGAGAAAAGCTTTCTTGGCCGCGGCAGCGGCTGCAGGCTTTTGGTACCAGAAGCCAATCAATAGATAAGAAGTGAGTCCGACGATCTCCCAACTCATGAACAGCAACAGCAGGCTGTTGGCAACCACCACTCCCAGCATTCCCCCGGCAAACAACGAAAGGAAGCAGAAGAAGCGCGTGANNATATAGCCGGTTGAGTATATGAAAATCAGCAGCCCGACAAGCGTGACCATCACCAGCATCACCGCGGAGAGCGGATCGAGAACCCATCCAAGGTCCACGTGTGTTGCCGCAAACTGACACCAGGTGAAGTTGATAGTCTCGCGCGCCGGATCGCAATGAGCCCATGCGGTGACCACGTGCACAAATGCAACCGACGCCAACAATAAAGAGAAACCGAGCGACCCAATCGCCAGGGAGGATGCCGTCCTGCGTTTTGGCTGTTTGAGCAGTGCAATCACACCTGATGCCACGATAGGCAAAGCTGGAATTAGCCAAAGCATATGCGCAATAGGCGAACCGACGCTTTGATTCGGCTGGATGGAGAGTTGAGTCAGGCTTTCTTGAATCACCGGCTCACCCCTTCATCCTGTTCATGGCATCCAGATCGGTAGTCTTTGAATGTCGGTGAATTGAGATCACCAGGCCTAATCCCACTGCCGCCTCGGCCGCCGCCACGGCAATTGAAAAGATCGCAAACATCATCCCCGTCAGCGCTTCAGGGTGCGGACCATAGCGCCAGAAGGCGATCAAATTCAAGTTGGCCGCGTTGAGCATCAACTCAATCCCGATAAGCACAAGGATGGCATTACGCCTTGTGAGAGCACCGGCCAACCCAATCGCGAACAGGAGCGCCGCCACAAGGAGGTACGCCGTCAGTGGGTTCATTTGGCCCCCTCTTTCTCGTGCATGGCCACAATGACGGCACCGATAAGTGCTGCGGTCAGCAACAGCGCCACAATCTCCAGAGGAAGTACATAGCGACCCATCAGCGCGTTTCCGATATCCAAAACCGTCACCGCAGGCATCGCAGTTTCGTGCGGTAAAACCCGAGTGCTGTGAACCACGGCCCAACCGAGCACCGCAAAAACGCCCGCGGCAATCACCAGCCCAGCAAACCAGTTCCTGCTATAGACTCCGTCTTTGGGTGTTTCTGCATTGCGGGTCAGCAGGATCGCGAACACCACCAAAATCGCCACCGCGCCAATGTACACCAGGATCTGGGCGAATCCTGCAAACTGCGCATCAAGCTCGAGGAACATCACTGCCAGGCCTGCAAAGGCAACCGTCAAAGCCAGCGCGCAATGCACGGTGTTTTTGAGCAGGATCGCCGCCAACCCGCCAACCACCGTCAGCGCCGCAATCAGATAAAAGAGAAGGCTCATCGGCAGTCCGTCCTTTCTGGGGAGCGGTGCCGGTCACAGGCGTGCAAGATCCCGCGCGCGCAACAATTATTCAGCATAACTNNTCCGTGACATGCCCACTCCGCCCATCAGTGCGTATACCGCCAGAAGAATCGCCGAGCAAACCACCCAGCGCGCCCATCCATCGCTCATGAACCGCCACAACGCTGCAACGAACAGGTCGAGCAGCGTAAAGGGCAGCACAAATTTCCAGGCGAAGTTCATCAACTGGTCCTGCCTAAGTCGCGGCAGGGTCCCGCGAATCCAGATAAAGACCGCGATCGACATCAACACCTTTGAGAAAAACCAGAACCAGGACGGAACCCACCCCAGAAACGCAAAGGGCGCCGACCACCCGCCAAGAAACAACGTGGTTCCCAATCCAGAAATCGACAGCATTCCCACATACTCACCTAGAAAAAATAGCGCAAACTTGAACCCCGAGTACTCAGTAAAGTAACCCGCCACAAGCTCCGACTCACCCTCTGGCAGATCGAATGGAGAGCGGTTCGTCTCTGCGGTTGCTGCAGTCGCATACATTACGAATGCCGCCAGGCCCCATGGCGTAAAGATGTACCAGTGCGGCAATCCCCAGGTGTACTGGTTCTGCACTTCGACAATCTTCTCCAGGGAAAGCGAGCCGGTGATCATAACCACGGCCACGCTCGACATCAACAGCGGAACCTCGTAGCTGATCATCTGCG
>PLKU01000407.1 GCA_003140705.1 Acidobacteriaceae bacterium
TGATGGCGTCCTTGACGTAAACATCAAGGTAGTTCGAGATGAACTCGCTTGAATAGCGTCCATCCTCAGTGTAGAAGCCCGCGCCAAAGACAAAATTACTGTTGGACTTGGTGATCGTGATGCCTGTCGAGTTGACCGCAGCGGGCAACCGGCCCTGCACGCTCGCCACACGATTCTGCACATCAACCGCGGCGATGTCGAGGTTGTAACCGGTGGTGAAGGTGGCAGTAATAGCACTGGTTCCACTGTTGGTGCTGGAGGAACTGATGTAGCGCATTCCCTCGACGCCGTTGATGGCCTCTTCAAGGGGAATGGTCACAGCCTTTTCGACGGTGTCGGCATTTGCGCCCACATAGTTGCAGCTGACTGAAACCTGCGGCGGCGCCAGGGTGGGATACATGGCGACGGGAAGATTGGGAATGCACACCGCCCCGGAGAGAATGATCAGCAGAGCGCACACTGTGGCAAAGACTGGCCGATGAATAAAGAAATCTACAAACAAGGGTTGCCTTCCTTTTCGCTCGCAATGGGCGCGTAACAAAGCCCCGTCGCGCCCGCCTCCGGCATCAATGCCCGAGGCGCATGATTCGCTGGTTTCTAGGCTCCCGGCATGGGCATGACCGGCATGCCGTTGACCAGGAATTGTGTGCTTGAAACGATGACCTTATCGCCCACATTCAGGCCAGAAGTGATGGAATAGGCGTTGCCCACCGTATCGCCCAGAGTGACCCCCGTCTGGACGGCAAAGGTGTGCCCTCCCTGCTGGCGCGCCACAAAAACGAAGCTTTGGCCACCTTGGCGAGTGACTGCCAGCACAGGGACCACCGCCATGGGCGTGGTGCTCCAGATAACGCGCGCCTTGACCATCTGGGCAGTGCGCAGAACCTCTGGAGTGGCGTGCACGGGAGCCTTGACCAAAATCTCCTGCATATTGCTATCTACCTCAGGCGAAAGAAAATCGATCTTCGTCTTCTCGATGAGTTTGCCACTCGTATCCATGAGGTCGACGGCAAGCCCCTGTCGTACCTGGTTGGCGCGCTCAGTCGGGATATAGATATAGGCTTCGAGATCCTTGCCTTCATCTACCGTGGTCAACACGGTTGGTGGAGAGTTGAGGGGCGAAGCGAAATCGCCAACGTGCACGGGAATGTCGCCCACGATGCCGTCAAAAGGAGCGCGGATGGTGTAGTAGGCCAGTTGCTCCTCCTGCGACTTGCGGAGCCCGACGGCGGACTCGTAATCAGCTTTGGCGTTTTGAAAGGCTTGCTGCTCCTGGTCGAAGACGTCCTTGCTGGTGACGCCTGCCTCAAAGAGCTTGCGCTGCCTCTCCAGTTCGACCGTGTTGTAGTCGTAGAGCGCCTTCTTCTGGCGTTCTGTTCCGCGCGCAGCTTCGACAGAAGCCAGTTGCTGGTGAGGGTCGATTTCCATCATCACTTGCCCGGCCTTGACATGATCGCCGGAGCGGACGCGGATCTGCGTAAGAATGCCGCTTACCTGCGGCAGCATGGTTGCCGAGCGGCGTGACTTGATGGTGGCGACATACTCGCTGCTCTGCGGCACGGGGGTGAGTGTTACAGCCACCGTCTGAACCGGCAATCCCTGCATGCCGGCACCGGCCGGCGCCTCGGCGGGCTTCTTGGCACAGCCCAGGGCTACAAGCCCCATCAACCACAAAGAGCCCATTCCAAAAGTGCGCATCAAAACGTTCTTCTTCACTCGGTCGTCCCTCTGGCCAAATTGTTTCAGTTGGATTATTTCAGCCCCAGCTCCGGTTTGTCTGGGAAGGCAGTCACGATGCCGCGTTCCAAAACTGGGCCTGCGCCGCGAATTCTTCGTTTGAGACCGGTTGAGCGCTGAGAGTTTGCCCGCCACAGGCAGGAAAAGATCCTACCGTAGCGTTTGTAATGAGACGTTTGGCGAAGGGCGGATGACGCAAAATATTCACGGCGCTTGCGGCCCACCATTTAGAAAGGCCGACCCGGCATTGGATGCAATGCTGAAGAGCAGCTTGCTTGTCCGACGCATGGCGGTTGGCGGCGGCCTGCATCTGGGCTGCTTGCGGGCTGATTCTATTGCTGGCTTCCGCATTTTTGACACACTCCCCCAAGGTTGGTAGCCTTCATAAGGGCGCACACGGCCATCTCAAGGCTTTTCCTGCCCTCCCAGCGTCCCCGTCGTCTAGCCCGGCCTAGGACACCGCCCTTTCNNCGCCAACAAAACAAAAGACTTAGAGAAAATCGAACCAAAACCCGAGGGTTTGAAAGGGTTCGATAAGAAAAGGCCGCTTTCAGGCATCATCTTCGTCCTCCTTCTTTTCCCCCATGATCTGCCGTGCTACGCGGCTGTGAGCCGTGCGTTTCACATCCGTGACAGCCTGCGTATACACATCCATCGTCACCTTGAAGTTGGCATGGCGGAGAAGTTCCTGGATCGTCTTGATGTCCTCTCCGTTGGCCTTCATCAGGGTTCCGAAGCTGTGCCGGAGGGTGTGCCAGCCCACGGGCGCCGTGATGCCGGCGGCCTCTAATGCCGGCTTGAGTGACACCCGATAGAGCGAACTCGGCCAGTAG
>PLKU01000334.1:0-13754 GCA_003140705.1 Acidobacteriaceae bacterium
TGCTGGATGAAATGGGCCGCGGAACAGCGACCTTTGACGGGCTGAGTCTGGCCTGGGCAACGGTCGAGTACCTTCATGCCGAAACAGGAGCTAGGACGCTCTTTGCCACGCACTACCATGAGCTCACCATCTTGGCTGAGAAGCTGCCCCGCGTGCGAAATCTTCGTGTCGGCGTAAAAGAGGCAGCGGGCGGAATTGTATTCCTCCATAACATTGAGCCCGGCGCAGCCAGCAAAAGTTACGGCATCGAAGTTGCACGCCTGGCCGGCCTGCCTGCGGCGGTGATCGAACGTGCCAAGCGCGTACTCCGCCAGCACGAGAAGCAGGAGCGCCAGAGCGTTCAGGTAGAAACAGCTGATCCGGTGCAGTTGACCATCTTCACCCCGCTGTCGCAACGCATCGTCGACCGCATCGAAGCGACGGATGTGAATTCGCTAACTCCTTTGCAGGCATTGAATCTGCTCGAAGAGTTGCAGCAGGAATTGAAGGAAAAAGGATGACGACAAGCCTTCGCCGTGCGGCGGGAAGTCTGCTTGTGGTTGGACTCTCCGGTGCGGAGCTGACCAATCTCGAACGCGCGTGGCTCAAGCTCATCCGACCTGCCGGCATCATTCTGTTTCGGCGCAACATTCAGGATGCCAAGCAGACCCGAACCTTGCTCGCCGAGGCCACCGCGTTGTGCGCCCCGCACAGTTTCCGTTGCGTGGATGTGGAGGGTGGTACTGTTGATCGGCTTCGTGATGCGCTCGCGCCAATGCCCTCAGCGCAAGCGGTGATGAACGCGGCCATGATGACGGGCAAGGCTGCATTGATTCGCGAGCAAGGGGAGTTGGTGGCGCAAGGCGTCAAGGCTTTCGGCTTCAACACAACGCTTGCGCCAGTGCTCGACCTCGCGCTTGCTGAATCGGCTGTCGTGATGGGCACTCGGGTTGCAGCTTCAACTTCTGCCGGCGTTGTCGAATATGCGCGCCACTTCCTGGCCGGGCTGGCTGCACGCGGGGTGGTAGGCTGCGCCAAGCATTTTCCTGGACTGGGCGCCGGCACGCTCGATTCGCACCTTGAAACACCGTCTATCCGCAGCAGTTGGAGCCAGCTTTGGAGACAGGACTTGGCTCCGTATCGCGAGTTGCGCGATCAGTTGCCGATGATCATGGTCAGCCACGCGGCATACCCCGGCACTCCAGGCAAACATCGCCCCGCCAGCGTCTCCGCCTTCTGGATCAACATGGTACTGCGAAAGCACATCGGCTATCGAGGCATCATCTTCTCCGATGATTTTGAGATGGGCGGCATCCTCAAATTCTTGTCGATGGAAGAAGCCGCCGTTGCCACAATCCGTGCTGGAATGGACTTAGTGGAGATTTGCCACAGCCCGGATCTGATCATGCGCGCGTACGACGCTTTGATCATTGAGGCAGAACGTTCCATCCCTTTCCGCGATCTGCTCATCGTAAAGACGAGGCGTGTTGCCCGGCAGCGTGCCGCACTGCTTCCTGGCGAGCTGCCCAAAGCTCTCTCATTGCGGCAATTCGAGGCTTTGCGCGCCAAGGTTCTACGCTTGAGCGAAGAGGTCAACTCCACCCATACGGCATCGGAGGAGCCGTACGCATGAGCGCCAGGACCATGACTGTAGCCGGCATCATGAGCGGCACTTCAGCAGACGGAATTGATGTGGCAGTGGTGCGGATTGCGCCTGACAGCCTCCGTCCGGCTCTCACGTTGATTGCCCATGAGGGATTCGCCTTTTCCGCTTCGCTTCGCCGAGCAGTCCTTGCCGCAATGAATGCACCTTCAATTTCAACGGCCGAGCTTGCCCGCTTGAACTGGCGGCTTGGCATTGCCTACGCTGAGGCAGTGCGTGAGACGGTCAAGAGCCACAATGTGAAAGTGGACCTGGTTGGCTGCCACGGACAGACGTTGTTTCATCAGCCGCTTCCTCTCAAATATGCGGGGCGATCTTTTGCATGCACCTGGCAAGCTGGCGAAGCACAGGTAATTGCCGCCGAAATTGGCGTCCCTGTAGTCTCCAACTTTCGTCCCTCTGACATGCTCGCCGGCGGCCAGGGCGCGCCATTGGTTCCGCTCCTCGATTACGTTTTGTTTGCCCACTCCAAGCGTGGCCGCGTCCTTCAAAACATTGGCGGTATCGCCAACCTCACAGCAATTCCCGCAGGAGCCGGCTCCGACCAGGTGATTGCATTCGACACAGGTCCGGGTAACATGGTCATCGACGCCCTCGCACAGCAGCTCTTTAAAAAGCCGTTAGACCGGAATGGCGCCATTGCCGCAGATGGACAAATCCTCGGACCGGTCCTGGCACGTGCGTTGCGCAATCCCTATTTCGCTCTCAAGCCACCGCGCACGGCCGGACGGGAACAGTTTGGACGCGAGTACGCCGCGAAGCTTCTTAGAGACTGCCAGCTTTCCAGTACCAGGCCCGAAGATGCATTGGCCACCGCTACCGCACTCACCGCGGAAACCATTGTGCGGAGCTACAAGCAATTCTGCAAGCCAGAGATGAAGAACGGCAATGGAGTCGACTACATTGTCTCTGGCGGAGGCGCGCGCAACCGGACGCTGATGGCGATGCTGGCGCAGAAGCTTGAGCCGCTTGGCTGCGACCTGGCTGCCAGCGAGCACTTTGGCTTGCCCGCGGAAGCCAAGGAAGCGGCGGCCTTTGCTCTCCTCGCATGGCAAACCTGGCATCACCGGCCCGGCAATGTGCCTGCGGCAACAGGAGCAAGTCGTCCGGTAATTCTTGGGCAGGTAACCTATGCGTAGGCTCCTCGCGCTTGCCGCCCTGCTCGCGCTCGCCGGCTGCCACGGCTCGCAACCAGACCCCGGCACAGTTGTCTTCCTTATTGAAAGCAGTCCTGCAAATCTCGATCCTCGCATCGGAACCGATGCCCAATCTCAGCGCATCGATGCCCTGCTCTTTGATGGTCTTGTGGCCCGCGACGCCAGCTTTCAATTCGGACCTGCCCTGGCTGATCGCTGGGAGCAGCCGAACCCGCAGACACTCGTCTTCCATATCCGCAGCGGCGTGCACTTCCACGACGGCCGTCCTCTCACTGCGCGCGATGTCGTGTGGACGATTGACTCGATGATCCACCCAGCCAACCCCGGCGCTGTCATATCTCCCAAGGCCGCCGCTTTCACCTCAGTCGATACCATCGCCGCATCCGATGAGCTAACAGTTGTTTTCCACCTCAAACACGCCGACAATTTCTTACTCACAAACCTTTCGACGGGCGCCATCGGGATAGTTCCGGAAGGCAGCGGAAAAGACTTCTGGCAGCACCCGGTTGGAACCGGGCCCTTCAAATTCGTTAGCCAGCAAATCGATCAGGACGTGGTTGTCGAGCGCAACCCGCTCACTTGGACCGTTCAGCCTAAGCTCGATCGGATTCGTTTTTCTGTCGTTCCTGATGCAATTACGGAGTCTCTCGAGTTGGAAAAGGGCTCCGGCGACGTGGCAGTCAACTCCCTTCCCATGGACGCTCTACCGGTGCTTGCCGCCCGCCCCAACCTGCAATTGGAGGAGGCTGGTGGTACTGAGATTCAATACCTGGGCTTCAATCTGCTCGATCCCTTGCTCAAAGATGTGCGCGTGCGCCAGGCCATCGCCTGCTCCATCGACCGTGGACTGATTATTCAGACCCTCATGCTCAACCACGCGCGGCCGGCGTCCAGTTTGCTGCCCACCAGCCATTGGGCCTGGACCGGTGATGTTGCGCAATATGACTTCGATCCGGTGCGAGCGAGGCGATTGCTGGATGAAGCCGGACACCATCCTGGCGCCGACGGTGTCCGCTTTCACCTCACGATGAAAACCAGCAACGACGAAGGCGCCCGTCTTCTTGCCGCAGTGCTTCAGCAGCAATTGGCCTCAGTCGGAATTGCCCTGGATCTGCGTAGCTACGAATATGCCACCTTCTATTCCGATGTCACCCGCGGCGTCTTTCAAATGTATTCACTGCGCTGGGTCGGCATCGTGCAGCCGGACATCTTCAGCTATGCCTTCTCGACCTCATACTTCACCCCCAAAGGCGCGAACCGAGGTCACTACTCCAATCCACGGTTTGATGCGCTTGTTGACGACGCAGCCTCCAGCCAGGATTTGTCGAAGCGCCGCGCAGAATATGTTGAAGCCCAGCAAATCCTCGCCCGCGATCTGCCCGCCATTAATCTCTGGTACCGGGATACGGTTGTCGTCCACAGCCGGCGCTTGACCCACATAGTTCCCTCGCCGCTGGGAAGCTACGCGTTTCTTGAAACGGCAGAACTGACGCATTGAGCGCACATCGCCCTCTCGGCCTGCTGTCGAAATCGCAACCACTAAACTAAAGAAACATATCTAGTTGCCGACGTTTTCGAAGAATCTCCCGCAACATGGCACGCTCTGAACTGGTTCCCTCAACCTTTTGGAGCATTGGCTCGTCTACAGAAAAGGGATTTAATTTTCCGCCCCGGCCTGTGGCAAGAATGGGTTCGTGGAGAAGAACGGTTTATGAGAAGAAAGTTGCAGATCCGGATTCCGTCCTCAGTAGTGCTATGCACGATTTCGAGGCCGTTAGTGGTTGCGGCACTGTTGGCGACAGCTTTTGCAGGCTCGCCGATTGCTCGGGCACAGACGCCCGCTGCTTCCCGCTTTTTGGGCACCATCTCGGCCATCAACGGTGACACGCTTGCCGTCAAGGTTGACGCCGACGGCGATCGCCAGGTTCAGGTACCTTCCTCGGCGGCACTCAAGCGGATCGCACCCGGACAAAAGGATCTCAGCACAGCCGCTTCGATCCAGTTCAGCGATTTGGCAGTAGGCGACCGTGTGCTCGTAAGGCTTGACCCGGATGCACCCGCCGGAATCGCGCAGGCCCTGCAGATTGTGGCCATCAAGCAGCAGGACGTCGCCCAGAAACAACAGGCTGACCGCGAGGATTGGCAACGACGAGGCGTTGGCGGCCTGGTGAAGAGCGTTGACCCCGCATCCGGCGTCATTGTGTTGACAACTGGCGCTGGGGCAACAGCCAAAACCTTCAACGTCCACACCACCAAGAAGACCGTACTCAAGCGATATGCACCCGCCTCGGTAAGCTTCGATGCAGCAGTGCCGGCGCCGATCGATGCGATTCATGCCGGCGACCAGTTGCGAGCCCGCGGTGCCAATAACGCCGACGGCACTGAAATTGCCGCTGAAGAAGTAATTAGTGGGACCTTTCGCAATATCTCCGGAACCATTTCGTCGATTGATCCTGCAACATCGACGCTGGTTCTGAAGGATCTGACAACCAAGAAAGTGGTGACCATCCACATCACCCCGGACGCGCAGATGCGGCGTCTTCCAGACCGCATGGCACAGATGCTGGCGATCCGTCTGAAAGGAACTTCGGCAGGGGGCGGCGGCGGATTCGGCGCCAATGCTCAATCTGCTACGGGTGGCGCGGCTCCCGCACAACGCGGTGGTCAGGGCCAGTATGGCGGCTCAAGCGGTGGCTCTGGTGGAGGCGCAGGTCAAGGGACCGGCAGCGGTCAATCCGGAGCTGGAGGCGGCGATTCGCAACAGATGCTCAGCCGCGCTCCGGCAATTCAATTGGCCGACCTAAAGAAAGGCGACGCGGTCATGCTGGTCTCGACAGACGGCACTACAGATGTCACCGCGATCACATTGCTGGCGGGCGTTGAACCATTGCTCGAAGCTCCCGCAGCCAGCCAGAGCCTGCTCAACAACTGGAGCATGAACTCGGGCGCAGGCGCGGCAGAAGCAGCAGCACAGTAAACGCACAACCATCTTCAAGGGAAACAAGCGAGGGACTGGTGTACTCAAAATTGCATTGCTTTCATCTTTATGTAGTTGTTATGACGCTCGGCCTTAGCGGAACCCTTTCGGCGCAGGGCCAATCATCAGCGCCGACGGTCCAGAGCTCCACGCCGGCAGTTCAAACCCCGGCACAGGCGCCGGTCACGCCAACGGCACCAGCCGCGTCTGTCTCTACTGGCATCTTGCGCGGACATATCACCGACCCCACAGGGGCGCTCATTCCTGGTGCCACGGTCACCGTGACAACTGGGGATGGAACCGTCGTCAGGAGCACCACTGCGGACGCTTCAGGCGCCTATTCAGTCAACGGCCTCAAGGCCGGTGGCTACATTGTGCAGGCTTCCTTTGAGGGCTTCGCGCCTTTTACTTCACCTACAATTCAGCTCGCTCCCGGCCAGTCCAAGCGCGTCGATATTTCCATGGCCATTGAGGTCGCGCAGCAAAGCGTCACCGTCACCGACGACACGCCCATGGTCAGCATCGATGCCAGCGGGAACGCAAACGCCATCGTCATTAAGGGTAAAGACCTCGAAGCGCTCTCCGACGATCCCGATGAACTCTCCAACGAATTGACGGCTTTGGCTGGCCCCTCAGCCGGACCGAACGGAGGACAGATCTACATCGACGGGTTCACAGGTGGGCAACTGCCCCCCAAGTCGGCAATCCGAGAGATTCGCATCAACCAGAACCCGTTTTCAGCCGAGTTCGACAACCTGGGCTATGGGCGCATCGAAATCCTGACCAAACCCGGGACGGACACGCTGCACGGGCGGTTCTTCCTGCAGGGGAATGACAAGGCATTCAATACCGGAAATCCGTTCACCACTGTGATCCCTGAGTACCATAGTCTTCAATACAACGGCAGCCTCAGCGGGGCGCTGAACAAGAAGGCGTCGTTTTTCGTCAGCCTGGAAGGGCGCAATCTCCAGAATGTGAGCGTCTACACAGCCGATACTGGGGTCTTGAATTCCTCCGGTGTATATGTACAGGACACCTTGACGGGCGGTTTGTTCAACCCTGGGACACATATCAATGTTGGGCCGCGCCTCGATCTGCAGTTGGGCGAGAAGAACACGCTGACCATGCGCTACCAGTTCTTTCTCAACGACTCGAGCGGCAATATTGGCCCTAACGATGGATTGCCCTCGCTCGCCACCACCTCGAATTCGACCGAACACCAGGTGCAGATTACCGATTCGCAAATTATCAACGATCGGATTGTGAACGAGACCCGGTTCCAGTGGCTCCTGGACCGGTCTTCGTCAGGTTCAACAGGTACTGCGCCCCAGGTGAGCGTGCCGGGGTTCTTTGTGGGCGGCAATTCGACAAACCAGACGACATCGGATCACACCAACCACCTTGAATTGCAGAACATTACCACTATGTCGGTAGGCGCGCAGGCTATCAAATTCGGCACACGAATACGCGACAACCGGGACGCCAGCTCGAATAATGGGGATTTTAACGGCAGCTTCAGCTTTCCATCGTTGAACGCTTACCTGGATACGGTGAACGGCCTTGCGCAGAACGAGAGCTTTGCTACGATTGCCTCTAACTGCCCAACAACGCAAACCGGCGGCTGCCTGCCTAACAAGTTGAGTTACAACACAGGCGCACAAGGAGCTTTGGCCAACGTCTTTGACGCCGCACTGTTTTTTCAGGATGACTGGAAAGCAAACAAGAACCTCACCCTCTCCGGTGGCCTGCGTTTTGAATCGCAGAACCATGTTTCTGACCACGACGACTGGGCTCCGCGCGTCGCCTTTGCCTACGCGATTGATGGCCACAAGAACGGGACACAGCCAAAAACGGTGCTGCGCGGAGGCTATGGCTTCTTCTATACCCGATTCTCGCTGACCAATCTGCTGAATCTGGAGCGTTATAACGGTACGGCCAGTGCTCAGGCGCAAACGGTGATTAACAACCCAACATGCTTCAATGCGACCGGTCTGAGCGCTGTTAATCTTGCTTCATGCGGACCGGCGGCAGAGGTATCGAACACGATCGAAAGGGTGAGCCCAACCTACCGATCGCCCTACACACAGCAGTTCGGAACCAGTCTCGAACGCCAGTTGACCAAGACAACGACCGTTACGCTCACCTACCTCCACTCTTTTGGCGTGCACCAGATGGCTACGCGCGATGCCAACGCATATCTTCCGGGGACCTTCCAATTCGGCAGCACCACATTGACTGGCGTGCGACCCAACCCCTTGCTGGGAATCGTGGACCAGTATTATCCGGAGGCGGTGTTCAAGGAAAACCAGCTGATTGTAAATGTCAATGCCCGGTTCACTCCGAACTTTAACCTGTCGGGCTTTTACACTGTCGCTGAAGCTAACACCGACGACGCCGCCGGAACTGCTTCGAACTCCTACAACCTGAGCCAGGACTATGGTCGCGCGCCCTTTGTCGGACGTCAGAGCATGTTCCTGATCGGGAGCTACACGGGGCCGTGGAAGATTTCGTTTAACCCCTTCATGATTGCTCAGGCGGGCAGACCGTTCAACGTTACGACTGCCAACGATCTTACCGGCGACAACTTCTTTAACAACCGTCCTTCCTTCGCAAGCGCAACATCGAATCCGGCGGATGTTGTCCAAACTACCTTTGGCGCGCTTGATACCGTTCCCCAGCCTGGTGAAACGCTTATTCCGATGAATCTCGGAAATGGCCCGGCCGCGGTGGCCGTGAACCTGCGCGTTAGCCGCTCCTTCGGCGTCGGACCAAAGATTGGCGCGGCAGCGGCACAAAGCAACGGGGGCAACGGTGGCGGCCCTCCCCCTGGCGGTCCTCCTCCGGGCGGCGGCCGCGGCGGTGGTGGCGGCGGCGGTGGTGGATTTGGCGGCGGGTTTGGCGGTGGAGGCGGCCGCGGTGGTGGTGGATTCGGTGGAGGCGGCATGAGCAATACTGGCCACAAGTACTCACTAACATTCAGCGCCCAGGCTTCGAATATTTTTAACGACATCGACTATGGACTACCGACGGGAGCTTTGATTCCGACGCTGAATACCGCAACGGGACTCTACGGACCGGGTAGCCGATTTGGTCAGTCAACCAGTCTGGCGGGCGGCATCTTTTCTGGCTCCGGCGGAGTCGCGGCCCGCCGTATCTTCTTCCAGGCCGCATTCTCGTTCTGATCGAGGGAACGCCAAAAACAGCAGAGGGCCGGAGCCAAACGCTCCGGCCCTCTGCTGTTCTGCTTACGGTGTCGCGGAGATCGCCGCCGGTTGTTCATTTGAAGCAAAAGCGTCGGTAATCGAGATGACTTTCATCTGTGCCTTCAGCGCATCGAAGGAAGCGGAACTTGTAACTGTCACCTCGACTGTCTCACCCGGAAGAAGGTTGAAGAAGTTGTCAGACACCTTCACGTCCAGATCACCGAAGGAGAGATAGACACTGCGCGCCAGCACTGGAGAGGCGATGCGAACCTTGTAGCCTCCACTCCCGCCTGTAGTCTCCACGTTGAGCACGGCCGGCTTCAGATGAACTTCCTTCGTCGGTGCCAGGTAGGTCAGGTTCCGCGAGATCTGATCGGCGCCGGCATTCAGTTCTGCCACAACGAACACGCTCGAAGTATCCGCCCCGCCCGCATCGGCAAGCTTTTTCAGCGGCCAGTCAAGGTAGACCTTGCTGCTCAGAGGCGTCACGTCTACTGAATGTGAATCCTCAAGCAGCACCTTGCCTGCAAAGTCCATGAGTCGCACTCGCAGCGTGACTGGAGCCACCTTGGTCTTGTCGGACACGATATACACCTTCAGCGAACCATCTTCGACGTGAGGCGACACAAGGACGGGCGCATAGAACCGGCGAGCATAATATTGAAGCGCCTTCCACCGCCCGTAGTAGTCGATCGAGGACCACGAAGCCACCGGCCAGCAGTCGTTCAACTGCCAAAAGATCGAGCCCATCGTCTCCGGTCGACTGCGCCTGAAGTGCTCCGCCCCAATCTTGATTCCCTCCGCCTGCAGCACCTGGCTCACGTAAAGAAAGCTCGCAAAGTCCTTCGGCTCCGAATAATCCTTCAGCAGATAATCGTGAATGATTGAATTGCCTTCATCGTTTTTTTGATGGCTCAGCATCACAGGCGTGAAGATCCCGGTCCGGTCCTCAGGAACAGTGAATGCATCGATCGTCTTGATCTCAGGAAACGACTGGAATCCATACTCGGTCACAAAGCGAGCATGATGCGTCTCATAAGTTGAGAACGGCACGCGTCCGTGCCACACATCCCAAATGTGGGCATCACCGCTTTGATAATGATCGTTCAGAGCTTCATAATCTGAGCTCGGCGAACTGGGCCAGTAGGGCGTCTCAGAGTTGAGCCGCGCCACCACCCTTGGCAAGATACCGCTGAACTCCGTCAGGTAATCCTGCCACATCTGGTATCGAACGTCCGCGGGCAGTTCGGACCTTCCCTTCCAGCCCAGCGCCGCTTCCGTCTCGTTGTTTCCGCACCAAACCACAATGCTGGGATGGTTGCGCAGCCTGCGCACCTGGTCATCCGCTTCTGCTTCGACGTTCAGCTTGAAGTCGTAAGTTCCGGGCTGCCAGTCGTTGCCGAACATAAAGTCCTGCCAGACCATGATTCCCAGCTCATCGCAGATCGAGTAAAAATCGTCCATCTCGTAGTAGCCTCCGCCCCAATGTCGGATCATGTTCATGTTCGCGTCGCGCGCCGACTCCAAAACGCGCCGGTAGCCGGCCGTAGTCACGCGATTGGGGAAACTGTCGAACGGAATCACATCCGCGCCTTTGGCGAAGACAGGAATGCCGTTCACGATGAGTTGGAATGAACGACCCCACTGGTCCAGGTGCCGGTCCAGCACAATCGACCGAAGGCCTGCCTTCACCTTGCGAGTTTCGGCTACCTGACCTGCGGTGCCGACCTGTGCCGTGAACTCATACAGCGGCTGGTCGCCATAGCCGGCCGGGTACCAAAGCTTCGGCTGCCGAATTTCGATGGGAAGATCAATGATGTTGCGCCCCGCATGAAGGCTCGTCAAGGTGCTCAGAGTGACCGGCTTGCTGCCGTCGGTGTATTGCACGCTGACCCGGGCCGAGCCGGAGCTGGCCGCTTCGACCTCAACCTCCGCGTCCGCGTGGGCCACATCCTTGCTTACGTCGCGCTGGCGGATGGCAAAGTCGGCAATGCGAACCTTGTCCCAGGCCTCCAACTGCACGGCTCGCCAGATTCCGCTGGTAACAAAGCGCGGTCCCCAGTCCCAGCCGTACTCATAAGCCGCCTTGCGAATGTAGGTCTTGGCTTCAGTCTTTGTCCTTGNNCTGCTGCTGCCGTGATGGGTGATGGAAACACCACGCGGAGCAAGTTCTTGCCCGTGTGCAGATGACTCTTCACCGGCACTCGCCAGATGCGGAACATATTGCTTGCTGCCAGCACTTGGATTCCATTCACGTAGACCTGCGCGGCCGCATCCAGGCCGTTGAAGACCAGGTCAACATGCGAGCGGGCAAGCATCCCTGCGGTGGCATCGAAAGTCAGCCTGTACTCCCAACTGTCGTTTTCAATCCATTGCAACTTGGCTTCGTTGTCCTGAAAGAATGGGTCGTCTATCTTCTTGTTCGCCAGCAGATCCAAGTGAACGTCTCCCGGTACCGTTGCCGGGAGCCAACCCTCTTCCGGCTCTTGCGGCGCCGCGGTCACCTGCCGAAACTGCCAACCGTGATCCAGCGCCGTTACAGCATTCACAACGGGCCTCGCCTGCGCCTGCGCAATATTGTTTCCCATGCCAATTACCGCCGCCACAACAGCGCAGCAAACTACTGCAACAATTGCCCGCATTGCACGCTCTCCAAGGCCTTTCGTGGGATCATTTCCTGACTCGCGAAGGCTCAATCTGAAATTCGCTGATAAGGCTATCACGCTGGCATTGCCGCAGGACCGTCAACAGATCACTCATGAACAGCAAAAAGCGTCCGGCACAAAGCCTCCCACTCATTTGTCTTCGTATCCATGCTGAATCTGTTCTCGATCCGTTCCCGCGCCGCGCAACCAATCGTATGCCGGTCTTCTCCTGTTCGTTCGATGATGTCGAGCATGGCCCCGCCAAGCGCATCCGAATCCATGGGTGGCACCATCACGCCCGCTACTCCCATCGGTTCCCGAACGCCACCCACATCAGCCGCCTTGACCGCCTTTTCCATAGCCATAGCCTCGCCGAGTGCCAGTGGAATTCCCTGAGGAAGCTGATTGGACCGCGTCCATATCCAGGTTCACCACGGGAACTGCCGTCGCCCACTGCGCCGCGACAGGCGGACGCAAAACAAGGACTGTCACAGCGTGGCCGTGTACAGCCCAGATTCCACAAAGAGGGATGGTGAAACGACCATACCTCTCGCGGTCAGGCTCTGCGCGTCGAGGCGAACCGCCGGCCAAAGAGCGAGTCCACCGCAAACAGCCCAGGGCCAAGAATCAGGATCAAAAGCGCTGCAAACCAGTAGGTGTAAGGCGTCGCGCCGTAGAAGTCGCTGGGATTCGACAGAAGGTGAAAAAAGTTGGTTCGATCATCGGGCAAAGTGAGATATGCCATGGTCATGTTCACAGACAGAATGAGCGACGTCAGCCGGGTCGCGATCCCAGCCGCAAAAAGAATCCCACCCACCAATTCAATTAGCGCCACCGCAAGAGCGGTCATTCCTGGTGCAGGCAGGCTCAGGCTGGCAAAGAACTGTGTGACCCTGTCGAGGTGGGTAAGCTTCCCCCATCCATCCTGCGCAAACTGCCAGCCCCAGTAAGGTCGAATGGCCAGCAGCAGTGGGCTCTGCAACCAATTCAAAGCAGTGCACATGTGTTTGTACGCTGCACGCAGAAGTTTGATGATCGATCGCATTTCTGATCCTTTTAGGTCTCCAAAAGTGATTCCAGATCCGGCGCGCAAATCCAACCGAATTCGGTCCAGTTGGCGAACCATTGCCTCACTCGCGGCGGCCGTTTCTCGGCAGAGACGTGCGAGTTCTGGAACCCCGCTTCCAGCGCTTCGGCTAGCGGCAAACCTTGGCGAATGGCACCGAGCGTGAGGAATTCCTCCTCCTCAAGACGTCGGTAATACACCGAAAGATCGACGCGATGGGCTGCAACCCACGTTCGCTTTCGCCGCAGCTTGGGCAGTTTGGCTGGAGCAGGCGGACCATTTTCATGCTTCTGTCCAGCCTCGCTGGTTTCGCGTTTTTGGCGGTCGTGCAACGCCAGCACAATGTCGTCTGCTTCATAGTCAAGCGCCAGCAGTTGCACGTTGGGCTGGAGCGAGAGCCGCGAACCGGCATCGAGCGTCGCAATCTGGTCGAGCGTCAGCGGCGTGTGCTCTGCGCTGTCAAAGGCCTCAACCAGGGCCCATNNAGCGCAAGCCGTTGCCGGCGACCGGCAAACTTTGGATGGTCGGGCAGCCACTCAGCCAGCTTGCAACCAAGGTCGCGCATCGTGAACGAACGGCTGGGGTGGTGGCTCAGATACGCAACAGACATCGCATCAAAAGCGCGGCCCCCAACCACGGCACGCAAGGCCGGAAAGTCTTCCACAAGCGCATCCAGGACCCGGTACCAGTATTGGCGGTTGTAAATCTCAAGCCGTTCGAAAGCCGTGAGCGAGCTGTTCGGCGCAATGAAGGATTCTGCCACAGCAGTCATCGGACGGCCATCGATAGCTCGAACCTGCATATCCTCATCCGGCGTCAGGGGCCTCATGATGGCGGCAGCCATCTCGCGCTGGATCTGCGCAAGGCTCATGGGTTCTGAGCTCATAAAGCAGCCTCCGCGAGCGCGTGACGATTCAGGAAGCGCTCGGCCTTCTTTGCCTCTGCATGCACCTCATCGAAGCTGGGAATGTGATCGTCCCATTCGAGCAATGTGGGTGTCGGTCCGCAGCGTTCGATCGCTCTTGCATAAAGAGCCCAAACTGGGTCGATCACCGGATGATCGT
>PLKU01000334.1:13803-15074 GCA_003140705.1 Acidobacteriaceae bacterium
CGGCGTAGCTGCTCACATTCTCAACGGCGACAGGAATCTCCAGGTAATCCTGCACCATGCGAACCCGCTCGACGGTCCGCTCCACCGCTTCCCACGTGTAGGGCAGAGGAAGTAAGTCGTGGGTATAAGTGCCGTCCACACTGCCTCAGCAGAGGTGATCGCTGAGCCAGGGCGTCTTGGTGCGGCGAACGAGAGTCTTGAGCCGCCGCAGGTGCTCCGGATCGGGCGCGGTCACCGAGCCGAAATACATCGAAACCCCGTGCTGCACAACCCTGTATTGCTCCAGAATCCTATCCAGCATGGCCAACGGGCGGCCGGCATCGATCATAAAGTTTTCTGAGATGATCTCGAACCAATCCACAATTGGCTTGCGCGAGAAAATGTGCTGGTAATGGGGAATGCGCAATCCAATTCCGATACCGTGATCTTGAAACGCATTGAATCGATTGCCGGGCATAGTGGACAGCTTTCAACCTTCAGTTGTCAGCAGGCTGTGAAAGGTGGTTTCCTAAGAAATCGAACGGGGATGAGAAGCAAAGTATGGCGCGGGGCGGTAGAGTATTTCCTCCTTCCCCGCTCCATAGCGGGCGCTGAANNAGCCGCCTTTGCCCTTGCAGGTATTCTTGCCCTTGCAGCCCTGGTCGCCGGTGGAGCAGCCGCCCGTGCCTTTGCAGCTGTTCTTGCCTTTACAAGAGTGTTTGGCAGGCGGCGTTTGATCCTGGCTGGTGTAGCGCAGGCCAGCGTTGCCGGTGTTAGCCTTCGCAGAACCCTGGGTGGCCGCGTGGGCCGCTACGGCAGTTCCCGCGACCAGGCCGGAGAGCGCCGCNNCCGCTCACTTGTCTGTCACGCATCGTATGACTAGCATTCTGGAGGAATGGTTGCATAGAAATCCTTGGACCGGATTGATGAATTTCCCATGAACCGCCCTCACGGTCAAAGTACGCATCAATCGAGTATTTGGATTGGCGCGCGAAGCCTGTTTTCTTCATCCCGCCTTAGCATGGAGGTAGAAGGAATCCGGTGCAACTTACCCTGCCGGCCCCATTGTTTCCTCTGAATCGAACTAAATCGTGCTCCCCGCAGACGCAGCGGCATAGTCCCTCGGCCGAGTTAGGACTAACTTGGCCGAGGGGACATGGGCCGAAGAAACGATTTAAGTGCGACTCCAAATCATTGTTGCCTCAAATGTAAGTTTTTCGATTAAAAAGAATCCTTGTACTCAAATTACAAATTGGGCTGTACAATCTCCACGAGGAGACCCATGGCCGGAG
>PLKU01000355.1 GCA_003140705.1 Acidobacteriaceae bacterium
AATTCCCTCGCTTCGGTTTGAAAAAATTAGTGGAGAGGTATGCGCAATTGGAGAAGGCTTAGAGTTGCGAGCTTCAAGCTGCGAGCTAGAAACACGGCCCCTAAAGGGGGCATTTGGATTTCGAAGTTGGCGGCATCGCTGAAGCGATGCCCTGATACGAACTCGGGCCTTCCGCCAGCTACGCAGTCTTCGCACGGACGCGGTTCTCCGCCCGCAGGTGCGCCACCACCAGACGGATGTCTTCGAAACTGACATACGGCGGAACCGCTTCTTTGATGTCTTTCAGCCTTTCGACGCCCTGCTTCAGGCAAGCTGCCTCAATCAGCGGCTGCGCGTCGGGAGAAATCCACTTCGCATCCAGTTTGATTTGCCCAGTCTCGATCAGGCTTGCTACCGTGCATACGATCGTCGAAACCTGCCGCGCGCGAATGCGGCCAATTTCCTCAAAGCTGCGCCCCTCGTGCAGAAGCCGAAGCGTCTGTTCCGCCGGACTCGCTTCCCTGGTCACCGTCTGCGTGGCGCGCGCACCATCGCCACAATTTCGCAACGCCTGCAGAATTTCCGCACCGTAGACATCTGCCTTTTTTTCGCCAATGCCCGGCACCTGTTTCAACTCCGCAGAATTGGACGGACGCCTGCGGCACAACTCTTCCAGCGTGCTGTCGTGCAGAATAATGTAAGCGGGCACTTTGTTTTCCCGCGCCATGTTTCGGCGCCATTCGCGCAGATACTCCGCCAGCACCGGATCGGCTTCCGCCGGAGCCGAATCCCGCACTCGGGGTTTTTCGGACCGCAGCTGCGGGGTATAGAAGGACGGAGACGGCGTGGGCGGAAAAGACGACTTTCGCGTCGCAACTTTGGGCTCGGCAACGGTCACGATCTCTTTTTTCAGCCACTCCGGTTTTGCGCCGCAATTGTCGCAACTCCCGCAGCTCTCCCATTTCGGAGTCTCGCCGAAGTGCACACAGATCTGCCGATGACGGCAGCCCCGAGAATCCGCGAACCGGCTGATCACGCGTTTCCGTCCGGATGCTCGCTCGCGCTCGGCATCATCCGAAATTTTTCCGATGAAGTACTCCAGCAGAACGTGGTCCCGTTTCTGCCAGAGCAGCACGCAATCCGCCTGCCGCCCATCACGCCCCGCGCGGCCCGCCTCCTGGTAATACTGCTCAATCGACTGCGGCAGCGACAGGTGAATCACGGCCCGTACCGCAGGCTTGTTGATGCCGAGGCCGAAGGCGATGGTTCCGACCAGCACCCGTACTTCGTCCGACATCCATCGTTCCTGATTCTGCCGCCGCATGGGCGTTTCCATTTTCGCGTGATACGGAACCGCCGCAATCCCGCTCTCCTCCAGGTATTCGACCGTTTCCTCCACCCGGCGAATCGTGGGCGAATACACGATCACGCTCTCGCCCGCATAGTGCCGCAAAGCGGGGACGAGCAATTCCATCTGCGTCCGGGCTTCGCACTCCTGCACTATGTAGCGCAAATTCTGGCGATGGAAGCTGGCGATGTAAAGATGCGGATCGCGCATTTGCAATTGCTTCAAAATGTCGTGCCGCACCTGCCGCGTCGCGCTCGCGGTGAACGCCGCAATCGGCAGCTTCGGAAAGCTCGTGCGCAGCCTGCTTAGTTGCCGGTAGTCGGGCCGGAATTCGTGCCCCCATTGTGAAATGCAATGCGCCTCATCGATCGCAATCAGCGCCAGCTTGCGTTTGGCCAGCATCTCGGCAAAACCCGGCACGCGTAACCGCTCCGGCGCAATGAATAGAAACTGAAGATTCCCCGCCAAATAATCCACACAGGCTTGCCGCGCCACGCTTCGATCCAGTCCTGAATGAATCCGCGCCACCCGCCGCCCCAATGCGTCCAGCTTGGCCGCCTGATCTTCCATCAGCGCGATCAGTGGACTGATCACCAGAGCTGTCCCGCCTCGCGCGATCGCCGGCAACTGGTAACACAAACTTTTACCCGCCCCTGTAGGCATCACCAAAAGCAGGTCGCGCCCCCCGATCGCCGCACGGCAAACCGCCTCTTGATTTGCCCTGAACCGCGCAAAGCCAAATACTGACCGCAACAACTCAGCCAGCCCGTCCGATTTATGAGAAGTCGTCAAGAGAAGAGAACCTGAGGAATGAGGAACATCGCCTGAACGATGCCTTGCCTCTTCCAACTTATCAGCAGAGGTCGGCATCCAGTGACCGCGCCTAACCCTCAGGCCGGTCATCGACTGTCTTACAATATCTAAGTCAGCACGGTGCGCCTCCTGAGCCAGTGAGCGCGAACGACAACGTTACACAAGAGTTAGATTGCGCCCCACAAGTCCTTTGTTCGATCATTCCGCTGACTCATGAGGAATAAATGATTTTTCGCCGTGATTTCTTTTTACCCAACAGTCTTTTTGCGTTGTTCGCAGCCACCGTAATATGCATCTTCCTGGCCACCCCCGGCCCGGCCACCGCCCAGCGCCTGCCAGATACGGTTCGCCCCGTGCACTATTCGCTCACCCTTACGCCCGATCTCAAAGCTGCGACGTTTTCCGGCGTTGAGACCATTGACATTGCCCTTGCCGACCCCACATACACCGTCACCCTCAACTCGGCTGAAATCGAGTTCCAAAGTGTTTCTGCCACTGTCGACGGTAAGCAGTTGCAGGCCACAGTCTCGCTCGACAAAGACAAGGAGCAGGCCACCTTCACCTTCCCTGAAATGCTGTCTGCCGGCAAGGTCACCCTCGCCATTACGTACACAGGCATCCTCAACAACGACCTGCGAGGCTTCTATCTTTCCAAAACCGACCGGCGCAACTACGCCGTCACCCAGTTTGAGTCAACGGATGCAAGGCGCGCTTTCCCGTCATTCGATGAGCCCGCCCTAAAGGCAACCTTCGATGTCTCTCTGGTCATCGACGCCGCCGACACTGCAATCTCCAACACCCCTGTCGAGTCTGATACACCAGGCCCCGCCAACAAGCACACCCTCAAGTTCTTCACCACCCCGAAGATGTCCACTTACCTTGTCGCCTTCCTCGTCGGCGACTTCGAATGTTCCTCAGGCGCACAGGACAGTGTAGCCATCCGTGTCTGTGCTACGCCTGACAAGGTTTCGCTCACTCCCTATGGCGTCGATATCGCCAAGTACGTGCTCCATTATTACAACGATTATTTCGGCATTCCGTATCCGCTCAAGAAGCTCGACCTCATCGCCCTGCCTGACTTCGAGGCCGGCGCCATGGAAAACTTCGGCGCCATCACCTATCGCGAGACTGACCTGCTCCTCGACCCCAAAACGGCGTCCATCGATGCGAAAAGGCGGGTCGCAGTTGTCATTGCTCATGAGATGGCCCACCAATGGTTTGGAGACCTGGTGACCATGCAATGGTGGGACAACATCTGGCTCAATGAGGGCTTTGCCACCTGGATGGAGAACAAGGCAGTAGCGGCCATGCACCCCGAGTGGAACATGAATTCAGGCGTCTCCGCCGACAAGGAAGAGACACTCAATCTCGATGCGCTGCCCACCACCCGCGCCATCCGGGCCCGCGCCGACACACCTGAAGAAATCGAACAGATGTTTGACGGCATCGCCTACGGCAAGGCCAGCGACGTCCTGCTCACTGTCGAGAACTACCTGGGCGAGGAAACCTTCCGCAAAGGCGTTCACGCCTATCTCTCCGCACACCTTTATGCAAACGCCACCGCCGAAGACTTTTGGAACGCACAGACCGCCGCCAGCCAAAAGCCGGTGGACAAGATCATGGCCAGCCTCATCGCCCAGCGCGGTGAGCCACTGCTCACCTTCGGCGATCCGGCCGACGGAAAGGCGCCGGTGGCGCAAACCCGGTTCTTCCTGAGCCCCAGCATCCAACCCGATCCCGCGCAGAAGTGGACCCTCCCCGTCTGCATCAAGACTGCAAAGGGACAGGACTGCCAGCTGATTACCCCCGATAGCTCCACCTTAAACGTGCCCGCAACTGGGCTCTTTTTTGCCAATGCGCGAGGCAAGGGCTACTACCGCAGCGCTTATTCACCCAACGCCTACGCCCCCATCGTTGCAGGCATCGAGACCAGCCTCACGCCCGCCGAGCGCATCAGCTTCATCGGCGACGAATGGGCACAGGTTCAAGCCAACAAAGCTACCGTAAGCGACTACCTTCACCTCGCCTCCACCGTCAAGTCGGATTCCAATGCCGTCGTTATGAAGCAGACCGTCGCGGGAATCAGTGCCGCCTACATACAAATTGCCGCCACTCCTGAGGAGAGAACTGGCCTGTCTGCATGGATTCGAAACACCTTCGCTCCGCAGTACACCAGGCTCGGCGCNNACACGCGAGTTGCGCGCACAGCTCTTCGAACTTCTCGGCTACTATGACAAAGACCCTGCCGTGCTTGCCCAGGCCCAGCAAATTGCTGATAAGTATCTCAACAATCCATCTTCAGTCGATCCCACGCTTGCGCATACCGCCCTCTACGTAGCAGCCCGCAACGGCGACTCCGTCCTTTTTGATCGTCTGCAGAAGGTCTTTGAAACCTCGAACAATCCTGACATCCANNGATCCAGCTCTCGTCCAACGCGCTCTGGATTATGCTGTCTCCGGCAAAGTCAGAAATCAGGATGCCGCCATTCAAATCAGAAACGCCATCCAGAACCGCGAGACCCGCGACCTGGCCTGGAAGTATCTTGAGACCAACTGGGGCAAAGTCAGCGTCCAGTTTGCCACTGGGCTGGGTACCTATGTGGTNNGAGCTTCTTCTCCACCCACACAGTTCCCGAATCTGATATTGCTCTCAAACACGCCATCGAAAAAATCAACTCCTGCATCGAGTTCCGGACCCTTCAAGAACCAAATCTGGATCGGTGGCTCGCCGCCCAACCGAAGCCTTAGAGGCATCCGCCCATCCTCGCCACTTTTTTGTCTTTGCGGCTCGGGTGGGCTAGCATGAAGCCAACCTTTTGACTAAAGGCTTCTCATATGAAGATGCGTACCCTGAACTGCATCGCTCTTTCTGCCTGCGTGTGCCTGACCTTGGTGGTACATTCCCAGGCTCCGGCATTAAAGCTCCAAAGGAAGGACCCCGTCATGACCCGTCACGCAGCAGGACCGTTTGACGTCAAAACCTCGCCGCTCCCCGGAGACGACGCCACCGCCAGCACTCTCATCGGCCGCTACGCTCTCGTGAAGCAGTTCCACGGCGATCTTGAAGCCATCAGCAAGGGAGAGATGCTGGCCGCCGGAGATCCTTCCAGCGGTAACGCCGGCTACGTCGCCATCGAACAAGTCACTGGCACCCTGAACGGTCACACCGGCACCTTTGCCCTCCAGCACATCGGCGTCATGGACCAGAAGAGTCTAAAGCTCTCCGTCACGGTAGTGCCCGGCTCAGGCACAGGCGAGTTGACCGGCATCTCCGGATCCATGACCATTACCAACGACAGTGGCAAGCACTCTTACGAATTCGAGTACACCCTACCCGACACTCCGAAGTAGCAAATTGGGTCCGTCCGCTTCATCACGAAATCCGGTACCCGCTGTTGACGCCGTCTCTTCGCGTCAAGGGTGGGAATCCACATGACACTGTTTAACCGACCTAATCGAATTCGTTACCATAATTCCCATGCCCCAATTCCCTGCCGGTCAAACCCTGCTCATCGACGCCGACGATACCCTGTGGGAAAACAACATCTACTTTGAGCGCGCCATCGCCGCCTTCATCAGCTATCTCAATCACCATGAGTATTCACCCGCCGAAGTGCGCCAGACCCTCAACGCCGTCGAGCGCGAAACCATCCTCGCCCACGGCTACGGCCTCACCAGCTTTACCCGCTCCCTCGTCACCTGCTTTGAACGACTCAGCCCCGCGCCGGTCACCGAAGAGAAGGCCGAGCGCATTCTCGGCTTCGCTCGTTCCATCGCCAAGCAGGAGATCGAACTACTCCCCGATGTTGCGGAGACGCTGGCCGAACTATCCACTCGCCACCATCTCATTTTGATGACCAAGGGCAACCGCGCCGAGCAGGCTGACAAGCTCTCGCGCTCCGGCCTCTCCACGCATTTCTCTGCAGTTGAGATCGTCGCTGAGAAAGACCCGCCCACCTATCGCGAAGTCATTGCCCGCCATGAGCTCAAGCCGCACACCAGCTGGATGATCGGCAACAGCATCAAGAGCGACATCAACCCCGCCCTCGCCGCCGGACTTCATGCCGTCTTCCTATTCCACAAGGACACATGGGTCCTTGAACACGCGACCCTTGACCCCACGCCCGAAGGCCAGCAACTGCTCGAACTGGATTCCTTCGCCAAACTCGGCGCAATCTTTTAGTCTCCGCACCCTTCAATAGCTGGGAAAAAGGCGTGCCCCTCTGGAGCCGCCATGGAGTATATTGGCTCATCGCCAATGCGCAAACCGGAAATCCCGATCTAAACTTACCTGAAAGCAGAATTCTCTTCCTGGAGCACCCAATGAATCGCAGCGCCTTCCGCAATATCCCGCGCAATGCAATGTTGAATCTTGCTGTCGCGGCCCTTTTCGCCGCATCGGCGGCAAATTCCTTCGCCCAGTCTCCCGCAAAGAAGATCGTAAAGACTGAGAACGATCTGCCGCGGTTCAACTACCCAATTGCCGGGACCGCAACTGAGCTGCTCAACTCCGATGACGCCACCTTCAAAGTCTTCGCCGACAAGGTCCGAGCCGATGTCGACTCTGTTCTCAACGATTACGACATCCAGGACCGAGGCACCCTGCGCAGTCTTCTGGGTGTTCGGCTCACGCTTCAGGTTCTTGCCGGCGACCAGGACAAGGCCGCGCTCGAAACAATGGACACAATTCGCAATCTCGAAGACAAGCCAGATGCCAAAATGCTGAGTGGCCTTCGTATCACTGCCATGCTTGACGCTCACACTGCCACCGGCCAGGTCTCCGGGCCGGCCTTTGAACAAGCCTTTGCCAAGGCATACGCAGCCAAGCTTCAGCCGCTGCCCTGGGCCATCGTTGGCAACCGCATCAAAGAGGCCAAGAGCAGCGCGGAAATCGTTAGCGCCGCATTGGTCCTTGGTAGTGTGCAAGCAGGAATCGAGCCTGCCCTTGCCAAAGCCCATCAGCTAAGCAACGACCTCGCATGGGGCCTCATCAGCAACAGATTCGTCCTCAAGTTCATCATCCCGCTCAAGGCCGTCACCGTTGCAGTGCTCTCGCAGGATGTCGCAGCCAACAACGTCCAGAAGGCCGACATCTGGGAAGCGCGCGAGATCACGCTGACGGATGCGAACAAGCTCACCCCGGTAAGAGTCGCCATTTGGGACTCCGGCTCCGATCTTGCCCTCTTCCCCGGCCGCGCCTACACCGATCCAAATCCCGCGGCGAGTGGCGATCCGCATGACATCGCATTCGACCTCATGGGGCTACCCACACACGGCTATCTAATCCCTCTCGATGCAAAACAGCAGGAACTATACCCGAGCATGCGTGGTGAGCTGAAAGGCCTCTCCGACCTTCAACTTTCAATCGACAGCCCCGAAGCTTCGGCCTTGAAGAAAAAACTGGGCAGCATGTCATCGGCTGATATTCCTACCTTCCTTGAGCAGCTCAATTTCTTCGGCGATTACTCGCACGGAACCCACGTTGCAGGCATCGCTTCTCGCGGCAACCCGGCCATTCGCCTCGCGGTAGGTCGAATCACCTTCGACTGGCACAATATTCCCATGGCTCCATCCGAAGAGCTCTCCCGGCGTGCCGCCGCGGACAGCCAGGCCTACGTTGACTGGTTCCGCTCCAATCACATCCGGGTCGTCAACATGAGTTGGGGCGGTGGCCCTGAGGACTACGAGACGGCACTTGAAAAGAACGGCATGGGCAAGGACGCGGCTGATCGCAAGGCCATCGCCAACAAGCTGTTTGCCATTGAGCGTGACGGCCTCTACAACGCTCTCAAGAGCGCACCTGAGATCCTCTTCATCTGCGCGGCTGGCAACGCGGATAGCAACAGCAGCTTCAACGAGATGATCCCCTCATCCTTCGTTCTGCCCAACCTGCTCACTGTTGGCGCCGTCGACCAGGCCGGCGACGAGGCAAGCTTCACCAGTTATGGCCCAACCGTACTTGTCGATGCCAACGGCTACCAGGTTGAATCCGTGCTGCCCGGCGGCGATAAGGTCCGCTTCTCCGGAACCTCAATGGCTTCGCCCAACACGGTCAACCTTGCCGCCAAGCTCATCGCCCTCGATTCAGGACTGACGCCCGAACAGACCATCCGTCTGATCGTCGAAGGTGCCACCACCAGTGGGGATGGCCGCCGCCACAACATCGATGAGAAACATTCCGTCGAATTACTCCACAAGATGCAGACCCCGTAAACATCTTGGGCCTAGAACATCTAATGGAAGGCCGGTGCCTCAGTTTGGCACCGGCCTTCTTGCGAGAAGGGATCAGAACCGAAGCTGGGTTTTTCAATTCATTCACCCTTCATCACGGGAAGATTCCGTCGCCGCGAGAATCCTGTGTATCATTCAGCGCATCCTAGACACTTGGTGATTGCAACCATCTTCCGAGCTTCCCTCTAGAGGCGGGATCGGAAACTCTGATGAAATCCATGATTGGCATTCTCGCGGATGTGCCGGTATATGTGCTTGGAATCACGCTGATTTTTCCATTCGCGCCCTCAAGAGCGCAATGCGTCGCTCCGCCACCTCCAGCGAAGCAGGTAGCACTCGGGCCGCCGGGAGTGCGGACGTGTTGCTCGTCCCCGCGAATCCCTCCATGGACAGGCCCTGAGCGTTGACCAGCAGCCAATCACCTAAGCCCGCTTCAAGTGTTTTACTTGTCGCTTGAACCACCAACGCAGACGCAGCGGAAGTCCGATATCTTGGTTCGCACGCATCTGGATCGAACGAACCATGAAGCTTCATAGGGATGGTCTTCTGTACGATGCAGTTCAAGAACATAGAACCTCATCCCCACGAATATGGAACCGTCCTTGCCTTCGACAATTGAGTTAGGGAATAAGAGGCTCATGCCACCGTTTTGAAGAACCACATGAAGTTGGTTATCGGCTGTCAATTCCAGAACCCGTGCCTCTGCGGCTATCAGGAGAGCTCCACCGCTTCGGAACGTCGCTGCAGCCGGAGCAGATCCCAGATCAGCGATCCGAACGAAATCACCGGCCCCTCCGCTGGCGGGCCGATAGGAGAAGATCGCCCCATGATCGCTGTCCATGTGCGCCAGGCCAGTCAGCACCAGGGCCTCTTGCCCCCTTCGCAGGATGACGCGAACATTTTCGCCGGTCAGTTGTCTTGACTGTCTTCCTTCGGCATCCGTCCCCCAAAGACCTCCGCCAAATTGTCCCCCATCGAACCCAATCAGCCAACCATCATCCACCTTGACTGCATTTGCCCTTCCCTGCATCTCCTTCGTGCGCACAAAATGCGCAGGCAGGGGATCGTCCACTCGCTTTCCGCTGCCAATATCCACAATGCGCAGGTCCGACCCATGCGCTGACACCTGCCACTCATTTTCTGAGTAGGTGGCACACGGCAAGTGTTGGTCGTCAGGAGCAGAGCCAGCCGGTCCACTCGTCTCAACCCAGCCTGAGGGCAGTCCGGTTGTCTGCGCACCCCAAACTAAGTCGGAGGAAACAAGCACCAACACGACTAGAGCGAATGTCTTAACCTTCGGGGACTCCACTCAATGAGTGTACCCGTGGGGTATGAGACCTTCAAGTGTATTGAGTCCACGTTGGTAACCTGTCTCCGACTCAAGTTATACAACTTTGAGAAAGATTTCCCGCCTTATTGCTCCGTCTCCACTGCCGTACGGGTAACTTGGCCAATCGAAGCGATGCCTCTCAATGCCGCTGCGGTCTGACCATGGGCGTCATTGAATCTGCAGCGGCCCTTCAAGGCAACCCATTTTGAAATACTTTACATCGATGCGCCGAAAAGGATACAAGTTCATATGCTCTGAACGCAGCACTGACTTCCCTTCAGGCCCCCCCCCGTGTGCGATCCAAGAGCCAATCTAGGAGGATTAAGAAAATGAGAAAGATCAGCCCCCTGCTCTTGGGACTGTCCCTTGCAGTCCCCGGCATCTCAGTGGCTGCAGCGCAACATCAGCCTACCACCGCTCCAATGACGCCACCCAAGTATCTCCAAATCACCGTTGAATACACCAAGCCCGGCAAGGGTGGAGCGGCTCATGACAAGACCGAGGGCGCATTCGTTCGTGCCATGGCCAGGGCCAAGTTCCCCATCAATTACTTCGCCTACAACTCAATGTCTGGCAAGCCGCGCGCCATTTACATTTCAGGGTTTGACTCTTTTGCCGAAATGGAGAAGGCCAACAAGATCTTCGATGATCCGGCTGTTGCGGCAGAGTTTGAGCCTCTCAACGTTGCTGATGGCGAACTTCTCGAAGACAGCAAGACGTTGCTCTTCAGTTACGTGCCGGATCTAAGTCTTCGGCCAAGCGTCGACTTGTTGCACCACCGCTACCTTGAAGCCGACATCATGCATGTTAAGTCCGGCCATGGCAAGGAATTTCATGAGTTGGCGAAAATGTGGGTCGACCTCTATCAAAAGGCGGGCACTAGCGCTCATTGGGTCGCGCTCCACTCAGAGTACGGCGAAGATACTGGCTACTATGTGTTTTTGACCACTGACAATTCGCTTACCGACGTCGACACTGGTTTTGCGGACAACGACAAGTTTGGCGCAACCCTGACCGATGACGAAAAGAAGAAGTTCCGCGAACTGCGCGCCGAATGCCTCGAAGAGGATCGCACCGAGATCTACTCCGTTAACCCTGCGCAGAGCTACGTACCCGNNACTGGAAGCCCAAGTCGGGAGCAGCCGCCAAGCCGGTAGCCAAGCCCGCGGCGGATGATAAGAAAGCCAAGCCTTAGCCACTGCCCAAATATACCCAACATGGTTCAAAGAGCGGCTCCGGCACTCCACCGGGGCCGTTCATCCTTCTCTGTCCGGGAATTATCGATCCGCCCATACATCTTCTGAGGGCGTGCTCCTCGGCCGCGAAATGACGATCTCCTTGACGCGTCGCCCGTCCTCTGTTCTACTTCGATAACATCATGCACAGGTCAATTGCCAACACGAAGCCCTTTCCTGACATGGTCTGTACTCCGCCGATGCCCGCCTGCCGAATTACCTTCTCCAACAAGAGCGCGGGAATCGAAGCCTGACAAATCGGAATATTCGAGTTGAGCATCACACAGGCCACCACCCGCAAACGCGGCTGGTGGTTTTTTCATCTCCACGCAATTGTTCCCTCGGTTTAGGAGGAATCTCTTGGAAACTGTCACCCTCTCCAGCATTCAGACCGCGCGTGCCCGCATCGGCGAGTCCATTTACGTCTCGCCTTGCCAGCTCTCGCACGACCTTTCCGAGTTGGCCGGCTTTGCCCTGCACTTGAAGCTTGATAACCTGCAACGCACCGGCTCCTTCAAGGAGCGCGGCGCACTCAACAAGCTCCTCACTCTAAGTGAGACGGAACGCAAACGCGGCGTCATCGCTGCCAGCGCAGGTAACCATGCCCAGGGTGTTGCCTTCCATGCCGCAGCCCGCGGCATCCGCGCCCAGATCGTCATGCCCTTGGCCACGCCGCAAATCAAGGTCGCCGCCACAAAGGGTTTCGGTGCCGAGGTCATCCTCCACGGCGCAACCTATGACGAAGCATTCGAAGAAGCGATGCGGCGTCGCATCGAAGAAGGACAGACCTTTATTCACCCTTTCGACGACGCTGAAGTCATCGCGGGGCAGGGCACCATCGCCCTCGAACTACTCGAGCAGGTTCCCGACATCGAAGCCGTGGTCGTCCCCGTCGGAGGCGGTGGGCTCATCAGCGGCATCGCCTGTGCGCTCAAAGAGACAAATCCAAGGATCCGCGTCATCGGCGTCGAGCCGGAGAAGCTCCCCTCTATGCTCCGTGCTCGCGAAGCAGNNGACGGCATCGCCGTTCGGCGCGCCGGTGACCTGACCCTCCCCTTGGTCTCCCGCTACGTGGACGAGATTGTTACCGTCGACGACGAAGAGGTAGCCAGCGCCATCTTGCTTCTTCTGGAGCACGAAAAGACCCTCGCCGAAGGCGCCGGCGCCGCCGCACTG